>JBEIQS010000138.1:0-15772 GCA_040376425.1 Alphaproteobacteria bacterium | reverse complement strand
GACGAGGTTAACGCCCCAGAAGCGAGCGGGACGTCCGTCCTCCCAGGTCAGTCGTCCGCTTTCCACCTTCAGAAAGCCGTGGGGCTGGGGCGGCACGAGGCCGGGGAGGGGGCGGTCGGTGCGCAGCGGAAAGTCATACCAGCGGGGGCTGCTGTCCAGGCGCTCGGCCTGTACGGGGGCGGGGGCTTCAGTAGAGATTGATAGGGAGAGGAGTGCCAGCTTCAGGCTTCCATTGCGGGCTTTGACCTCTACCGATGTCAAGGGTACGTCGGGATAGGCCAGGGGCACGGTCAGCAGGGAGGCGGTGAGCAGGTCGCCGGAGGGGTTTCGGCCCAGAGCGACGGGATCGGCCGAGCGCCCGGTGGCACCCGCCCAGGCGGGCCAGGCGTGCTCGCCCACCAGCCACTTGATGTTCTGGACCTGTCCGTTCGCGTAGCGAAGGGTGCCATCGGCGGCGATGTCGCGGCTTTCCAGGCTCCCATAGCCGGCGGTGAGCAGGTAGATCGTGTGTCCTGCACTCCCGACGGGGATGCTGTAGGATTGCCCCGGCGCCATCAGCAGCACGTCCGGACTGTCCTCTACCCGTATGTGCATGGGAAAGGGGAGGGAGGCAGCGGAGGATTCGCTGATCCGGTAGTAGGGTGCGGGGCCGTCGCCCGTCGTGAAGAGGTCGTGGTTGTACAGGGCGTGCAGGTCCACCACGGTGGTTTGGGCCATCGCCAGGCTAAGGATGCCCACGATCATCGGCGAAGCCGGCGGAGCAGCTTCTGGAGCAGCTCCCGATCATCGGCGTCCAGGCCCAGAAGGGGCAAGGTGGCGAGCAAGCCCAGGCCGCCGGCCAGGCCCGAGAGCAGCACGGTGGGGAGGGGGGACATCCCCTGGCTACCGACCGCAAGCACCACGGCACCGGCGGGGACTGCGGCCAGAACTGGCTTCAAAAGCCCCATGTGGAAGGGGTGGAGGCGCAGGACGCGCCATACCTGGGCCAGTCCGACCGCATTGGCCGTCCCCATGGCCGCTGCGTTTGCAATCGCCGCACCGGTGGGGCCCAGGGTGGGGGCCAGGGCCACCGACAGCCCCAGGTTCAGGATCATCGCGGGCAGGCTGTTCCACAAGGTGGCCCGAGAATGTCCTGACATAATCAATAAATAATTTACGCTCCCAACCGCCGTGCAGAGCAGCCAGGAGAGGCAGAGGATCTGCAGGGCCGGTGCCGCCTCCACCCGCCCATTGGGCCACAGGCCGATCACGGCCTCTGGTAGCAGGCCCGCGACCAGCAGCGGGGGGAGGGAGAGTACCAAGGCCCAGCGGGTGACGGTGCGATACAGATTCGCCAGCTCGGTGCGCTGCTGCTTGGCATATTTTTCAGCGATGATCGGTGCAAAAAATGCTGTTGAGCGAGGCGAGGCCCAGACCGAAAAGTGGTGCGAGGGTGGCTACAGGGCCGTAGATGCCCGCCGCTTCCGGCGAGCGCAGCCCCGCCAAGAGGAGCTGGTCCAGGTAGCCATAGCCCCCGGCCAGCACCGCTTGAAGCCAGAGAGGCCAGGAAAAAAGCAGCAATTCGGAGAGCGGCAGCGACGGCCCGCCGCGCTGAACCGTCCCCGACCAGGCCCCCGGCTGCACCCGGCCGGACAGGCCCACCGCCACGCCCGCCCCCAGCGCCATGGCGGCTGTGTAGGCGATGGCCGCGCCCTCAATGCCGGTGCCTGGCCACAAAAAGAGCATGAGGAATTGGGCCAGGGGCCACAACAGAAACATGACCAGGACGCGGTCGCCCACCACCTTGTAGGCCTGCGACAGGGTGACACTGAGCAGCCGGATTGCGGAGAGCGGTAGGGTGAAGGCGCAGATCAGCAGGACTGAGCGGTAGCTGTCGCTGCCCAGCCAGCTCCCCAGAGGGCCCGCCCCCAGGCTCAAGAGCAGCGCCAGGAGGGCGGAGCAGCCAACGGCGGCGCTCAGGGCGCTGCGCAAGACGGGTGCGGCGGGGTCCCCGCTGGCGATGCGCTTGAGAAGCGCATTTTCCATGCCCAACATCCCGACCAAACCGAGCAGCGTCAAGAGACGGCGGATCGATCCCCATGCCCCATAGTCGGCGGTGCTCAGGCGGTGGTTCAGATAAAAGTCCAGCCCCAGAAGGAGCATATTGCCGAGAAGGGTGCCGGGCAGGGTCAGCCCCGCCCCGCGCGCGATGGTCTGCCGGTCAGCGCTGGACACAGATCAACCCAGCATTCCCGCGTGCCACAGGGCCAGACAGGCCGCGCCCGTTAAAAGCAAGGCAACGGCCGGGAAAATCATCACCGGACCCCACTTCATACCCTGGCCCAGCAGGTCGGCATTCGATCGCAAGGGGGCCTCTTCCAGGCTGCGCCCGCCCTTTTCCGGTCCCTTCTCCAGCTCCCTCCGGCGCAAGGAAGGCCCGGAGAATGCCATCCACCAGAGCTGTGGGGCGGGCATCGAGCGGGCTTTGCCTTTGGTGCTGTCCCCCGGAAGTCGGGAGACGAGGTGGCAAAAGCTGCACTCGACGATGCTGCTGCCCTCGGTGGCGGGCAGGGGCGCGCCACAGGAGGGGCAGGACAGCGACAGGATGCCGTCGCGTTGGATGGTGCGGGCCGGAGCGAGATCGGTGCGGCCTTCGTTGGAGAGAACGGCAGAAAGGGGGCTGAAAAAGTCCGGAGCCTTGGGATAGCGGGCGCGGAAGTCGCAGGCGCTGCAGCTACTGAGCGTCTCGCGGCCGGTGGCGATGCGCAGGGGGCCGTGGCCGCGGGGGCAGGTGGGGTGGCCCAAGGCGGCTTCCACCCTCAGGACCTGGTTGACCCCATCTTCGCCTTTGTGGCGTTCTTCCACGGAAAGTAGCGGGGACTTGGGTGGCCAGTGGGGGTTGTGTGCGGCGATGGAGATCCGTTCGTGCGGATTCCGGCCCTCGGCGGAGTCGCCGAGATCGGCCAGGGCGTGCAGATCGGCCAGCACCGGCCGCCAGAGTGCTGCTTCAAAGCGCTGGGAGAGCCCGCAATAGGGACAGTCCACACTTCCGTCGATGTCCAGGTGATCCAGCGGCGCGCGGTGCCCGCAGCCTCTACAGGTGAAGGTGGCGCGCAGGCCCACCCAGGCCGCCTCCGCCTCTGGTGCAGACACAACGCCCAACCCCCCGCAGCGCGCGCAGGGTGCGGATGGTGAAAGCGCCCGGGTGCCGCAGGCGGTGCAGATCTCCATCGGTGGGGTGTAACCTGAAATGGGGGTGGGGACCGGGGCTGCGTGGGCCTCGCCTTGTGCGGCGGTCGCACCCTATGGAAATGTGGTGTGGGAGCAGGTGGCTTTTGCATCGTGCAACGGGCGTGCGTCATCCACTCCCCGCGCCAACCTACAAGCCGTCGCTGCATGGCCCCCCCCCTTCAGCCCTCCACCTCCCCCAAAATCGCCTTCTCCACCGGCGTCTTCCCCAGGCTACAAACGGCGCAGGAAGCTGCTTTACACCCCGGATGATGCTGTGTCCGCAGCGTCATCACCGGCACCGTTGCCTCGCGGAGCACCGCCTCTGCCACACTGCCCATCCAGGCCCGGAGCACCCCACTGCGACCGTGGGTTCCCATCAGGATCATGTCCACCTTCTCCTCGGACGCCACCGCGAGGATGGTCGGGGCCACCTCGCCGAAGGCCAGGCGATGCGTCGCACCCACGTTGGCCTCGCGGGCAATCGCATCAAAAACGGGCATCCGCCGTTCCACATCCTCGGTCACCCAGCTCTCCACCCGCACCCCCTCTGGATGTGCAGACGGGTGCAGCTCGGCCTTCAGGGACAGACCCCGCGGTGCCTCGTACACGTGCAACAACCGCAGGCGCGCCCCAAGCTGTTGGGCAAGCCCACTGGCATGTTGCACCAGATGGTGCGAGCAGTCAGAGAAGTCGAGGGGAACCAGGATGGTTTCTACGAGCGGCATGGGTACTCCTGCCCCTACCCAAGCAAAAAGCGTGCCAAAATGCCCACAGGCGCAAAAGGGGGCGATTCATCCACCCACCCCGCCTCAGCCTGTTTCAGATTGTTTCCACCTGTTTCACTGATGTTTCAAGTCTGATTCAGAATGTTTCAATTGGCGGGCGGTACAAAGGGCGTGGGGTCGTGCCCCGTCACCACCCGCAGGTTCGGACAGGCCGCTTTCAGCGTCCGTGCCCAGGCCAGACTCTCCAGGTACTGCTTGTGGTTGGAGTCAAAGAGCGCAGAAACCAGCCAAGGCCGCTGGGTATCCACCAAGTGGTTGTCCACCCAGGCGGTATCTCCCACAAAAAGCCACGGCCCGTCTGCGGCGCGGACCAGCACCGATGCGGCCCCCGGCGTGTGGCCGGGCGTGGACAGCAGCCACACCGTGCCATCGCCCATCACGTCGGTTGCAGGCCGATCCAACACCTGCCCGGTCGGTAAAACCGGCTTCCACGTGACATCTGCACGCAGAACCGCCCCCGCTCCCAGCGCGCCAGAGTTCAGGTAGATCCACTCGTTCGGGGTCAGCCATACCTCCACCCCCGGCAGGTCCACCAGACCCCCGATGTGGTCGTAGTGGCCGTGCGTGAGCAGTACTTTCTTCGCGTTCAAGTTCCGCTCGTGCAGGGCTGAGCCCTCAGGAATGTGCTGGGTTTTGCTGCTGACCGGAAAGCCCGGCCACTTGCCATCCCGCGTCGCCTGCCCCTGTGCGGCATCCACCAGGATCGTGCCCCCGGGGTGGTGGATTACACCCACCCGCATGGTCAGGGACACCGGGCCCTCCTTTCCGTCATTCTGAACAAACTTCCAGTCGGCATCCATGGTGCCCACTTCGATCACCTCCACTTGGACCGGGGAGCCGGGGGATGCAGCGGGACAGCTCAGATCGTGCGGGGCAGGGAACATCAAAACTCCAAGAAAAATCTCTCTAACCGGACCGGGGCCGCGCTCCCAGCAGGCTCCGGTATACCGCCTCCACCTCGATCACCACCCGGTCCCAGTCGTAGTCCGCAGCCGTCCGCTGGGCGGCCGGACCCAGCGCGGCGGCCTGATCGCGGGCCTTCAGAATACGCTGTGCCGCCTGCTCGGGTTTTTTGTAATCCGTAATAAATCCGTTCTGGCCATCCTGCACAAAGGAGCGGAAGGCGCGGATGTCGGACAAGACCGGCACCAGGCCCGCGGCCATGGTCTCCACCACTGAGATGCCAAAGCTCTCGTACTCGGCAGGAAAAAGGCCTAATTGTGCGCCGGTTACAGCGGCTTGCAGCTCAGAAAACGGCAGCTTCCCCCGAAAATGGACCCGGTCGCCGAGCTTCAGGGCGTCGCGCTGGGCGCTCAGCTCTGCAACCAGCCCCGGCACCACCTCTGGACCGATGATCTCCATGGTGAAAGGCCGGGGATCTTGGTCGCGTACCACCGCCAGCGTCCGCAGCAGGTCGGCGATGCCCTTGTGGACGTCCACCCGCCCGATGTTCACCCAGTGCCCATCGCGGGGCTGCCGGGGCAGCGTGCGCCAGGGCCTCAGGTCGACGGCCTGTGTCAGCAGTCGTCCCCGCTCGGTGACCTTCGAAAAAGTCTCAAAATCAGCTTCAGACGTACATAGAAGCTGGTCCACATAGCGAAGCATGGTCCGCGTGGCGGTCTGGAACCACAGCGGCTTCAGCCCGGCGGCGAAGTTGGTGTGGAAGAAGCCACCGTGGGTGGACAGCACAATCGGACGCTGGTGCCAGGCCCGCGTGGCGGTCACCCAGTCCGCGGCAAAGTCGATGCCGTGCACATGAACCAGATCATAGCGGGGGATAAACCTGCGGATCCGGGGTGCGATGGGGTAGCGGGTAGAGCCGATGAAGGGCACCCGGTAGACATGGATCTTCCCCTCACTCTCGGGAACATCCAGGCAACTGTAGGCGGGGGTTGCGGAGTTATCGGCAAAGGAGCGATTCAACGTGACCACATCCACCTGGTGCCCCCGCCGCACCAGGGCTTCCGAAAGCCACTGCACATGCTTCTCGATGCCGCCGATATTCGGCCAGAAGACGCGGGAAATCTGGAGGATTCTCATGCGGCGCCTACAACTGGGATGCGGCGCCCTGAGCCGTGGCCCACCCTTCCGCCTCCACGGTGAGCTGGATGGTGGTGTCTTCCGCCGGCGGCTCGCCGGTGGCGTCCACCTGGAAGTACATCTGCCCGGCTACGATGGCTTCTACCAAATCCACATCTTCCAAAGTCAATGATCCGGCAGAGCCTGAGAAGTCTGATCCCGATGCCACCAGAAAGGGCGCCACACCCGCCGCACCGACCTGCACCTGGAGCTGATCGATGAAGTCCAAGCGGCCATCGGGGCTGCGCAGGTCGATGGCGGTCAGGTTCAGGGCGGTGAGATCGCCTGGAGCAACGCCCTGATCGGCCAACTTCTGCTCCACCGATACCTCGAAGTTGTCCAGCCCTCCGAAGTCCAGACTGCCGAGCAGCTCGCCCAACAGGCCCGCCCCCTCCACCACCGTGCTGCCTTCCTGTGCCACCGTAAAGTGTATCCCGGCACAGCCCATCAAAAAAAGAAACGCCATGCCTTGAATCTAAGAACATGGCGCGTCCACGCGGTCCAAACCGGTCTACCTTGTAGTGGAGACTACCAGGCCCCGTTGGTGATGGTCAGCTCGTAGTAGGAACAACTGTAGTTGGCATTCTTCCGCACCACCTTGATGTAGTAGGTGTTGGAGAAGTCCGTGCAGTTGTTGTAGTCCCCGTTGTTGTCGTAGCAGACCCGGGTGTCCGAGGGCACCGAGTGGTTGGCCGCGTCGCCGCGATCGAGCTGGTAGATCTCGTACTCGGTGTAGCCATCGCCCTCGGGGTCCGAGGTGATGCCCGTGCCGCAGTCCAGGTTTCCGGCGGAATAGCCACCTTTGTACACCACAAAGCCGTAGTCGGACGAGCCGGCGGTGAGCTGCACCAGGAAGCGGTAGTAGTTGATCCCGGTGGTAGCCTGGTCGGAGGTCTGCACCATGTACCAGTCGGCATCGCTGCCATCGAGCAGGTTTCCGACCGCCACCAGGGTGGTCGTACCCGCGTCCGACAGGGTGCCCCAGTCCACAATGGGATCGCCGCCGCTATCGCCGTAGCCGGTGGTGTCCTCGTACTCATCGTAGGGGGTGCAGGCTTCGGTGGACAGCGTGTTGGAGGCGCCCGAGGTGTTGCCGTTGGTATCGGCAGCGGTGGCGTAGAAGGTATAGGTGTAGCCCCGGGTGAGCGACTGGGTGAAGGAGAAGCTCCCCGCCCCGTTGGCCGTGGTGCTGGTGGTGGTGACGCCCTGTGCACTGGAGATGTACAGGGTGATGCTGGCGAAAGGCTCGGCGCTGCCCAGAATGGTGACCGTGTCCTCGTTGCGATAGGCATCGATGGACGAGAGTACCGGCGCGTTGGGTGCGGAGTAGTCGCTGACCAACACACTGTCGCTGCCGCTGCTTCCGGAGGTGGTGCCGTCCGAGGGGGTGACCGTACAGGCCCAGGTCTCGCCCTCGGCGGTGTTCCCGATGGGCACCGTGTCGCTGGTGAAGGCCGTGGCCGAGCCGTTGTTAGTCCACACATAGGTGTAGCTGATCGGGTCGCCGTCGGCGTCGGTGGAGGCCGTTTGCACTTGACAGGTCAAGGTGTCGTCGGTTTCCGGCTGCTCCGGGGTGACCACAACCACCGGGGCGGTGGGCACACTGTTCAGGATCACAGCGGTGTTGCTGGTCAGCGTGTTCCCGGCGGTCTGCCCGTCCCACGGCGTAACGTCTACGTAGACACTGTCACCCTTTACATAGTAGCTGTTATTGAGGGTGGAGGAGGTGGCACCGGGGATGGCCCCCCCGTTCAGGTACCACTGGTAGCTGTAGCCTTCGGCGTCGCCGTCCGCATCGGACCAGCCGCTCACCGTCACACCAAGGTCGGTGTCGGTGTAGGCCGCCGCGGGGGTCACCGTGGCCGAGCTGGCCGAAGGGGTGGCGTTCCCGATGGTGACGTTGGCCCAGCCGGCAATTCCGTCGCCGTAGCCGTCGTTGGGGGTGACCTTCACCTCCCAGTACTCGCCCCGCGTCGTGTAGCTGTTCAGCACGGTATTGCCGGTGATCGCGGTCACCGTGCCGTTCTGATACCACTCGTAGCTGTAGGACACCGGGTCCCCATCGGGGTCCACAGCGTCGCTGGTCACGCTCACCCGCAGGTCGTCCCCCGAGCCGGGGGCGGCGGGGTTGATGGCCACCACCGGTGCGGTCGGCAGGCCATTGACGTAGAGGGTGATGGAGTCTTGACCCGTCAAGCCATCGGTGTCGGTGGCCGAGGCAACAATGGAGTGAGTACCACGGCTAAGGCTGCCGGTGGAGAACTCCACATCGCCGCCGGAGGAGGCGTTCTGGGTGAAGATGGAGCCGTCGATGGAGGAAGACCACTCGACCGAAATGCGGGAGGGGTTGTCCTCCACATCGCTGATCAGTGCAGCGAAGTTGACGCGGTCGCCCACGTTCACCACGGTGCCGCCGCTGGGGGCAGTGATCCCGACCTCGGGCGCGTTGCCCACGGTGACGAGGATGGCATCGGTGCAGGTTGCACCTACTTCATCGGTGACCTTCAGCGTGAGGGTGTGGTTTTTGGTGGACAGGGTGGAGAGTCCGAACTGCACACGACCGGAGGAGGAGGGGTTCAGACTGCCGACGGAGCCATCTTTGTCCGAGGTGAATTCCACGGTGAGCTGGGCGTCGTCGATGTCTTCGTCGGTGGCCGTGGCTTCAAAGAGGATGGTCTCGCCCACGTCCACGTTGCTGCCGCTGAGCGGAGCGTCGATCGAGCAGGTGGGCGCATGGTTTTCGGCGTTCACCGAGATGGAGACGGTATCCTGGCCGGTGCGACCGGTGGAGTCGGTGACCAGCAGGGTCAAAAAGTGGGCGCCGGCGCTCAGGTTTCCGTAGCCGGAATACTGACCGTCGCCGGTGGGGGCGTTGCCACCCAGGTTGAGTACGCCGTCGATAGACGACTCAAAAACCACGCTCAGCTCCTCGGCATTGTCCTCCCCGTCCGCCACAACCGCAAGAAACTCCATCGGTACGTCGCTGTAGTAGCTGCCACCGGCGGTGGGGGCGACGATTTCAGCGGTGGGAGCGGCATTTTTTTCGATGATGAGCGTGATCTCGGCGACACCCTTCTCCCCGTCCGGATTGACGGCCGTCAGGGTGACGGCGGCGCTGCCCCGGCTGAAGATGTACTCACAGCTCGTGAGGCCGTTCTCGTCGAAGACCGATCCTTCGCAGATCTTTTCTCCGTTCACCGACCAGAAGGGCTGGACGCTCTCCAGCTGGTCCCGGAAGTAGGTGTCCACCACCACCCCGGACAGCATGATGGGCACACCCTCGTACACACTCGACCCATCGGGCGGGTTGTCGATCTGCACCGAAGGAGGCGTAGAAAACTTCTGGGGGTCGATTGGGTCGTTACATGCGACCGCGAGTAGGAGCAGCATCATCGAGGCCCGAATGGCACACCTCCGGCATTCATATCGGGTAGTATAGCGCAGAAATCGGTCTTGAGGGGGACGTGTTCGCGATGCTGGGATCTTTCCTGTTCTGGAGCCTGCAAGCCTGGGCAGGAGGGAGCCGCCTCGCCGAAGTGGGCGAGCAATTGGGCGGCGCACAGGTGGCGAAGGTGGAAGAGCATGCCGAGTACCAGCGCTATTTCCTGCGCTATCCCGACGGGGGCATGGCCATCGCCGAGATCACGGGTTGGGACGCCGAGCATGTGGGCCTCTGCACCGCCGGACCGCTCACGCTCTTTCCACGCAGCGATCTGCTGCAGGAACCGGAGTCGGATCGGGCGGGGGATGGCTACGATGCCCTCTGCGAGCGCCTGAAGCAGCGCCCGGAGGCGCTCCCCCTGGCTCAGGAGAACGCGCCGAGCGGAAGTCTTTCGATTCCGCGCCTGGGTATCGTGCTTTCCAGCTCCTTTCTGCTGCCGGTCGTGCTGGGTATGATCGCGGTGCTGGGGACGGTGGCGCTGCTGCGGGCCCGCCGAAGGCTGCCCGAGGCGCTGCTGTGGATGGCAGCCGCCGCAGCCCTTCGGTGGGTGCTTATTGAACCTGGAATTTTCAACGGTGCTGAGGCGGGCTACGAAAAGCTGGAGCAGGCCCTGGGATGGGTGCAGCACAGCCCCTATGGCGACGGCCAGCCGGTGCTGTTTCGGGCATTGCTGAAGCTTTGGACCCCAACGCCCGATGGCGTTTTTGCGGGTACCATGCTGCTTTCCATCGCGACGGTGGGCCTGGTGTGGGGCTGGCTGCGGATCGAGGTGGGGGAGGTGGGCGCGCGTGCGGGCGCCTTGCTGTGGTGCCTGCTGCCGGTGCCGTTGCTGCTGTCGCGCTCCGAAGATCCCTCCGTGGGAGTTGTATTTTTCGGGTCTCTGGCCCTGTTGGCGGCTGCGGCCTGGCGTCGGGAGGGCGGGCTGCTGCCGGCGGTGCTGGCAGCGCTGAGCGCGGGCTTTCTGGTGCATCTCCGGCCCGAGGCGGGTTTGTTGGTAGGTGCAGTGGCTGCGGTGGCTTTTCGGCGACCAAAGGGCGCCTATGACTGGCTGACCGTGGCTGTGGCCTCCGCAATCGTCGGCATGCTGTTGTGGCTGCGTCTGCCTCTGGGCGTGGGGCAGCAGCAGGTGTTGGAGCCCGGCAACCTGCTGCGCCCCATCTCGGCCTTTTGGCTGTGGGCCCCCCTGATCACGCCGCGCTATGCGGTGGTTCAATTGGTGATGCTTGTCACCAAGATTCCGCCTATTTTGCCGATGTTGGGCTTGGTGGGGATGTTGGCGGGGGAGGGGCGATGGCGGAGGGTGGCGCTCTGGGCGGTCCTGACCCTGCCGGTGGCCGTAAAGGCAAATGTCTACGCCGATATCTTTCGACTCCAGCACCCGGCGCTGTTGGTGTGGGTGCTCTCCGCCGCGGTGGCCGCCGCATGGATCGCAGCGAGGGTTGGGCAAAAGTGGATGCTGCTCTTCCTTTTTCTGGGAACTCTGCCCTGGATGTTGCGGGCGTCGCCGGGCTGGGTGCACCAGCGCGAGTACCAGTGGTTGGCGACGGTGGTGCCACAATTTACGGAGCAGCAACGGATATTTTACTATGATCCGCACAGCCGCGCCAAGTCCATGCGGGCGGTGATGGAGCAGCTTGGCGCGGGCCGTTGGAGTGGGGGAGGGGAGCCACAGGCGGGGGACTGGATCTACAAGGGCCTGGGCTGCTATCTGCCCGAAGGACAGCGTTGTCGGGACTGGCTGGCCCGGTGCAGTCTGGTGGAGGGGCAGGTGGTCCGGCTACCACCCCGCAGCGATCTGGATCTGCACCTTCTGCTGGATCCAAAGGAAGAAAGTGTCGTTTTCGGATTTTATCAGGTCCAGAGTTGTACGGCCGCGCCGGGCATCTGATTGTCATGGAAACATAAAAGATAGCACCACAGAAAGTAGGACCAGGGGAAGAAGGAGGGTGGAGAGGAGGGAGCGGAGCTGCGGGAGGCGCCACGCCGCCACGGCCGCCACCGCTGCCCACCAAAGCGCCGTGGCAGCCCTCCAGAAATAGGGAATATGTTCGCCACCATAGATGCTTTTGGGAGAGGGCGCCCCCTGCCAGACCGCAAGCATACGCAGCAGCACATAGCCCAGGATGGCCACTTCGATAAAGGCCAGGGAAGCGGCTTGGATACGGTCGTTTCGCTCCTCGCTCATGCCATCCCCGCGCGGAGCACCTTCGGGCACTCCGGATCCAGCAGCATCCCGGCGGCCTGCGCCACCGCGAGGCAGCCCCCCCGGCACACCGACTGCAGGCTGCAGGAGGCACAGGGCTCGCCCAGCACCCGCTGCGGCGCTTCCCCCTCCGGCAAAAAGGAGCAGGGATGCGACATTCCCGCCACGTCCACCGACTTCAACGCGGTCCCCCCCTGACATCCCCGGATCGCAAAGCTCTGGAGCCGCTGCGGATCGAGGGGCGCCTCGCTCAAGAGCGGGATCAAGCCACAATCCGCCCGCCAGAGCATCCCTGGATAGCGACGGATCAGCGCCTCGATCCGCCCCCAAAGCCCCTTCACCTCCTCCGATTGTAGACGGCGCTCCTGATAAAATTCCCGCGCGCGCCCCACGGGCTTCAGCCGCAACAACTGCACCTCGCGGGCGCCCGCCGCCGCGGCCGCCGCCGCCGTCTCCTCCAGCCCCGCCAAGCCTGCCCGCGACAACACCAGGTTGATCCCCGTTCGAACGCCCGCCGCCCCCAACCGGCGCAGCCCGTCCAGCACCCGCCCCGCCCCTGCGTAGCCCCGGCTCTCCACAAAGTCCTCGCCCAGCCCATCCAGCGACAGGTTCACCTGAGAAAACTGCCGTAAAATCGAGACTTTCTCCGCATCCAAGCCCAGGCCGGAGCTGGTGATACCCAGCGAGATCCCCCGCGCCCGCGCGCCCGCGGCCAGCTCTGCCAGGCCCGGGTGCAGCAGCGGCTCTCCGCCCCCCAGCGCCACCCGACGGATCCCGGCTTCCACGAAGTGATCCAGCCGCTCCAACAGGGCTGCGGTCGGAACGTGTGCCCCCCCTGCCGCCGGGTCGATGTGGCAGCTCTGGCAGGGCAGCGGACAGGCAGAGGTGATCTGAAGGTGCGCCTCTGTAGGGGGCGCGTTCACCGAAGAAGGCGTAGTTCCGCCTGTGCCCGGAGGCGACAGCCCCAAACCACCAAGCCGCCGCTCCCGATGTTCCAGGATCAACCACAGCGTGGTGAAGGCCACCTGGCTCCACACCAGCACGTTCAGCACATTGCCCAGCGACGAGCAGTTGGACGGATGGCCCAGGAAAAGTCGCCCGCCATCCTCCTCGACTGTAGCCCATCGTACCAAAGTGTCCGGTATGGGTGTAGTCTGGGCTACATTTACTACCGGATCGCTCACCACCAGCCCCCTTGGCGGCCGATGGCCACCATGCCGCTCCAAAAAGCCGGCAGCAGCAGCAGCAGCGGCAGGCGCGCCTTCAACAGCACCACCAGGCCGATCAGAAGGGCCGAGGCCAGGAAGGGGCGCCACCAGGTGCTGTCGTACAGGAGTGCCATGACCAGTGGCGGCAGGCCGACCAGGCCCAGGGCAGCCCCCGCCGAAGACCAGGCCAGCGGCCGACTCCGCCGCAGCAGGCCCGCGGTCAAAAGCAGGGCTGAAAACCCGCCGGAGATGCGCACATCCCGCTCCCGCCGCTGCGCCTCGCGTTGCTTGTCCAACAGCAGGCTCCCCAGCGGATCGGGGTGGGTGGCTTGGAGCTTTTCGAGCGCCGAAAGCTCATTGCTGCGTGCATATTCGTTGGCCAACCAGATCCGCAGCTCGGCAGCGGCCGGCCCCTCCGGATTCTGCTCCAGCGCGGCCTGGATTCGCCGGGTGGCCTCGGTGCTGCCCAGGTTGCGGTAGTCCCGACGCACCTCGGAAAGAACGGTCCAACCTGCAAATTGATCGGTTGCCATCGGCTCCAGCACCGCAGCACGGCGCGCACAGTGCCGCTCGGCATCGGCACATTGCTTCCAGGCGGCCAGGGCCTCTGGCCAGCGTCCCTGCTCCTCAAACAGCTCCGCATCGGCACGGGAAGCCAGCGCAAGGGGCAGAAAAAACAGGCTCACCCCTTGACCTTTTGTGCCAATGCCTCCAGCGCTTCGGCCTGGCAGGCCACCCACTCCGGCAAAACGCTCTGGAAGTAGTAGCCGGTCAGCGGCCAGGGTGGCGCGTTCATGGCGGTGTTCACCACCACACGGGTGCCCCCCTCCACCTCGGTGAAGGCCCAGCGGGTCGTAAAGCCTTTGTTGCCGGGGTGGTGATAGTCCACATAAACCCCGGGGCTGCCCTTCTGAAGGACGATGGGCAGCTTGCGATGCATGGCACCCATGTCGTAGCGGGCGGTAGCCGTTGCGCCAAAACCCGCGCTCTGGTTCCCTTTTTCCCAGGTCCCGATGCACTCCTCGCTGTACAGGACCCGATAGCGATCCAGATCCATCAGGTAGTCATAGAGGGCCGTCGCCGGGGCAGCAATCACGCGCTCGGCCACCACGTCCGCGTTTTTTCCATCCCACTTGCCCGCAAAGGCCAGACTCAGAAGAAGCATCCACATTCGTAGCCTTTAACCGATCTCCCGCCTGTACCCCAGCGAGCGGTTTCGGATTACATGGAGTGACGATGCTGCGACGCCTCCTCAACCTCCCCATCACTGTAGCCAGCCGTGCTGCACGCGCCTTCCAGGAACGTCAGGACGCACAGACGCGTGAAAAATACAATGTCGCGCATGATCCAGGTGATCTGGAGATGCGCGGCGGGCCCACCTACTCCGGCGAGCTGCCGGTCGAGGATTCGGCCTGGGCCATGGACGTGGTGACCGTCAAGGCCTTGTTGGGTCAGAAAACGCCGCTGGAATTTGTGGATGTGCGGGATGGTGCCGCCTTTGCGCGGGGCCACATGCCCGGCGCAGGCTCGATGCCCTTGGACACCGTCGGTATCCGGGTTTCCGAGCTTCCGCCCGACCGGATGGTGATCGTCACCTGTGATGATGGCGGGCAAAGCCTCCAAGCCGTTCGGTTTTTCCGCGAGCGGGGCATGGAGGACACCTGGTTTTTGGCAGGCGGTCTGACCGCTTGGACCAAGGCGGGTGGAGAGCTGGAGCGGCGATGATCCTCGCCCTGCTGCTGTCCTGCTCGGTGAATCCTGGCCTGAAAGCCCAGAAGTTGATCGACGATGCGAAGGAAGTGGCGGAGCAGGCGGCCACCCCCGACCTGAGCTGCGATGCCAACGTCAAGGTTCCCGCTCCGGTAGGCTGCCGCTCCGGTGTGCTGAAGTGCGGCGACCTGATCGAGAGCACCACCGTGGGTGGCGAGAGCCATTGGGACGACGACTTTTACGCCCAGAAGTTCTGCTTTCCGGCTGGCAGCGGGCACTCCGCTCCCGAGCGGGTCTTCAGCATGGACATGCCGGAGTACACTCAGGTCACCATCCAGCTCCAGACCGACTGCAAAGACCTGGATCTTGTTGCCCTTTCCTGGGTGTACGAGGGGGACTGTCCGGGCGCCAGCCACACCATCTTCGGCTGCGAAGGCTCCAACAAGCGCGGCTGGGACAAGCTGGTGATTCAGAATTTTCAGGCACGATCCTACCTGATCGGCGTGGACGGCAAGGGCAGTGACGCCGGACCCTTCCGGCTGAAGGTGACCTGCGACCACATCCTCCGCCCCGAAGAGCGTGTGAAGTTTTAGGCCACCCCCGCCGGGTTCTACGGTCGGTCGCCGAAATTGATCCCTACCGCGCGAGCGCAACGCACCAGCTCGCCCTCGGGGTCCACCGTATGGTAGACGGCAATCGCCTCTGAGAGGGGTACGCCCTCCACTTTCCCGTCGCGCAGGCGTACCAATTCCCCCCAGCGACCCGCCTCGACCAGGTCCACCGCACGTACGCCGAAGCGGGTCGCGAGCACCCGATCAAAGGCGACGGGGCTGCCGCCGCGCTGCAGGTGACCCAGCACGGTGGTGCGCAGGTCCACGTCCGGCAACCGGCTGCGGATGGCGGCGGCGACATGCTCCGCTGCTTTTCCAGGAACAATCTGCTCTCCCACCGGGCGGGCTCCCTCCGCGACCACAATCAGAGAGAAGGGGCGGCCCACCGCTGCCCGCTCCTGGATCTTCCGGCAGATTCCCTCGGCTGTCCAGGGAATTTCCGGAATCACCACCACATCGGCACCCCCGGCGATACCCCCGTGCAGGGCGATCCAGCCCGCATCGCGCCCCATCACCTCCAGCAG
>JBEIQS010000031.1:0-39026 GCA_040376425.1 Alphaproteobacteria bacterium | reverse complement strand
GGGAGCGCGGAATTTCACCTGAACGGAATTATTCCAACCAAAGGTAGGTGAAGCCGAAGCACATCTCTTCGGAGGTGCCCTCGCCCCAGACCACATCTCGGGGTGGGTCGTTGCTCTGGTTGGGATTTCCGCTGCTATTATCCCACTCACAACGCAAGAAGATAGAATCTCCTTCTTGAATCACTGCCTCTTCTTTGTAAAATGAAGTGACCTGGTTATGAAAATCCCACCTTCTGACCTTGGACAGACAGGTCTGCGTGCTGTCCGGGTGGGTGACATTCAGATCAAAGGCGGTGCCCAACAAGTGCATGTGCGGAAAAACACCCAGCACATGCCCGATACCATAGCGCCGCTTCCACGGGAACACGATCGCGCTCTCGTAGGCGGGATTGCCCGCGGGCACCACAAACTCATAGGTGCCCAGCGAGAAGACCATCACCTCCTGCTCCACCGCGTCGGCCAGGATCAGCCCATAGCCGCTCTGATCCACCTCGCGATCCGCTCCGTCGAAGCTGTTGTAGTAGTGCATTTGCAGCACCAGCTCGGTGTTCGGGGCCATCGGGATGCCAAGTCCTTCGGGCAGGCTGCCGGGCTCTCCACCCGGGGCCCAGCCCGCCACAAAATTCCAGCCATTCTCTCCGAAGCCGTTGCAGGAAAAACCCGCAGGATCATCGGAAGTGTTGGCACCGGTGGCATCGTAGATCACGACGTGGTGAACGATGGACGGATTGTCCACCAGGGCTTCAAATCCGGTCAGGTAGACCGTGTCGGCGTTGTTCAGGGGCATCCGGAAGCAGCGATAGTCGTTCTCCCCATCGGCAAAGGAAGGCGTGTAGGCGGTTGGCGCGCGAAGCTCCACATCCCAGGGATACAATGTGGGTAGAGCGACCGGATCGGAGGCGTTTTTCTCCTCTCCCAGCACCGCCCCGGCCTCCACCCACGCACGCACGCGCGCACGCTCGGTGCTGTCCAGGATCAGCCGGTCTGAGCCATGGTAGTCCCGGCACTCCGGATCGGGGGCGGCCGGCGGCATGCTATTGGCATCCACATAGGCCAGGATCGTGGGCGCCAACGCCTGCACATCCACGGCCCGGTCAAAGGACAGGGCCTGCCCCCCCGTCGTGTGGCAGCGGGAGCAGTGCTCCTGAACAATCGCGTCCACATCCCCATAGTAGACTGGAGTAGAGTCAGGCTTGGACTCCTCAGTTCCCGTGCAGGCCAGAACAAGCCAGATCATGCAACCCTCGCGGAGGCAGGGTAGCTCAGGGCCGCCGCCTTCGCCACCCCTACCCTGGCCAACGACGTAGTCCGGACCACGGCATCGGGATGGGTGCAGTGTTCAAAATCTCGCCCTGCACCAGAAACCAACCTTCTGCCTCCCCTTGCACCACATGGAAGTCCATTGCGGGCATGTAGCCCTGGCCTACCAGCACCCACCGACGCCCTCCCCCTTCGGCGACATCCAACACCAGCACCGCATGGCCCGGTGAACCCGGGATGAGCAGAAAATCTCCGGGATCCACCTGCTGATCCGCGATACTGTCCAAGGGCAGGCTTCGGGTGCCCGCATACATGTACAAATCAGTAAGCCAGCGTACAAAAGATGCATCGCTGCTGTCCGCCTGGGCGGCGCCCTTGCGTGTTGTCACCGTAGAACCTGCCACCTGCGGACGGGCGCCCCCGGCCCAGGCCTCCCAGCTTGAAAGGTAGCCGGAGGTGTAGTGGTAGGCGGGCGTGCGCCCCTGCAGGCGCTCCCAGGTCGCTCGGAGGCGAAGGATCGAGTCCGCACACTGCTGGAGATCCCGTGTTCCCACCTCCATTTCCACCACCCGTGCCGCAGGCATGTCCAGCAGATCGCCCCGATAGGAGTGGACCTGCCGGTCGGGCGGGTAGAGCGGGAGCTGTCGCAGCCATGCGCCAAAATCATCGGCTTGCACCTGTACGCGTTGGGCGCCGGGAGGGGGAGGAAAGGCCTCCGCGACGGTCTCGGCCCACAGCAGACCCACCAGTGCGATCATCGGGACTCTCCAGCGCCTAGGGTTGGGATTTCCTCGTCGGCGCCGGCACGCCACGCCGAAACGCCCTCGGCCACCGCCTTGGCCAGCTCCGGCAGCACCTTGGGGCTGCGCCAGGCGAGGGCCCGCTTGACCGCAATGCCGCCGAAAGCCCCCAAAAAGACCGGAAAGGCCCGCGGCCCCCGGTGTTTAAGCTGGAAGTAGGCGGTACTTTTGAAGCGGTAGTACTCATAGCGCAGGGCATGCTCCAAACGCACCCCCCCTGAAGGCGCAGACAGATGAACCAGCTCCGCGCGCGGATCAAAGATCAGCTTCCATCCTGCCTTGTGGATGCGGGTGGAGTAGTCGGCATCCTCCAGCAACGCCGAGCCGTCGTAGCGCCGATCAAAGCCGCCCACCTGCTGCACGGCCGCCATGCGATAGGACATATTTGCCCCCTTCAAGGTGGCGATCTCACAGCGCTCGGTGCCCCACAGGTTGGTGATGGTGCGCCCGCCGGGGGAGAGGTGGTTGGCGGTATGGCCGATGTTGGGCCGCACCGTCCGCTCCACGATCCGGCCAGTCACCCCCCCTACCTCCGGATCATCGAAGTTCGACAGGTGAACGTCGAGAAATTCGTCATTCAAAAGAATGACGTCGTCATCCAGAAAAAGGAGCACTTCCGCCGCTTTATCCATGCGGGCCATGCCTTCGTTGCGGGCATTGGGCAGACCCTTCTGCTGCAGGTGGACATAGTGGATGCGCGGATCGTCCAGCTCGCCGACCAGGGCCTCGTTCCGGGCACGTTGGGCCGGATCAGACTGGTCAATCAGCCACAATTCCCAGTCGGTGTAGCGCTGGGTCAAAAGCTGCCGCACCGTGTCGTGGAAGAGGCGGTCGCGGTTGAGGGTGGGGATGAGGATGTTCAGGCGTGGCACGCAGCTCTCCTAACGCGCTGCTGCGGCAAATCCTTCCCGCGCTTCGGCAAAGAGCCTTTCGAGGCGATCAACGCTGCTCTTCCATGTGTAGTGCTCCTGCACCAAGCGCCGGGCCGCCGCCACCCGCTCTGGATGGCCGACCAGCGCGTCCTTTAAGGCCTGCCGCAGCGCCTCCACATTTTCCGAGGGGAAGAGAATGCCCACATCCCCGCGCAGGTAGTCCTGGGCCGCCGCCTCCACCGCGTCGCTGACCACCACAGGAACACCGGCGTACATCCCTTCAAAAACCACCCCCCCCACCGTCTCCCCGCGCGAAGGCAGCACTACCACCGATGCCGTCTTGATAAGCGCCACAAAAAGTGGCCGAGGAAGCTGGCCAAAGACCACGCGGTTGCCCAAAGGCTGTGCCAGCTTTTGCAGACCCGCAAAATAGTCCGGCTCGTTCACCGGTCCCACCACGGCCAGACGCATCCCCGGCTCGGGGGCGATGGCCTGAATAAGCAGGTCTGCGCCTTTTTGGCGACTGATTCGGGAGGGCGCCAGAATGAATGAGCCCTCATTCAGTCCCACCAGGCGGCGCGCTTCCGCCATCTGCTGAGGAGTCACTGCATCGAACTCTGCTGGATCGACCGCCATTCCAATGTGGGTACGCACATTCTTCAGGCCCAGCTCCTGCTGGAGGGCCAGAGCCGCCCCCGGCGAGTCGGCCAGCAGCAGCTCCGGCCGGGCGAGCTGCCGTCGCATCTTGGTCTTCCAGAAGAGAGCACGAATTTTTTTGTTTGCGCCGCCCTCTCCGCCCAGAATCTCTGCCAAAAAGTCGGCTGTAATGTAGTTCTGGGCAATCACCGGCACCGGTGCCAGACGACGGCGTGCAAGGATCCAGTCCAGATGTAGGGAGGGATAGCCCACCGCCACGATGAGGTCGGCTGGTCGCGCCACATCTATCAGAAAACTTGGAGTTACTGCGTCTTTTTCGAGAGGATTGTGGAAGGGTAGGAGAAAGGATCGGCTACGATGCACAAAAACACCGCCCTCCTCAGTACTGCCACAAGGCCCCGATTCCGTACATTGGATGTTGCGGAAAGGCGTGGTGTGGACGTGGACTTCGTGGCCACGCCTGGCCAATTCCTCGGCCTGATGCTGCAGAATCACCTCCCCGCCTCCGATGCAAGGGGGGTAGAAGTAGGAGAAGAAGCGGATGCGCATGGGGCAGGTTATCCCGGTAGCCACCGGAGCCTAGATGTCTGAGACCGCTTCCGCAATCGCCCGCGCCCAGCTTGCCGCTTTTCGCCAGCAGGATCGCCTGGAACCGCTGCTCTCCCAGCTTGGCGGCAGCCCGGCCGATCTGCTGAAGGTCGCCACCTGGAGCCCCGCGGGGTTTCCGGGCCTGCCCGCACAACTGCGGGAAGCCAACGCCGACGAGCTTGAATTTTCTGCCGCAGACCTTGCCTATCGGCGTCTGTACCCCGGCTTGGACATCGGCATCTACGCCGCCTCGCACTCGATGGGAGTGCCCTCGGTGGTGGGCCCGGCGCTGGTGCGGGAGCAGCTCGACCAGCTCTCCACCCTGGGCATCCAGGTCTGGGAAAATGGGCTTTGGGTGAAGGTGATGGACCAGTATCGGCAGGCCTGTGCCCAGCTTGTGGGCGGCAGCCTGGAAGCCGGAGATGTGGCCTGGTTCCCCAACGTGTCCGAGGCGCTCTCGGCCGTGCTTGAAGGATTGGGGAAGGGTAAGCTGGTCTATAGCTCGGGGCACTTCACCACCGGACACTACGTCCACCACCAGTGGGCGCAGAACACCGGAGGGACCTTGGTGGAAGTGTCGGTAGAAGCCGATGGATCGCTGCCCACCGAAAAGCTGATGGCTGCGGTAGATGCCGATACCACCGTACTCTCGATCAGCCATGCCCTGTTCGAGTCCGGCTGGCTGCAGGACCTGCCCGCCATTGCCGCACAGCTCAAGATCAAAGCCCCGAATGCCATGTTGCTGGTGGATGCGTACCAGACCGCGGGGACCGTGCCCCTGGATGCGGCAGCACTGGGGGACCATGTGGTGATCACAGCGGCCGGCCACAAACAACTGCGTTCCTCCGCCGGTGCGGGCTTTCTATACCTGCCCAAGCGGTGGTTGAACCTGACTCCCAAACGCACTGGCTGGTGGGGACATGCCGAACCCTTCGCCTTTGAAAAGGGTCCCGTGCGCCGCGCCCACGACGCCACGCGTTTCCGCTCGGGAACCCCGGGCCTGGTCGGGATGGCGATGCTGTTGGGTGAGCTGGCGGCCCTCGCCTCTTCGGCCGAAGGCGACCTCGAAGGTGCGGTGATGCGCGCCCGCCGGGTGACCTCCTCGCTGGTCGAGCGGATGCGCAACCGGGCGGAGGCGCGCGGCCTACGCATCCGGGGCGACTGGTCCCACGAGCGCCGAGGTGCCTTTGTGTGCATCGAGCTGGAGGACGGTGCGGTCTGCGAAGCCCTGGCGCACGAGGGCATCATCACCGACTTCCGCCCCCGTTTCGCCGGTTCCAAAGCCGGTTGGCTGCGGGTGAGCGGCAACTCGGCCGCCTTCCCCTACGAGCTCGATGCGGTGATCGATACGGTGGCGGAGCGGGTGGGCTCCTAAGCCCCTCACACCTCCAACAACAAGCGCTCCGGATCCTCGATACACTCCTTGATCCGCACCAAAAAGCTCACCGCCTCGCGACCGTCCAGAAGGCGATGATCGTAGGACACCGCCAGATACATCATCGGGCGGATCACGATCTCGTCGTTCACCACCACGGCGCGCTTCTGGATGGCATGCATGCCCAGAATTGCCACCTGGGGGCTGTTGAGGATGGGCGTGCTCATCATCGAGCCGAAGATGCCGCCGTTGGACAGCGTGAAGGTGCCACCGCGCAGCTCATCCACAGAAATCTGGTTCTTCTTCGCTTTTTCACCGAAGGCGGCGATGGCCTGCTCGGTCTCGGCAAAAGAGAGCCGATCCGCATGCCGCACCACCGGCACCACCAGCCCACGGGGACCACTGACCGCCACCCCGATGTGATAGTAGTGCTTGTAGGCGATCGATTCGCCGCGGATCTCTGCATTGGCCATGGGGAAGGCCTTCAGCGCCTCTACCGCGGCCTTCACGAAGAAGCTCATAAAGCCAAGCTTGATGCCGTACTTCTTTACGAAGCGGTCCTGGTACTTCTCGCGAAGCGCCATCACCCGGCTCATGTCCACCTCGTTGAAGGTGGTCAGGATCGCCGCCGACTGTTGGGCCTGCACCAGCCGCTCCGCAATCCGCTTGCGGATGGAGGTCATCGGCACCACCTCTTCGGGCTCATCCCCCGCCAGGATCACCGGCGCCACGGGTGCGGCCTTCACCGGCGCGGGCACTGCCGCAGGCTCCGGCTTGCGACTGGCGTTCTCCACATCTTCCCGCGTCACCCGGCCCCCCTTTCCGGTGCCGGGAACCGTTGACGTGTCAATCCCTGCTTCCTGAGCAGCCCGGCGCGCGGCCGGGCCCGCCAGCACCTCGGCGGCGGGAGCGGGGGTGGCAACCGGCGCAGCAGCTGCGGGTGCGGAGGAGACCGCCGCCCCCTCACGCACCAGTGCGATCACCTGGCCCACCCGAACCTCGGCCCCTTCGGCAACCAGCGCACTCTCCAGGATCCCGGACACCGGACAGGGCACTTCCACGGTGGCCTTGTCGCTGTCCAGTGCCACCAGGAACTCATCCACTTTCACCGCCTCGCCCGCCTTCTTCAGCCAGCCTGCGACGGTTGCGGTGGTGACGGACTCGCCCATCGAAGGGACTCGAACTTCTACCGACATCCTGCCTCCCAAGGCCGGGGAATGTATCCCGCTGCGGTGCAGCAGTCGCCCCCTTTTCGGCGGAAGTGGCATCCCCGTCGTTTGGGTTATGAGGGAACGTGCCATGGGAAGTCGATAGTCCGCTGAGTCTGGCGCTGATCTGCCTGATCAGCGGCATCGTTTTTCCTCTTCCCGAGGATGTAGCCCTGCTCCTGGCGGGATGGGCCATCCGCACCGGGGGGCTTCAGCCGGTAGAGGCGGGCATGGCAGCCTTTTTCGGGGTGCTCGGCCGGGACAGCATCGCCTTTGGAGCCGGCTACCTCCTCGAAGAGCGCCTGGAACGTTGGCCTTTGGGCAGGCGCCTGCTGCGCAGTCGCGCGGTACAGCGCGCCCGCGAAAGCTTCCAGCGGCGCGGCGCACCCATGCTCTTCTTTACCCGTTTTGCCGTGGGAATGCGGGCGCCGCTGTACTTTGCGGCAGGGATGCTTGGGCATCGTTTTCGTACGTTTTTTGTCGCTGACACGGTGGGGCTGCTCATCACCACCCCGCTCACCCTGTGGCTGGGGTGGCGCTTCGGCGAGCAGGCCGCCCAGACGCTGACCGGCCTGCTGGCCCATCAGCGGCTGATTCTGGCGCTGCTGGTGGCCGCCATCGGTGCGCGATGGTGGTGGGTGCAGCGGCGGCGATGGGCAGCCCTGCAGCACACCGTGGACCGGGAAAAGGCCCGATCAGAGGGCCTTGATGGCCCGTAGGTGACGCTCGGCCGCCCGTGCCAACGGCCCGTCCGCCGCCACCTGCTGCGCCAGCCACTCCTGCACAAAGTCGGGATGCTCCAGGAACCACCTGGCAGCATCCTCCCGGACCGCCGAATTCTGGCTCATTTCCAGCAGAATCGCCGCCGTGTGCAGAGAACGAATTGGCGCAATTTGCTGGAAGAACCAGCGTTGCTCCTCTCCCTCCAGCTTCTGCCAGCGCCGCAGGTAGGCGGTAAGCACCTCGGCACCGCCCAGAAAAACCAGCCGCGCATCCGGGCGGTGGCCCAGGCGGTCCATCGAAACCCGCATCCGAATGAAGGTAGGATCGTCCCCCGCATGGGTGTACCAACCCAGGTTCCGGTCCCCGCCCCGCTTGGCGGCCTCGGCCCCGGCCAGCACCAGGTGGACGGCGCGAAGGTGGCTGAAGCCATCCTCCCAGGTTGCCCGGCCCTTGGTCGGCGCCCCACCACCCCGGTCCAACACCGCCGCCAGACGGTCCCCCGGCGCCGCCGCCTCCGCCGGCATCAGCCGAAGGAGTAGATAGCCAAGCTGATAGGTGATAAAAGGAGGAAGGGTCCACCGTGCGGTCAGGATGCCGAGCGGAAGCTGCTCCAGCATATCCACGATCGCACCGGCCACCACGGACGCACCCACCAGTGCCTCCGCGTACAGCAGCCAGCTCTCCATGGTGCGGTCCGATACGCCGACCAGGCTGTTCTGCATGCGGGTTTCAATGCCCCGTACCACCTCCTCAGGTTGGAGCGGGTCTGGATTCCAGAGCACCTCTTCTGCCGACTGACGGAGCAGTTTTTCGTCCGGCGTCAGCTCGAAGGGCGCGGGAAGCCCAATCGCACGGACATAGCCCTGCGCCAAACGCCGTCCCCACTGCAAGCGCGGCGTAGGATCCAGCGGCTCCAGGACCCGGCGGACCGCTTCCACGGCCGCCTGGTCGTCCATCGGCTGCTCCACCACCATCCGAAGGTGCGGCCAGCCCGCAGCAAAAAGAAGGTCCGACGCCGGAGTAAAGGCGAAGGACTCCCGAACCCGGGCGGCAGCGACCCGGTCGGAAAATGGGAGGGGAGCTTCAGGCTTCGAACGCATTCGACGCCCATAACCCTAGTTCAGTAAGAGTTCATCCCCTCCATCGCCGCGCCCATCAGGTTCATCCCCATACCGAAGATCATTGCGACCACAGTAATGAGAAGTGCGCCTGCACCGCTCGCAATTCCGACGTACGCGAAGACCTTCTGCTGACCCTGGGGCTGTACCGCGGCAACAACGCCGAGCACGATGCCAATCAGGCCCATCGGTACCGACAGGCAACCACAACAACAGGACGAAGGAAGTGCGATAATTCCACAGATCGCCGAGGCGATACCCAAGGGGCTGGCACCTCCACCTTGGTTGGAATCAGTGGGCCAGGACTCGGCGGCAAGGATGGACATGGGGGCTCCCCGGAAAGCTGCTGCAAGGATCGGCGCCAGTCGCCAATCTCCGCGTTATAGTCGATTGCGGAGGATGGCGCATGCGGTTGCTCGGTATCGGGGCCCTACTGTGGACCTTTGGATGTAATGGCGAGTCCGAGGACAGCGAAAAACCGGTCACTGACCAGGATCGTGACGGCTATGCCGCCGCCGAGGACTGCGACGATGCCGATAAAAAAGTCAACCCCGCTGCAGAGGAACGCTGCAACGGGGTGGACGACAACTGCGACGGCACCGTCGACAACGAACCCGTGGACGAGCAGATTTTCTATGCCGACACGGACGCCGACGGCTACGGCAACCCCTCGGCAACCGGCCTGGGCTGCACCGCCCCCAGCGGCTTTGTCGAAGATCGCACCGACTGCGACGACGCCCGTGCGGACATTCATCCCGGTGCCACCGAGACGGACTGCGAAGATCCCATCGACTACAACTGTGACGGCTCTACCCAGTATGCCGATCTGGATGGCGACGGCTACCCCGCCTGTGGCGAGTGCAACGACCTGATCTTCGAGGTGAACCCCGGCGCCGAAGAGCGCTGCAACGACCGCGACGACAATTGCGACGGCACGGCCGATGAAAACGCGGTGGATCAACGCACCTGGTACGCGGACTCGGACCGGGACGGCTATGGGGACGCGGGCACGGCGGTCACCTCCTGCGACTCGCCCTCTGGCTACACCACGGACAGCCGCGACTGCGACGACGCAGACTACGACCGCAACCCCGGCCAACGCGAAGTCTGTGACGATGCAGGCTTGGACGAAGACTGCGACAACCTTGTCAACGACGATGACTCCAGCGTCTCCACCGCCAGCCAGTCCTCGTGGTACACGGATCGCGATGGCGACGGCTACGGCGACGAAAGCAGCGTGGTGGTCGCCTGTGTTGGCCCCTCCGGGTGGAACAACACCGGCGGCGACTGCGACGATGCCGATGCGGCCATCAGCCCCGCCGCCCGAGAGATCTGCGACGAAAGCAGCGTAGATGAAGACTGCGACGGCTTCGCGGACGACGCGGATGTCTCAGTGGACCGGAGCACCTACAACACCTGGTACCGGGACAGTGACAGCGATGGCTACGGCGCCACCAGCGTCACCATCTCGCGCTGCGACGCCCCCAACGGCTACCTGGAGATCGGCGGCGACTGCAACGATGCCGTAGCCACCATTTCTCCCGCCGGCACCGAAATCTGCGACAGCGCCAACCAGGATGAAGACTGCGACAGCCTGACCGACGACAACGATCCGGACATCTCGGACAGCGACAAGTCCACCTGGTACCTGGACAGCGACAGCGATGGCTATGGCAACTCGGCCAGCACCTCCATCGCCTGCGATGCCCCGAGCGGCTATGCCGGCGTGGGTGCCGACTGTGACGACAGCGCGACCGGCACCAACCCGGGCGCCACCGAAATCTGTGACAGCGCCGACAACGACGACGACTGCGACGGCCTCTCCGACGACGGCGACCCCACCGTGTCCAACCAGGGCTCCTGGTACCAGGACCTGGACGCCGACGGCTACGGGACCGGCTCGGCCAGCCGCGCCTGTGACGTTCCTGCCCAAAGTGCGGGCCAGAGCGGCGATTGTGACGATAGCAACCGGAACATCAGCCCCGGCGCCTCGGAAATCTGCGACGCAGCAAACACCGACGAAGATTGCGACGGATCCAGCGACAACGCCGACAGCTCTGCCACCGGCAAAATCACCGTCTATACGGACAGTGATGGCGACGGCTATGGCAGCAGCTCCCAGGCCTTCAGCCAATGTGACGCCAACAGCGGCCAGTCCGCCACCGGCGGCGACTGCAACGACAGCCTCACCGCCGTCCGCCCGGGCGCCTCGGAAATCTGTGATAACCAGGACAATGACTGCGACGGCTACGCCGACGACGCCGACCTGGATGGGGACGGAATTCCTGCATGGTACGCCGATGCGGACGGCGACGGCTATGGAAACGACGCCTCGGTCCTGCATCGGTGTACACAACCCAGCGGATCTGTCAGCGACGGCGGGGACTGCAATGACAGCAGCACCGCCTTCTCGCCGGCCGCCAGCGAAGTCTGTGGCGACGGACTGGACCAGGACTGCACCAGCGAAGCGGACGATTGCAGCGTCGTTGGAACCCGCCTGTTGACTACGGCAAACGCCCGCTATCTGGGGTCCGCTGGCCAGACGGCTGTGGGTACCAACGTGGACATTGACGAGGGCCTGATCTACGTCAACGCCGCGTCGAGCGGAGACACCGAAATCCACGTACTCGGGGTGGTCACGGGCGACAGCGGCGTCAACAACGCCGCGCTTAGCGCGCCCGGTACCCCCTCCGCCTACCAAAGGGCAGGCGGAACCTACTACTTTGCCACGTCGGCCCTCTATGCATCTGGCACAGACGGGGTCTACCCGCCAATTCAGCTTACCGTGTCCAGCCCAATCACCGCGCTCTCCGGCGAAAATGGCGCCAGCCTGCTGGGTTTCAGCGCCTATGGTACCTCGGGGGAGGCCCGCTATTATGCCTCCACTGCCACCGGCTACGACCCGGCGGCCACCGCAACCTTCCCCGGCTCGACCAGTGGCGACAGCGCCGGCGCGGCAGTATTGTTGCAGGACATCAACGGAGACGGTGTGGACGATGCCCTGATCGGCATGCCCAACGCCATCTTTTCGCTCGGTCTGGTGTCTGTGCAGAACGGCCCCAACAGCGGCACCCTGGCCGCCTCCAGCAACGACAGCTCTCTCACCGGCGCAGGCTTCGGCGACCGCACCGGCGGCAGCCTCGCGTCCGCCGGAGACGTGAACAACGACGGCTACGAAGACTGGCTGGCGGGCGCCATCACCGGCGGCAAGGTCTACCTGATGCCCGGACGCGCCGCCTCCGGCTCGTTGACCACCGGCAACGCCATCGCCTCCTTCACGGACAGCAACGGCTTTGGCGCATCGATGGCAGGAAATGCCGACTTCGACGGCGACGGCTCACCCGATCTTGTAGTCTCCACTACAACCAGTTCCGGAGCGGTCTACGCCTGGTACGGCCCCTTCAGCGGCGCCTACACCACCAGCAGCGCCGTTGGCGCCATGCTCAGCACCGGTACCAGCGCCCCGTCGTTGGCCACCGGCGACGTGGACGCGGACGGCCTGGATGACCTGCTCGTCGGCGTTCCCAGCTACGGCAGCTACGGCGCGGCCTTCCTGTTCCTCGGAGCCGAATAAGGGGGAATAAGCCCGGTATTCTCAATACCCACGAAGGCGCGCGGGCCAGAGGCCCGGGCGCCTTTTGTTCGACCGGTGCGCCTTTCGGGGCGTCGTCCTGCTACTTTCCCGCCACCGTCGCGATTCGCACCGTCTTCAGCACCACATCCGTGTTCGGCCGATCGTTGCCATCGCGAGGCACCCGCGCGATCTTCTTCACCACATCCAGATCCTCGCAGTCGCCAAAGATGGTGTGTTTGCCATTCAGGTGCGTCGGCGTGCCTTCCGTAACAAAAAACTGCGAACCGTTTGTGTTAGGACCGGAGTTGGCCATCGCCAGAAGGCCCGGCTTGTCAAAGACCGTAAAGGAGCCCACCTCGTCGGCAAACTCGTAGCCCGGCCCACCCATGCCGTTGCCCAGCGGGTCGCCCATCTGGATCATGAATTCCGGAATCACCCGGTGGAGGATGGTGCCATCATAGAGGGGCCGCTTCGACTTCTCGCCGGTCTTGGGGTGGGTCCACTCGCGCTTCCCGCCCGCGAGCTCCACGAAGTTGCGCACCGTGTCCGGGGCCTGATCGGGCCGAAGAACACAGTCGATCTCCCCCATCGACGTCACCAGCGTGGCCTGCAGCTTCTCGCCCGGCTTCAGACCAAAGGCGGCCAGGGCCGCATCACGGGCTGCGGACTTCTCCTGCTCCTTCGCCACATTGGCGGCCGCCTTCAGCGCCTGATTTTCGGCTTCCAGCCGCTTGGTCGCGCGCTCCAGGTCCGCCACGCGCAACTGCAGCTTCGCGTTCTCCTCGATCATCGCCTGGTCTTTACAAGCCAACATCGTCCACACGAGCAAACTCATCCCCGTCCTCCTACCGGCGCACGGCCGTTGGATCGGATATAACGCGGCCCTTGGAGGTCACCATGCGCGTTCGCGCCTTCCTGCGGCAGCCCCTCTTCACAATCTCCGGCTCCGAGGCCCATGTTCCCCACTCTGCCATGGTCCTCGAAGGGGAGCTGGGCGAACAGAGCAGCTCCGGACTCACCATCCGGGTGCAAAGCTATTTTGACGATCGCGGCCGTAAACTGGAAGGCGCCACCGCCAAGGAGCGCACCCTGATCCTGCCGGGTGGAAAGGTGGACCACCTGCTGGTTCTGGAGTGATTTTTTTGTTGCTGGCCTGCACCACCACCATCACGGGGGTGGTACAGAATCAGAGTGGCGTTCCCCTTCCCGGTGTCGCCCTGACCGCCGAGGGCTGCAACGCGGTGTCGGGACCGGACGGGCGTTTTGCGGTCCGCTGTGAGCCGGGAAGCTATACTTTTTCCGTATCCCACCCCGGTCACCTTCCCCATACCGTCCGGGTCAATGCGGATCGCCGCGGGGGCATCCCGGTGCCGACCATCAACCTTGTCAGCGTACCGACGGATCCCGGCATTTACATCGAGGAGGAAAGCGGATTTCTTCCCCTACCTGCCTCTCCTTTCCGGCGCGAGGACAGCCCCACCGGGGAGAGCCCGGCGACCACCCGCTACTGCCCCTCCGGCAGCCCCACATCGGTACGCGCAGATGCACGATGGCTGGATGTACACGGAGTAGACTGGCGTATCTTTCGGGTGGGCGAGGATAGCTGCTTCTATCGGCTCCGCGAGCTGCGCAAGGATGTGTGGACCCGCGAGGCCGAGGAAGTGGTGCTGTCCAACAACGAGGCATTTTCGTCCACGGACGATCAGCGACGCTGGATCAAGCCCGGACTGAGCCCGGGCCGCTATGTCATCGCCGAGCGCCTGGGAGACACCTTTGTGCCCGCAAAGGTTGCCGACAACAGCTATCGCGGGTGGTATCTGGAGGTGCGTTGAGCATCGACCTGCTGGGGCGCCTCTCGGAGCGGGAGCGGGGCTTCTTGAATGCCGTCGCCACCCAGGTGCGCTTGGCAGCCGGAGAACACCTTATCCGACGCGGCGAAAAAGGAGGTGACATCTACCGAGTCGTCGAAGGTGAGCTGGAGGTGATCGACAACCGCTCCCACCCCCCGGTGATTCTGGATGTGATCCCCAAAGGCGGCATGGTGGGCGAGATCGCGTGGTTGGAAGACCATAACCGATCCACGGACGTGCGCGCGCCCGACGGAGCGGTGGTGCAGCGCTGGGAAAAGCGGGTCCTCGACCGGCTGCTGGCTGAGGAGCCCTTTCTCGCCGCCTCTTTTTATCGTGCTCTGGCCTCCATGCTGGCCGAGCGCCTGCGCTCCACCTCGACTCAGGTGGGCATCGCCGAGCGCCACCGGGAGCCAGGCGACGACCAGACCGGCCGAGAGCTCGCCCGCCGCTGTGCTGCCCGTCTTTTGGAGGTGGAACCCATGCTCCGCCGGGATCGCGGGCAGGCCCGCGCCGAAGTCAGCACCATCCTCCACGCCCTGGGGCAGGAGCTGCTGGAGACCCTGGCGGGGCTCCCCGAGGCGGATGCCACCGGGGTCGGGCGTGCAGTAGCCTCGGAGATGCACCCCTACCTCGTGCGTTCTCACCTGGGCGAACTGGCAATGGATCCAGGAGAAAGCGCCAGTATTGCCTGCCTGTTGCATGTGGATTTGGGGCACGCGCAGGGCGATGGCCCCCTGGGCGAGCTGATCGACGAGTGGCTGATAGGCCTGCGCAGCAGCCGCGCCCTCCGCGAGCGCCGCGCCGAGCTATGTAGTCGGGTCTTGGAAAATCTCCCCCCCGAACCTCCGCTGCGGATGATGGTGGTGGGCGCATCGAGCCCGGCCTTCTTGCAGAGCCTCCTGGAAGACCTGGGGCGGGTCGGGGGCGAGCTGATCGTGGTCGATGACCGCCGGGAGTCCCTGGATCTACTTCAGCTAAAGCTGGGAAATCGACCGAGGAATGTGCGCCTCCGCCTGGAGCAGCGCGACCCCTGGGAGCTGATGAACGGACGCGCCAGAATCCCGCACAACCCCCTCCATATGGTGGTGTTGGACGGACTACTGGACCACCTGCCCGAGCAGCTTGCCGGGCGACTGCTGGCATGGGCCACCCAGCACCTGCAGAGTGGCGGCGTGCTGCTGGCAAGCAGCCTGGGCCCCTCACCAGACGACCCGATCTTCCGGTATCTTCTCGACTGGCCCCTGGTCCGAAGAGGCCCGCCGATGCTCACGCACCTGCTCCAGGAAGCGCAGCTTCGCGATGTCCAGATCCACGAAGAACCCGGCACCGGTGTGGGTCAGGTCGCGATGGGCCTGTGGCACCCTTGAAATTTTCCGCCGGATGGCGTAAGCAGAGCAACGACGTCGGAGTACCCTCATGTCCAAACTGTCTCTGGTCCTGATCCTACTTGTGGCTGCGTGCGATGGCAGCAAGCCCACCGAAGCGGAAAAGCAGGCCCAGCCCGATCCGGCCACCATGACCCCCTCTGCCCCTCCCGCCAAGCTGTCGGCGGAAGAACTGTCCGCCGCTGCGCAGAATGTGGGTCTGGTGCCCTCACCGGTGGAGACGCAGAAGGCCCTGGAGAAGGCAGGAATCTCCAGCGGGATCTCCCAATTGGTGCCCGAGCGCCCCTTCAAGCTGAACGTGGACAACAAGGATGTGGTCGCCGTTCGCACCGGTGTGGTGCTGGCAGACGCGCTGCTCACCGTGAAGGATGCTCCCAAGGAGAAGCTGATCGAGCGGATGAACCTGGTGAAGACGGGTATGGCCGCCGTCGGCGCCGGGGCGGACATCCAGCGCACTTTGGATGATCTGATCGCACGGATTCAGAACGACGGGGTCACGCGGGACAACCTGATCAAGGAGCTGGACGAGCTGCAAGGTGCGGTGGTGCCCGAGATCAAGTATGAAGCAGGCGATCAGGTGCTACCGCTGATTCAGGCCGGCTCCTGGCTCGCGGGTTCCAACCTCGTCGCCTCCGCCATTCTGGCCTCCAGCAAGCCCGAAGCGGGCTCCATCCTGCTGCGGCAGCCGCAGGTGGTCGAGTACTTCCAACGCTATGTCAAGGTGGAAGGCACCACCCGCGCCCCCAGCGACGTGCTGACCCAGCTCGATAGCTCCCTCGCCACCCTGCTGGAGATCGCCAAAAAGCGCGCGATCACCATCGACGATATCACTGTTGTCAAGTCGACCACCGACTCCGTCCTGTCGCTGCTCTGATTCCGAGCCCATAGGAAAACCGATGTACAGCGCACTCTTTTCTCTTCTTCTCTCCTCGGCCCACGCCGATGAAACCACGGCTGAGTCCTGCCTGAAGAACAAGGTCTGGGAGTCCTACGGCACTGGCTGGGCGCTCCGCACCATGGCCACCGCCACCCTTCCCCAGGCTGAGTACAAGGTCTATCTCGTTACGCTATATGCCGGAACGGAATATCGGATCACCGCCTGCGGTGATGCTGAGCTGGCCAACGCGGACGTGGTGCTCTACGACAGCCTGGGCAACCTGGTGCTGCGCGACATGTCCGAGGATCGGGAGCCCAGCCTCTCCTACACGCCGTCGTCTACGGACACCTTCTACATTTCCGTTCATGCCACGCGTCTGAACAATGCGCTTGGCAAGGGCACCATTGCGATGGCGCTCACCTACAAATAGGTGAGCAGCGCGGACTCCAGTCGGCTTGCGGAGGCGCTGAAGCTACAGCTCCGCAGCCGCGCCATCGCGCCCCCGTCCGATGAAATATTAGACTTTGCGGCGGCTTTTGCTCGGATGCTCATCCGGGGTACGGCGGCCGGGTGGGAGGAGTACAACCGCCGTCGGGACGACATCGTGGCCCAGGTGGTGCTGCATGGGCAGGTCCCCCTGTTGGTGGCGGCCGCGCTGGTCGAGCTGGCAGAGAGCCCAGAGTTCCGGGGCTTCGTGGAGCCCGCGGAGCGCGAGGCTTTTCGCCGACGTTTTGGGGAGGTGGGGTGGCGGCGCCTGCAGGCCCAGATCAGCGGAATGGTGGATCTTGCCGGCTTCTCCGAGCGCTATGGGACAGACGCCACCCTGCGCCTGGTAGATGCCATGCTCGCCGTGGTCACGGAAGAGGGCAGCATCCGCAATGCCGAGCTGCGCCGGGTGGAAGCCGTGGCCGGGGAGCTGGGAGTGGACCCCTCCATCGTCTGCCACCTGCTGCGGCGCCACGCCCCTGGACACCAGAGTGGGCTTTCCTGGCCGCTGGCCACCCGTCTTCGCATCGGCCACTCCCCCACGGCGGATGTGGTGCTTGTGGACCCGCAGCCCGGTGCCCTTCGCGCCGAGCTGATCGAGGAGGACGACGGCTTCTACCTTCGAGATACCGGCTCCGGCCGGCCCACCCTCCTCAACGGTCAGCCGGTGGAGCGGGCGCCGGTCCAGGACGGGGACGAGATCCGCATCGGCTCCTACACCCTGCGGGTGGACCTGAAAAAACGTATTCTCACCGGCAAAAGTGACTGGGAGATCGCTCCGCTCTCCGCGCGCGGTCTCAGCCGAAAGATCGGCGAGCTTCGCCTGCTGGACGACCTCTCCTTCACCCTGTTTCGGGGCGAGGTGGTGGCGGTGGTTGGCCCGTCGGGAGCGGGAAAAACCACCTTGCTCCAGGCGATCGCGGGCATCGCGCCGGCAAACCACGGCGAGGTGCGCTACGACGGGCGGGACTTCCACGAGCTGCTGAAAAAGGACCGTTCGCTGGTAGGAATGGTGCCGCAGGACGACATCGTCCATCCCGAGCTGGAGGTGGAGGAGAGCCTGCGCTTCGGCGGGCGCCTGCGCCTGCCCGCGGGCACCGCACCGGCGGCGCTCCAGGCCGAGGTGGAGCGGGTGTTGGAGGAGCTGAACATCGGCCACATCCGCCACAACCGCATCGGCGATGCGCTGCGGCGGGGCATCTCCGGCGGGCAGCGCAAGCGGGTCAACCTGGGACAGGAGCTGCTGACCCGCTCCACCCGGGTGCTCTTCCTGGACGAGCCCACCTCTGGCCTGGACCCGCGCTCCGCCCAGGACATCGTGCGCCTGATCCGCCAGCTCGCCGACCGGGGCCGGATTGTATTGCTGGTTACACATGACCTCAGCCCGCAGGTGATGGCGCAGGTGGATCACCTCATGGTGCTGGCCCCCGGCGGGCGCCTCGCCTGGTTCGGCCCCCCCCGCGAAGCCTGTCGCTACTTCGGTGTGGAGACGGCCGACGCGATCTTCCATCGCTTTCACGAAAAAACCCCGGAAGAATGGTCTGAAGCCTACCGAAAGAGCAGCGCCCATCGCAGCTATGTGGAGCTGCGGCAGCGCCTCTTGGCGCGAAACGAGCGGGGCGGGGCAGCGCCTGCGCCCCCTCCCCCCCCCTCCATTCTGGGCCACACGGCCGCGCTGATCGCCCGCGATGGACGCGTCAAGAGCAGGGACCGCTCGGGGAACCTCGTTCTTTTTGCTCAACCCCCTGTGTTGGGCGCGGTGATGGCCATCGTCTTTCCGCAGGCCACCGCGCCGATGATGTTTGTGCTCTCCCTCTCCTGCCTGTGGTTCGGGATGAGCGCTGCCGTCCGCGAGCTGATTGCGGACCGGGTGGTATGGAACCGCGAGCGCCGGGCGGGGGTCAGCTCCATCTCCTATGTCGCCTCCAAGGTGGTGGTTCTGGCGGGACTGACCTTCGTCCAATGTTTTGCCCTCACCACGATGGTCTGGCTGACCCATCGGCTGGGGGACTACTCTTTCGACTACCTGCCGCTGCTGGGGATCACCGGCCTGACCGGCCTGGTCGGCATGAGCCTGGGCCTGGCCATCTCCGCCCTCTTTTCCTCCTCCGAGGGGGCCGTGGGCACCCTTCCTCTGCTGTTGATCCCGCAGATCGCCTTTTCCGGGCTGCTGGTGAACCTCCGCAACATGACCGAGACGGCGCGGTTGCTGTGCTGGCTGAACCCCCAGCGCTACGCCTACGACGCGATCCTCAAAGTGGGCGTTAAAATCGCCGAACAGCCGCGCTACGGCGGTCCCTGGCAGGACCCGGTTGGGGTGACCGGCGTGTTGTATGAGCTGGGCTTTAAGGGCTCCTCCGAGGCGGACATGGGCCTTCCGCTCCCCGTGTTGGCCGGGGTTCTCGCCGGAATCTCTGTATTTTTCCTGGGCGTCACACAGCTTGCGGTCTATCGTCGCAGCTAAGAGAAGCAAAATTCGGGGCGCCGCGACCCCAATTCTCCCCGAGTGGCTGGGAAAAGCAATCCGGGGGTGCTACACTGCATGAAGGAGTGTTCATGCCCGATACCATCCGGAAGCCTTTCCCCATCACTTCGGCCACCGCCAGCAGCGGCGACAATGCCTTCGGGGACGACGAGGACACCGTGATCATCCAGAAGAAGAGCATGGAAGCCAACAAGGCCGATACCGCTCCTGCGGCAAAGGGCAAGGCGAAGAACAAGAAGGGCTGAGCGTCCGGCTCAGCCGGTCCGCTCACCCGCCCGCACCTCTTCCAGGGCCGCCTGCAGATCGTCGGCGGCCATTTGAATGCGGTCCGCATGGGTGCGGAAGGAGAGCACACATGCCCGAATCACGAAGATCGGGCGTTGTGTCTTCGGATCCTCAATCGTCACCCCCGTCAGCAGCACCCGCTGCCGCTGGTTGACTCCGGACATCACCTTCCGGTTGAATGCGTCCCAGCTTTCTTCCGGGCGATCCGGTGGTTCAAAGCGGAAGGAGAACAAAGAGAGTACCGGATCACTCACGATGCGCACCGTCGGCAGCAGCCGCACCGCGTCCGATAGTTGACGTGTCAAGTCCAGCTTCTCATCCAAGGCTTCTCGAAAGACTTTTGCGCCATGCAGCTTCAGCGGCAGCCACACCCGCAGGCCCCGAAAATCCCGCGACAGCTCTGGCCCCAGATCCGCAAAGTCCCAGGCGTCGGGATCCTCCTGAGGCGCGGGCAGGTAGGAGGCGGTGACCGCATGGGCCGCGCGGAGCTTCTTCAAGTCCCGCACCACCAAAGCTCCGGTTCCATAGGGAAGAAACAGCCCTTTGTGCGGATCCAGGGTCACCGAGTCCGCCCGCTCGATGCCCCGCAGCGTCCCCTTCCCCCGCGTGGTCAGGCAGAAAAAGCCGCCATAGGCCGCATCCACATGCAGCCAGAGCCCCTCCTGCGCGCAGACGTCGGCCAGTGCGTCCAGCGGATCGACGGCCCCCACCGCGGTGGATCCCGCCTGCGCCGCGACCATCAGCGGCCGACGCCCGGCCGCCCGGTCCTCGGCGATGGCCGCCCTCAGCAGCTCCGGGCGCAGCCGGAAGGCATCGTCCACCGGGATCTCGCGAAAGGCGCTCCGGGGAAAACCCGCAACAATCGCGGCTTTCCGCATGGAATGATGGGCCTGAGCGGAGGTGTAGATCACCCCCTGAAAGAAGTCCTCCCCCAGGAGGTCCTGGCGCGCCGCGACCAGGGCGCCCAGGTTGGCCATGGAGCCTCCGGTCGTGAGAATGCCGCCGCTCCCCTCCCCAAAACCCACCATCGCGCACAGCCAACGCAGGACGTTGATCTCCAACTGCACCAGCCCCGGCGCGGGCATCCACAGCCCGGTATAGCGGTTGGTCACATCGGCAATCAGGTCTGCAATGGCCGCTTCGGTAAGTCCACCGCCGGGAATATAGGCAAGGTAGCCGGGTGAGGCGGTGTTGAGACTCGCGGGGATCAGCCGCTCGAAGAGCTGGCCCAAGAGCCGACGGAAGGACGTGCCTTCCTCGGGGAGATCCTCGCGAATCGCGCGGGCCAGCTTGCGCCCCCCCGCTGTGTGGTGCATCGGCTGCTTCTCCAACGACGCCAACCAGGGCACCAGCCGATCCAACACCAGCTCCACCCGTTGCCGAAAGAGAGCAGGTTCAGGCTCCAGAGGCCAGGGTTTCATGACCACTCCCATTGACGACGTTCTAGCGCATCCATCCCCTGCAAAAGGCGGCTTCCCAGCGGCGTTGGTCGTGCATGGGCCCGCAGCAGCTCCATCCCTTCGTGGTTTCCGGCACGAATCTCGGAAAAATGCACCAGGAAGCGATCCGACCGGGTCGTCGGATGGGAAATTTCTTGTAATCTACGATACATTTCAGCCACCGGGAGGAAGGCGTGGACCGCAAGGAGGATGCCCCACAGCGGCCGCGGGTCCGGGCGCACCGGCGACTTGAACTTCTCCTCGCCCCGATCCTCCAGGATCGGATCGAGGAGCGACAGCAGGTTCAGCTTGTTGTGCTGCGTCTCGTGCACCAACGCTTCCGCAAGACTTCGTGGATCATCGAGAAAACTTACATAAACCTGACCAATCGCCTCCCGATAGGAAGCAGATAGCGAGCGGGCCCCGTGCGTCCCTACCGGCACCACCAGCGCCAAGAGGCTGCGATGTTCGGCGGCCAGCTCCGGCAGGGTCTCCGCCACCAGAGCCCGGGCAAAATTGACCGCCTCCACCCAGCGCTCCGGGCTTTCGCTACCCAGATCCAGGGCATTGCCTTCCTTATCGGGGTGGGCCTCCACCATGGCCAGCGGGTTGTTGTCTGCCCCCGCCAGCCAGCCACCGCCCTGCAGTGGCCAGAACACCGGCTTGTCGGCGGGGATCAGCGGAAGCAAGCCGCGGGGCCCAAGGTCCACCTCGCCATCCCGGAACAAGGCACCCGGCGCGGGCAGCTCCCAGTGCTGCGCCAGTCCCAAGGGCGGACTTAACAGCCGCGAAATCGGCGCATCCCACCAGAAGCCTGCTCGCCCCAGGCGCCCGCGCCGCCCCAGCTCCGCCAGCAGCGACGGCACCGCCAGCAGAAGGCCCCGGCCGTCGTCCGGGCCCAGGGTGGCCGCCCCGATGGGTGCGCCCACCACCGGCAGCGACAGGCTGCTCAGCAGCTCCCCCGGCGCCTGCCGGTACAGGTCGCTCAAGAGCGCCCGCAGCTCCGCGTAGGGGCGGCGAAGGGAGGGTGGCAGCGGAGAAGGCCAGTCCAAGAGCCACTTCAAGCTCTGCCGCAGCCCGCGCGCGCGCATCGCCGGCAGGTCCGCCGAAGGGCATGGGAGGGTCCAAGGTGCATCCATCCACCCTCTCTAACCCATCGGATGCCCGGCATTCCGACGGCAGAGTCTTGACCTGGCAAGAGAAGCGTGAGAAAACACCTGAGCTTTCTTGGGAACAGCCCATGACAGCCTCGCCGAAGGCTGCTACCCTCATCGAAAGGCTGATGATCATGTCCCTCATCGACTCCCTGGCTCTGACCACCCTGCGGGCGCAGGGCTTTTCCAGCCGGTATCATGCGACCACCGGAGGGGACGTCCACCTGATGGAGGCGGAAGGCCAGGGGGATGGTCCGCCCATACTCATGCTTCATGGCCTGGGATCCTGCTCTGCGGACTACTTTTTCCTGATGCCCGCGCTGCGCCGGAAGGTGCGACGTATCATCACCCTGGACTTTCCCGGCCACGGCGCCTCTGAGCTGCCTTCGGCGGGCATGTCCCCGCCGGTGCTGGAGCAGGCTCTGTTGGAGGTGGCCGATGAACTTCTGACCGAGCCGATGGTGGTTTTCGGCAACTCCTTGGGGGGCTTGGTGGCGCTGAAGCTTGCCATCAATCGTCCGGATCGGGTGCAGCGTTTGCTTCTCGCCTCTCCCGCAGGCGCGCCCATGACCGACCACCAGTTTATCCACTTTGTCGACGGTCTTCGGCCGCAAAACCATGCGGAGGCGGTTCTTTTTGTGGACCGCTTCATGGCGCGACGCACCCGCCTGCGGCATGTGCTGGCCTGGGGGGTACGGCAGCGTTTTGGCAGGAAGGGCGTGGTGGATCTGCTGGAGCGGATCGGACCGGAGCACATGCTCACGGCGGAGCATCTCCAGGCCCTCACGATGCCCATCTGGGTCTTCTGGGGAGAGCACGATCGCATCCTGCCGACGGAAAGTCGCGAATTCTACCGGAACAACCTTCCTCCGCACGCGCACTTCGAGGACGGCTCCGGCTTCGGCCATGCTCCCTATCTGGACCATCCGCTCGACTTTGCAAAGCGACTGCTGCGTCAGGCGGCTTGACAATCCCCACATTTTCCGGGTAGAAGCAGGCTTTGGAGATTCCTTATGCGACTGCTCCCGCTTCTGGTCCTGCTGATCGCGTGCAAGAAGGAAGAAAAGGTCGAGGAGGAGGTGCCCGACGCGCGCTTCAGCCTGGAAAGCCCCGCGCCCGCTGCCTTTCTGGCGACCGGAGACAACGAGGCCTCCGGAGAGGCGGAGCATGTGGAGAAGCTGACCGTCCAGGGCCAAACCGTACGGGCAGAGGACGGCGAATTCTCCACGCAGATCGTCCTGGAGCGCGGGGTGAGCCTGGTGGAGGCGACAGCCGTGGATCTGCATGGCGACAGCCTTCTGGCGCGGAATGGCGTTCTCGCCGGGGAATTCGGGAAGCCTGAGGAGCGGGTGGAGGATGCAATCCTTCTGCGCCTGAACCAGGCGGGTCTGGACAAGCTGGAGGATGTGGTCGAAGGAGCGGTGACGCCCGAGGTGCTGAATGGCGCGATGGGCGGGATGAACCCCATCTATGAGTATGTGGTGGATGTGTGGGGCTGGGAGGCGGGGGCGCTGTACGTGGACCTGGTGAGTGTGGACTTCACCGGGGTGGACGTCCAGATCCAGCCGGGTGGCGGCAACCTGGAGCTGGTGCTGACGCTGGAGAACCTGGATGTGGCCCTGTACGCCTACGGCAGCGCGCTGGGTATCAACCTGGACGCCACGATGGGCATGGGTGCGGACGAGGCGGTGATCACCGCCACCATCGCAGGCGGCGCCACCGAAGACGGTGGCCTTGCGATCGAGCTGCTCAATACAGATGTTTCTCTCAACGGTTTCTGGTACGACATCTCCTTCATCCCCTCTGTCCTCACCGACTTCATCCTGGTGGATACCATCGCCGGCACGGTGGAAGGGATGCTGGTGGACCAGATCACCGCACTGGTGCCGCCGCTGATAGAAGAGACCCTCGCCGGTCTGGCGCCATCCGTGACCACCACGCTGCTGGACCGGGAGGTGACCCTGTCCTACGGCTTCCGCGAGCTGGAGATCGACAACGACGGTCTGGCAATCTCCCTGGATCTGGGCGTGGATATCACCGGCGAGCTGACCAAGTCCTCGCCCGGCTACCTCGTGGCCCCCTACGCGGAGCCCACCATCAGCCGCCATGCAGAGGTTGGTGGCGCCATTTCCGACGATCTGATGAACCGGGTCCTGTACGAGGCCTGGCGGGTGGGTATGCTGGACATGACACTGTCCACTGCCGACGGCAGCCTGGATTCGTTTATGTTAGCCCCCCTGCACGCGACCTCGGGTAGTATTTCCACCCGGGCTGATCTGCCCCCGGTGATCATCGGGGTGGATCAGAAGATCCAGGTTCAACTTGGCGAGATGTTTGTGCGCATCGAAACCGACGACTCCGATCTGGGCAGCTACCTGGAGCTGGCCCTGACGGTGAAGGCGGACCTGGACCTGCGCATCGAAGGTGGAAAGCTGGTGTTGGACCTGGGAGAGCCGACGATTGGGATGATCGTGCGGGACTCGGACTGGGGGGCCAGCGACGAGGCGACCACCAAGCTGGTGGAGGAGTCGCTGCCCATCGATCTGATCCTGGCGCTCCTGGGGAACCTGAGCTTTGATCTCCCCTCCCTCTACGGCATCACCATCGACGAAGGGCAGGCCGAACGCGACGCGGGCAACTCCCACACCGACGTGACCCTGGGCTTGGGGGTCGCGAACTGATCAGCTCTCCCACTTCCGCCACCGCTCGTCCGGCGCGTAGTCGACAAAAAAGGGATGGTCGTCCACGGCGGCACGAAGGCGGCAGTGGAGCAGCCAGATCGCATAGCTCTCCGGATGGGCCCGCAGGAAGGGCTCGGCCGCGGCGTGCAAAAACTGTGCCATTACCGTTTCCGCGCTGCGGCCCTTGGGGAATATAGGCTCTCCAAAGTGGCATATCTCCGGGCCATCGTTGGGTGCGTAGCAGAAGGTGGGCACGATGGCGGCACCACTGGTACAGGCCATCTTATAGGGGCCGGGATTCAACAGCGCCTTGCGACCCAGATACTCCGCCGGAACAAATTTTTTCCCTAGACGACCATCGTAGGCGATCCCCACCACCTCGTTACGCCCCAGCCGGCGCAGCAGCTCGCGGACCGGGGTCTCCATCGTCAGAAAACTTGCCGGGAGCTGATCTTCTGCAGCCTCCCGAACCTCGCGTGCTTCCCGACGCCAGCGATTGTGGCCAAAGAGCTCGGGGTGCAACGCCGCCACCTCCGGCGGGGCCAGGCCGCGCGCCGCATATTGGGTGTAGGTGTAGCCGGAGAGGGCTACCTTCGCGATCATCATCATCACGTTTCCAGCGTGAGGACATAAGATGATCGCACCTTTTCCGCGTGCCAGTGCAGCATCCAGGTGCTGTTGGTTCTCAAAGCGCATGTGGAGGTGGATGTTGTCCCGCGTCATCTTCCCCAGCAGCAGCTCCTGGAAGTGGCTGCGGAAGGCGAGCCGGTAGGCATCCTTCAAAATCGACTCGTCGTTCCTCCCAAAACAGCGCTCCAGCTCCTCCCGCAGCAGGGCATGGTTGGCGGTGGCGGCCAGATACTGCGCCCGCCACAGCGGCCACAGACGCCGGAGCAGCTCCGGCCGATCCGCCGGCAGGCTCTCCCGAAGCCGCACCCAGAACAGCCAGCGGGCCAGATCGCCGGGAGCGGGAAGATCAGAGCGTGTCGTGAACATCGGGGCCGCCGCTCACAGCTCTACCTTCGCCTGCACACCAAGTCGGAAAATCGAGCCGGAGTAGGTTCCGTTGGCATGGGGGTAAAACCAGCGATCTTCGTTCCGTTCTTCGCCCAGGGTCACCCCAAAGCCCGACGTGTTCACCTCGCGGGTGGCCACCACATGGTAGGACCCGGAGAGCCCAATGGTCAGCGGCTTCCAGGGGTTTCCCGCCACCAATCCGGTCAGGATCAGCTCGTTGGCGTCGTAGTTGTTGAGCGACATGGCTTTGTCGGGCACTGCGGCCAGATCGTAGAGCACCCGACCACCCAGGGTAACCCAGGATACCCGCCCCTTTACGTCGATCGCGCCCCAGCCGCTGTCATGGTTCTCGCGCGCCCACAGGCGGGTCTGGTTCACCAGGTCGGCGGTCTCGGGCTTGGACAGCTCATTATATGTGTCCACTCCAGAGATGACAATTTTATAGTCCTTGAATTGGCTCCAGCGCACCCACCCCGCCATCACCTCCAGGTGCACCGCTGGGGTCAGCTCTACCCCGATGCCGCCATGCAGTCGCGACGGAAGGGTGTAGCCCACCATCGCATCCGCAGTCATCGTCACATCACAGATTCCATAGGATTCAGCACCAAAACGACCAGTCGTGTCTGACTGCGGAGGACAGCCGAAAGCGATGGTGGTGCGCCCGGTGTTTTCCACCGCAGCACCGGCGATCCAGGCCAGCCCGATGGAAAGTCGGTCGATGGGCTGCGCCCGGATCCCCGCCGACCACACAAAACGGGTGTCGGTCAAATTGTCGAAGTCCAGGGTTGCGGCATAGTCGGGACTCTCCAGCAGGTCGTCGGTGTAGCCCGCATCCTCCCCCATCGCGGTGATGGCGTCCGACAGCAGCACCATGGTGTCGTTGTCCACCCGGGCCTTCCAGCTCGACCGGAGCACCCCACCCATCGCTCCAACAGAAACCCGATCAAAAAAGTTCCACCCGCCTCCCGCCATCAGGTAGATCCCCTGCACCATCCCCTGCCGCAGGTGGTGCGATCCGGGCCCCGGCTCAGTCACTTCGTTTCCACCACGCACAAAAGGGACGGCCAAGGTCAAACTCAGGCCCAGCCCCTTCACACCCGCATCGGTGGCCAGCCCCACGAAGGGCACCGCCCCCACAAGGCTCAGCTTGTCCTCCCCACCCGCCGGATCCGCCCGATCAAAGCCGATGGTTGCAAAGGTGGGCGCCCCCTCCAACAGCAGGCGGGTCCCCTTCCCCGCCGCCACTGCGCCGGGGTTCCACCAGGCGGCACTCCCATCGGTAGCCGTCGGACTGCCCCACGGCCCACCGATCTCCAGGTTGTCCAGGGAAGCCGCAAGGGCGGAGGGAAGCACAGCAAAGAGAAGCAACATCGTTCCAGATTAACCGCCCGGGCTCCATTGGAAAAATATTGACCATCTGGTCAGCCCCCGGGAGGCGCAGAAGACGATAAGCTGCGGCGGGAGTGCGGCATGAAGAGGGAGCACGGCGGGCGCAAAGCACAGCTACTCCGCTGGTTGGGACATACCGAGGTAGAGTGGGGGCATGATCCTGGACAATTGGACCTGTCGCAGTTGGAGCGTACGGCCGAGTGGATGGGCAAACTCTATGGTCAAAAGGGCTGGTTTGACCTGACGGTAAAGGGATGGGAGCACCTTCCCCCCGCGCCCGGCCTCTTTGTGTCCAACCACTCCGGTGGCACCACCATCCCGGATGTCTGGGGGCTGCTCTACGCCTGGGTGTCCCGCCACGGCACCCGCCGCATCGTCCACCCGCTGGCGCACGACATGATCTTCGCCCACCCGAAGCTGGGCGAGCTGGCCGCAAAGGTAGGCGTTCTCCGCGCCAATCCTCGCAACGGTCGCCGGGTCCTGGAGGAGTGGCGGCGTGACCTTTTTGTCTGCCCCGGCGGCGACAAGGACACCTGGCGCCCCTGGAAAGACCGCTATAAAGTCAGATTTTCCGGCCGCCGCGGCTATGCCAAGCTGGCCCTGATCACCGGCACCCCCGTGGTACCCGTCGCGAACGCGGGCGCGCATGAGACCCTGGTGGTGCTGACCGACGGTGCGCGTATCGCCCGTACCCTGCGTTTCCCGCAGCTATTCCGGGCCGAGGTCTTTCCGGTTCACCTGTCCGTTCCGTGGGGCCTCGCGGTGGGCCCCTGGCCGCACCTGCCCATGCCCGCACATCTCCGCTACCAGATCGGTCCCGCCATTTCTGTCGGAGCCCCGCAAGAAGACCCCTCTGAAAAGGATATTGAGGAGTTGGATAACGCGGTACAGACGGCCATTCAAAAGTGCCTGGACCAGCTCCGCGCCGAACATCCGGATGTGGGCGAGCGGGCGCGCCGCGTCTACCGGGTGGCCCGCCGGAGTGTGCAGGTGCTGGCCCGTCGGCCGAAAAGCTAGTCCAGACCACAGGCGAGACGCCGCAGGCGTGCTACAAAGAGCACAATGGACTCCATCGCCCGCACCCTGGAACATGAGCGCATTGCCAACGAGTCCAAGCACTGGGTGCGGCTTGTGGCCGCCTGCAACAGCCGCTGCCTGTTCTGTCTGGACTCCGAAGCACAGGACGGGAAGATCCTCCCGTTCGACGATGTGTGCCGCGAGATCCGCCGCGGTCGGGAGGAGAAAGACGCCACCCGCGTGGTGCTCTCCGGCGGGGAAGCCAGCCTGCATCCCCGCTTTGCCGAGCTGATCCGCTACAGCCGCGAGCAGGGCTATACCTGGGTGCAGACGGTGACCAACGGCCGCCGCTATGCCGACCGGGCCTACTTCAACAAGGTAGTAGAAGCTGGCCTTTCAGAGATTACCTTCTCCATTCACGGCCACAACGCGGCCCTGCATGATCACCTGACCCAGGCCCCCGGCTCCTTCGACCAGATCGTCAAGGCCATGATCCGCGCGGTGCGTGACGGTCGCGTGGTGGTGAATGCGGATGTGGTGATCAACAAGCAGAACGTGGACTATCTGGAAAAGATCGTCGCCCTGTGCGCGCAGATCGGGGTGCGTGAGTACGACCTGCTGCACGTGATCCCGCAGGGAGAAGCCTGGGAACATCGGGAACAGCTCTTCTACGACGTGGATGCCTACTCCGAGAGTCTGCGACGGGTCTTCCGATTGGGTCTGAACCCGCGTTTTCATGTTTGGACCAACCGTTTTCCAGTATCACACCTGGAGGGCATGGAGGAGCTGATCCAGGATCCCCACAAGATGCTGGACGAGGTGGGCGGGCGACGGATGCAGTTCCGCCGCTACCTGGACGCCGCCGAGCCCATCGACTGTCGCCACACCGAGCGCTGCCCGCACTGCTTTATCGAGCCCTTCTGCTCGGCTTTGGACCGACGTGTACAGCAGCTTCGCGACGGAGATGTGGGCATCTGGTGGATCGGGGAACGCTTCGAGCTGGCGGCGCTGCATCCCGAAGCAAAGCTGTTGGGGGTCGCGTTGCCTGCGGGTGCCGCCCTTCCTGATTTTGGGCGCCCCATCTACCTGAAAGCCGAGGACTATACCCGGCTTCTGCTGCCACCAACCTCCGTTGCCGTTGCCACCACGCCGGCCCACCTGGAGCAATTGGAGGGCCTCCCCTGCGAGGTGGAGATTCCCCTGGACCGGACCATGTGTGCGGCCTTGTTGGCCGACCCGGAGCGCCTGCGTCGCAACGCGGATCGCTACATCCTGCATGGGAAAACCTGGCTGAGGATGGAGGAGTCGGCCGAACACAGCCCCGACTATCTTGCCTTCTTTGCCTCCCTCCCCCTCCCCATGCGCACGCGGAACCTGCCCGCCTGCCTGTGCCCGGACATGCGCCTGGAGCAGGCGCCCCGCCGCCTGGACCAGCATATTTTGCATGACGACGGCCGCCTCGCGATCGACCCTATCGTTGAGGAATATATCGAATCGGAATATAAGGCTAAATCTCAGCGTTGTAAGGGCTGCGTAGTCGCCGACCGCTGCGAGGGGATGCAGCTTCAATACCTGCGCCATGCCGGCTTTCGGGTGCTGCAGCCCCTCACGGGTACCTGGGCCGATCGAGCGGCCGCTCGCCTTGCGGTGCTGCAGCCGTTGCCCCGGCGTGGCCTGGCGCAAGGGGCTCCGCCGCAGGCGCCGGTGGCGCAGGTGCCGGTGCCCGGCAACCCTCCCGTGCCGGAGATCGATGTGGTCCCCGGCCGGAGAAGCTGATGGCAAACCTCGGCTATCTCCAGCTCACCCGCGAATGTAAGCAGTTCTGCCGCTTCTGCTCCAATCCGCCCAGTGGTGTGGAGCTGAGCCTTGAAGAGCTGCGGCAAAACCTGGATGATCTGGTGGCGCGGGGCTACGACGGGGTGATTTTGACCGGCGGGGAGCCCACCATCGCGCCGCTGATTGTGGAGGCCATCGAGGAGGCGAAGGCCCGGGCCCTGCACATCCGCATGATCACGAACGGACACCGCATTTCGGACCCCGCCTTTCTGCGACGCCTCGTGGATGCGGGGCTGCGGCATGTGCACCTGTCGCTGCACTCCTGCCGTCCGGAGGTGCATGACTTTCTGACCCAGACGCCGGGGGCCTGGGCCTACATCACCCGGGCCCTGGCGAGCTGCGGGGAGATCGGGGTGCAGGCCGATATCAATACGGTGATAAACGCATACAATAGTGACCATCTGCACGAGACGGTGATGTGGATCTGCGACCGCTTCCCGCACATCCGCCACTTTGTCTGGAACAATATGGATCCTAACATGAACCGTGCGGAGCGGAATCCCGATGTGATTCCGCGCCTCGGGGAGTTTGAGCTCTCGCTGCGGCTGGCCATGGAGTACCTGAGCCACTCGGGCCGCAGCTTCCGGGTGGAGCGGGTGCCACTCTGCTACATGAGCGGTTTCGAGCATTGTTCCACGGAAACCCGAAAGATCGTGAAGGAGGAGGAGCGCTGCATTCGCTTCCTCGATCGGAAAGGCTTTGTATTACAAAAACAGTTTCTGCATGGAAAGGCCGAGGCATGCAACCACTGCCGGCTGGACCCCATCTGCGCCGGCCTCTACTCCATGTCCTACCACTACGACCCGGCGGAGCTCTTTCCGGTTCAGCGCGATCCGGTGGAGGTCATGGGGCGGGTTTTGCGAAGAACTCCCGATCCTGAGCTGATCCAGAGAATCGAAGGTAGACGCGGCATGCGCAGCGACGAACAGCCCGACGATCATGGCCTGCGCTCCCCAAGTGGTGGCACTGTGGCTATGATGGCGGCATCGGAGTGAATCCATGGCCGATCCACGTCGGCGCCATCCCCTCAACATCCCTGGACCATGGTTTGTCGACGACCGTTGCATCTCTTGTGACACCTGCACCGACATCTCTCCGGAGATTTTTGGGCGCGATGAAGCACGAAAAGCCTACGTTCGTGCCCAGCTTGGACAAGATGGCAGCCTCTTCCGGGCGGCCTTGGAGAGCTGTCCTGTGGAGGCCGTAGGTGACGAGGCGGACCCCAGCTCGCTGACTATGGCTTAGGAGCGCCACCGGATGACCGACCTGTTGGCGGTGGTGACGCTGCTCACCTCGCCTTTCTGGCTTCTGATGTTGCTGAACGCCAATCGTGGCCGTTCACACACTCAAGCCTTGTCCGGGGTCATGATCGACCTCGCGAAGCATTTTGGAATGGTGCCCAACCGGGAAGGCAGCGACGTGAGCTTCGTGGGCGAGATTGAGGGTGTACCGATTGAGTTTACCGCGACCAACCTGGAAACCTCCCCCAAGCTGCGTATACGCGTGCCCCTGCCGACCAGCCTGAAAGTGGTCAGCTTTCGCCCCCGGGAGGGCAGCAAGGGCATCGGTCGATTTGAAACGGGCGACAAAAACTTTGATGCCGCCGTCGCAGCCGATGGGGAAGTGCCCTGGCTGGGCAACCTGCTGGATAGCGAAATCCGGGCCGGTCTGGGAACCCTGATCCTCTCCCTGTCCGGCCGCGTGGAAAATGGGCAACTCACCGCTGAGATCCCCATCACCCTGCAGGAGCTGCCCGAGGAGCCCGAGCTACCTGCGGTCCCGACGCCTGCGGCCCCCGAGGCGCCCCCGGCTGACCCGTCCGGCGTCACGGTACAGGTGGGCCCTCCGCCGAAGCCCCCTCCCCCCGGCGGAACCCTGGGCTACCTCGTAAGCTGTACGGACAAGGTGATCTCTCTCGCCAAGCTGCTCATCGAGCAGAGCGCGATCCGTGTGGAACGCCTCACGACGGTAGGGCGCGAGGAGACGGCGCAGGGGGTTCGGCTCGCGTCGCTGAATGGGCTGATGCTCCTGCAGCGCCCGGAAAAGGTGGCGGGCTTTGTGCAGGACAGCGATCCGGTGGTACGGCTGTTTGCCTGCTCCCAAGTCGGTGATTTTGGAGTGCCCCACGCCGAGGCCATGCTGGACAGCATCCCCGGTCCCACCCTGCCTGCCGACGCGCGCTTTCCCCCGGATCGCACCGCCGAGGCGCTCAAAGCTTGGAGGCCCCTGAAAGATCCGCGGTTGATCGTGGGACTCCTGCAACGCTTCTGCCGCGCGGCCGAGCCCGCCATCCGCCACGCCGCCATCGGCGCGGCCGTACGTTTGCAGGTTCCACAGCTCCTCCCGATGCTACGGGCCCTTCCCGACCTGCCCGAAGACCGCCTGAACCTGGTGCAGGCCGTGTTGCACCACGCGGACCCTGCAGGTGAAACCCTGATTTGGAGGTGGATCGCGGTGGGGGATGAGAGCCTCCGGCAGAAGGCCGTGGAAGCCCTGACCGCCATGGGGGGGCCGGCCAGTGTGGAGATGCTCCGCGCTCTGGGCCAGGGCCAACTTCCCGAGGAGAAAGCCGACGGTACCTTCCACTTTACCGATCCGAGGCCGAACAAGGATGGGAGGATGGAGCGGATCCCGGTCAGCCCCGCCCTAAGTCGCCTGGCGAACGACGCCGCCATCGCACTTCAGCAGCGGTTGGCGAACAAGGCACCGGGGGAGAAGACCGAGGATTCGCTGGAAACCGCTGCCGCACCGGCCGCCGAACCGGAAGATACCCGCGAGCAAAGCAAATCAAAGGACGCTGCGCGGGCTGAGAACGCAGCCCGTAGCGACGCGGCGGGGCGTCCCGAGGGCGAAGGGCGTAGCCGTCCGGCCATCCCCCCGAGCGATGATCCGCCTTCTGCCGAGGAGCAGGCGAAGATCGATGCCCGCAAGGCGAGAATTGAGGGCCGCCGTCAGGAGGCCACCGCGTCGCCGGACCTTGCGGCGCGCATCGCGGAGGCACAGGCGCGTGCCGCGGCGATGCGGCAGAAATCCTAGATCGGGCGAGCGAGAAAGCTGCGCAGCCAGGGAATGGAGGGCAAGGGCTCCACGGGGCGCGGCGAGTGGTCGGTTTCGACGAACACCACGAGTGCTTCTGCGTGGTACTTTTTGTACAAGTTTACGTTCGAAGGCTCGTTGTCCAGGTAGATGCGAACAGAGCCGTAGGCAGCGAGGGTCTCCATCGCTTCCTCTTTGAAGGCGGTGTCCTCCATGTCGGCACGCGGCTTGGTGAGCAGGCGTACCCCGGGCTCGTCATAGGGAAAACCGAATCTACGCAAGGCCTGCTCGGTTCCTTCACGCATTTGGTGGTCGCGGCCGGTGAGATAGACCACTTTCATCCCCGATTCATAGACTCGCCGCACCAACTCGGCGGCGCCGGGCATGGCGTGGTCGTAGCGTACATAGGCCGAGGTGAAGAAGCAGCTCTCCCAATACTGGCGCAAGGCCGGGTAGTGCAGGGAGATGATATCGTCTGGTACACCCGCCTTTTTCAGCGTTCGCGGGAAGGACCAATCTTCAAAATCGTCCAGCTCCACCAGGTACAGCTCCCAGCAGTGATAGAGCGACGCATACTCACGGATAATCTGCAATTGGCGCGGACGATTGTCGAACAGACAGCCATCCAGGTCAAAAACGGCGAGCCCCCCATCCCGAGAGGCGTCCAGGATCTGCACCAGGAGTGCGCTGTTTTCAGAGGAGTGGTGGAGAGGATCGTAGCCACGACTGCGGCGCATGGGCCATCCAAGATCCCCAGATCCTATCCGGCCCGTCAGAAAAAACCACGGAAAAAGTACCTATGCGCCCAGCTCAGCCAGGATCTCCCGCACAGATTCCGCCGCCTCGCTCCCCAGTTCTTCCAAGACGCTCAGGCTCTGCTCCAGGAGCTTGCGCCCCTCTGGCCTTCCCGACGCCACCTGCACCTGCCCCAGCATGCCGGTGGCCACGGCCTCCTCATGGCGCAGGCCCAACTTCTGGTGGAGCCGGCGCGCCGCATCAAAGCCCGCTTCTGCCTCCTGCAGCTCGCCGCGCGCGGCAAGTCGGGTGGCCAGCGAAAAGTGAGCAGCAGCCAACGCTTCTTCCTCTCCCAATGTCTGCGCCGCCAGAAGGAGGCGACGTGCGGCCGCCAGGGCACGATCCGGCTGGCCGGCCTCATCCGCGGCTACCTGAAGGAGCTGAAGACCGGTGATCTCCCCGATGGTATGCCCCAAACTTGCGGCTGCACGCACGGCGTGATCCAGCCGCGACAAGCCGCTCTCCACCTCTCCGAGGCGCAGCTCCACTTCGGCCAGCTCACGCAGCACCGCAAACCTGCCTTCTGGATCTTTCAATAGTTCCCGTCCCACCAGCGCATCTTCCAGCGCGCGCTTGGCGCGGCCATACTCTCCCGCCATGGCCAGCACAACGCCGATCTGCTGCTGAGCGTCCACCTCTGCCGGCCGGAAGTGAGCCTGCTTCGCCAGATCCAGTCCCTGCTGGGCCTGGGCAAGCGCGCGGGGATAGTCACGACGAGCCATCCAGATGGATGCGTAGAGCAGCGCGAGTGCTGAGCGCGCCCGCTCCGTTCCGGGCCCGGTCAACGAAAAAATAGCCCGTTGAATCAATGCTTCCGCTACACCATCTTGCCCCTGCTGGAGGTGGAGTTGGGCGAGCTGGTGCAGGGCGTGTGCGTGGCCTTCGCGATCGCCATGGCGCTCCTGCACCTCCACCTGCCGCTCCATCGCCTGCCGGGCGCCGTTCAGGTCCCCGACCCGCAGCGCCAGCTCAAAACGCTCCTGCAGAAGCGACGCAACGCCCTCCAAATCTCCGGTGCTTTCCCGCAACGGAAGAGCAGCTTCCAGATGGTTGATCGCCTCTTCAAACTCTCCGCCACTGACGGCGATAATTCCCAATAGCTGCAGCGCCGCCGCCGCACCGGTGCGATCGGAGGCCGCCGAAAAGGACTCGAGTGCCTCCAGTGCAGCAGTGCGCGCCGCCGCAGCATCTCCGCCTTGAAAGCGGGTGAGCGCGAGATGAAGCCGCTGGGCACCAATTCCCGGGTCAGACATGGTCTCTCCGGCCGGTCAACTAACCGCCGCCCGCCACCGGGGCCGGTGGCCCGGGCTACCTTCGGGCCGGGATTCCGCTTCGTCACAGGGAGAACAACGGGTTAAAGGCGTCCCATGAGTCCAGAACAGAAGATGGCAGAGGTCCTGACCACCCTGGGCTACGGCCAGGACCCCGAGTGCCGGGAAACCGCACGTCGGGTCACCGAGCTGCTGCGGAGCTGGGCTCCGGCGGGTAGTCCGCCCGTGGTGGAGGCCTGCGAGTATCGGGGAATGTCCCCGATCGTCCTGCGGGATCTACGCTTTTATTCCCTTTGTGCGCACCACCTCCTTCCCTTTTTCGGGACCTGCGACGTGGTACACCGTCCCGATGGCACGATCGCCGGCCTTGGCTACTTCCCCAAGGCACTTCAGCATTTTTCGCACCGACCGCAGATCCAGGAGCGCCTGTGCGAGCAGCTTGGACTGCACCTGCATGAAAGCCTCGGGGGCAGCCTGCTGGTGCGCATCCGCGCCAGACATATGTGCATGGAGATGCGCGGAACTGGAAACGGTGCGGAAGTCGAGACCTTCTTCGCGCGAGGTCCCCACAACAAAGAGCTGTTGGACTATCTGCGTTGATCCGCATCGTGGAGGCCGACCACTCCCCCGGCGGATTTCCGGTTTTGAAGCAGTTTTCCCTGAGTCTGGAACCTGGAAGTATGACCGCCCTGGTCGGGCCCTCGGGCTGCGGAAAGTCCAGCTTGCTCCGGATTCTGGCGGGCCTGCGCCCGCTGGATCGGGGCCGGGTGGAGGGGGTACCCCGTGCCAAAGCCTTCGTGTTTCAGGACGCCGCGCTACTGCCCTGGCGAACGGCCCGGGAAAATGTCGCCCTCCTCGAAAAGTTCATGCCCATCGGCAGTCCCGAGGAGGCGCTGGCACGGGTGGGCCTGACTGACCATGCCGACAAGCTGCCGGCGCAGCTCTCCGGCGGACAGAAAATGCGGGTGTCACTGGCGCGGGTGCTGGTGGCGCGTCCGGAGCTGGTGCTGTTGGATGAGGCTTTTGGTGCACTGGATGGGATGACCCGACGCTCGGTTCAGCGGGTTTTTACTGCGTTGGCAGAGCAGAATCGGTGGACTGTAGTCATGGTTACACATGAGCCGGAAGATGCGTTGCTCCTGGCCGACCGGGTGCTGGTGGTGGATGGTCCCGCGCTGCGGGTGCGCGCGGATCGGCGGGTGCTCAGTCCCCGCCCCCGCGCCATCCCCGATCCGGCCGTGTTGGAACTGGAGGATGAACCTTCCAAAAGCACAGATCTGAGCACAGATCCCCTGGATGGGGTGGTGGCAACGCTGGCACCGGGCCGCGGCGCCTCGCCCACGCCTGCACCTCGCCTGCCCAACAGGCGAGCGGAAGAGAGAGGTTCAAGGCTGATTACGCTCCTCTCTTTCGCCCTGGGGCTGGCCATCTGGGCAGCCGTGGCCGAGCGGGTCGGCCCCCTTCTGCTGGCCTCCCCGCTGGAAGTGGGCAAGGTGTTCCTGGGAGAGAACGGGCCTCGCCTGGCGGAGGCGACGCTGCACACCCTGAAGTCTGCACTGCTCGGACTGTTGGTCGCCACCAGCATCGGCATTGGAACAGCCGTACTCGGCTGGCGCAGTGCACTCGCCCGCCAAGCCATGGCCCCCTACCTGAGCCTGATCCAGGTGATCCCCATCGTCGCCATTGCGCCCCTGTTGCTGGTCTGGCTGGGCTACGGATCGACGGTTGCGTTGGTGACTGCGGGTATCGCGAGTTTCTACCCTGTCTATGCCGCCACCGCGACCGGACTGCTGGCCCCCTCGGTGGAGCAGGTGGATCTGCTGCGCCTGTACGGAGCCGGTCGGGCACAGGAGCTGTGGTATCTGCGCCTTCCCGCAGCTCTGCCTGCGCTTTTTTCCGGGCTGCGCACGGCGGCGGGCCTGTCCGTGATCGGAACCATCGTCGGCGAATTTGTAGCCAGCAACGGCCTTCCCCCCACATTGGGCTTCCTGGTGATCTCAGGCGCCCGGGCGGCGCGCACCGATCTGTCCTTCGCGGCGGTGGTCTGCGCGGGAGCCCTGGCGATGGCCTTTTCCGCACTGCTGGGCCTGCTGGAGCGGCGGCTCATCGGACGCTGGTACGGCGCTTAGACGGCCTCAGAGGCCGCCCCCAGCCGCTCCTGAAGCGCCTCGGGCGTGAAGGCCGGCAGGGAGCAGGTGTGCCCCCGACAGACCCAAGCCGTCGGCGCCGTGGCCTGACGCCCCTCTCGAGCGGGGTGGTCCGGTGGAAGGCTGTGCAGACGAAGGATCAGGCGATCCAAGCCAGGGAGTTCTGCGGCCACCCGCTCCAACCCTGAGGTTCCCTCCCCTCCGAGCACCACCTCCTCCCAGCCTTGGCGGTAGGTGTCCAACACCGAAAGCAGGCTCCCGGACCCGTAGGGATTGGTGCCCAAACGCTCTGCATGCAGAGAGAGGCAGTCGTGAACCAATCGGCGGTAGCGGTCCTCGCCGCTGTGGGCGTGGAGGCGAAGGAGGAAGGCGCAGGCCAGACCCGTGCCGGAGGGCACAGCGGAGTCGTGATCGTCGCGCGGACGAAGCACCAATTGTTCCCCTTCGCGCGGTGTTTGATACCAGCCCCCCTCTCCCCAGAAGCGCCCTTCCAGCTCCAATGCCACGGCAAAGGCCGCATCCACATAGCGACGCTCCCCCGTCAGCTCCGCCACACGCAGCAGCGCCTCGCCAAAGGCCCCATGGTCGTCCAGCAGCCCTGGACCCTTCACCTGGCCGCCGCAGGCACTGTGCTGCAGGTGCCGGCCACCCGTCGTGTCCTCCACCACCAGGAGACGCAGAATGCTATCCACGGTGCGAACAGCCGCATCCCGATACCGGATATCCCCAGTGGCGAGATAGCCTTCTGCCATTGCAATCACGGTGAGCGCGTTCCAACTGACCAGGTGTTTGTCATCGCGTAGCGGTTGGATACGCCGGTCCCGCGCCGCACGCAGCTCCACGCGCAGCCGCTCCAATTCCACATGTAGATCCTCCCCCTTCAGCCCCGTGCGCCGCTCCAGCTCGGGCCATGCCATCTTCCGCCGCAGAATGTTCTGGCCTTCCCAGTTCCCGGCAGGGCTTACATCCCAGGCCCAAGCTGCCTTTTCCGCGTCCTCCCCGAGCACATCGACCAATTGCTCCACGCTCCAAACAAAGGAACGTCCCTCCTCGCCCTCGGCATCGGCGTCGGTGGCCGCATAAAAGAGCCCTTCTGGACTGCACATCTCTCGGAGGAGGTAGTCGAGCACGTCGGTCGCGACCGCGAGCAGACCAGGCTCCCGCGTTCGTCGCCACGCAGCGACATAGAGCGGCACCAAGAGAGCATTGTCATAGAGCATTTTTTCAAAGTGCGGTACCAGCCACTCTTCGTCGGTGGAATAGCGATGGAAGCCGCCGGCGACATGATCATAGATGCCGCCCGCCGCCATCTTTCGCAACGTGAGCTTCAGCGGCTGGAACGTGCAGGTGACGCCTCGGACGGTGAGCTCGCTGTATGGCTTCCACAGAGGCGCCCCGACCGTCTTCGAGAACGTGACATTCGACACGGTGCAGGTAGATCGGCTCGTTTTGGAAGGCGTGCATGAACTCCCCGCGACACTCTTCCAAACGGCATAGGGGACGTGTTGCGTGAAGCGAGTAAACTTGGAGCGAATGGCCATGGGTCAATTGCGCCGTTGCGCGTGCGTCTGTCGAGTCGGTCCGGTGCCGGGCCTTGGTCCAACTGCGTGCTTGAAGCAATCGTCAGTGTAACGTGTATTACATGATTACATGTTATTCCGAGATACCATACCGGGCATGGCGCATGCACACGGGACGGGT
>JBEIQS010000131.1:0-16949 GCA_040376425.1 Alphaproteobacteria bacterium | reverse complement strand
TTCGTGCCAGCTCCACAGTGACTTTTCGGCCGATCGCCCGCACCTGAAACAGGTGCCCGGTGCGCGATGCGGAGGGCACCACCTCCAGCTCCATCACCAGCACTGATTGGGGCGGGGGATCCACGCCGACCGGACGCAATACCGTTGCCCGCAACCCACTATCCGATTCAACCACGTCTTCCAGCAGGTAGATTCCGAAGATGTCTCCTTCGTCTACCGCCAGGGTGACCACGGCTGGGCGTCGATTCCCCTCGACGCACTTGACCAGCATCATCGCCCACCCCCCGGCATCTGCATCCCGGTGTTCACCACCGGCTTGACGGACGGGGCCAAGAGCGGGCCCGCGCCCAGGCTCACCTGCACCGCCAGGGTCCAGTCCTCGGTGATGGGTAGCAGCGCAAAACGGTGATCCTGCGGCACTTTAAGGCGGGCCGAGAGCGACATGAGGCGCGCCTGCTGGTCGGCGGGCAGGGCCGAGGCCAGGGCTTCCGCCAAAGCGAGGACGTTTTCAGCGAGCGGCAGCGGCGGCAGGGTGACCTTGATGGTCCGCTCCATGTAGGCACCCACGGCCAGCACGCCGTAGGCCTGCATGGTGTTCACCGAGATGTCGCCTTCAACCGTGGTGGAGTACTTCATGACCGCCAACATCGAGGGGCGCCACTCCAGCGAGGGCAGGCGGGCCATTTTCCGCCCGTCGCGGGTGAACAGCCAGCTATCGGTACCTTCGGTTTCGCCCTGGGCGATGTACCAGTCCCGCACCGGCCCGGGCATGTTGTCCAGCGGCATCACCGTGGAAAGGTGCTCCGGTCGTGTGCCTTTGCCCTCCACTTTGGGGAAGACCTGCTCCAGACCCTGGGTCATCAAACGACCCACCTCGGGCCAGGGGTCGGGAACGCCGATGTTCCCCTCTCCGCGACCGAGCAGGGAGATGGTTGCGCCGGGTTCTGAGGCGGGCTTGGGGAATGGAGCCAGCTTGTCTGCCTCGATCTTCACGCGCGAAGGGGAGTCCGGGTCGTCCACCCGTATGTCGCCCAGGCCGGCGGAGATCAACAGTCCATTGGCCCAGCTCCGCAGCTCCCGGTCGACGGCGGCAATGGTTTCGGCTGCATTCTGGTAGGGGTTCAATTCGCCTCCGGGAGCTTGGCGGGTGCCGACAGTCTGATCTCTGTCCGTACCCCGACGACCACAGACCAGCTATGGTCCAGGCTCAGGTGTACGGTACCTTCTTCCGGTTTTACCGGGAGGAAGCTGTATTGTCCGCCCAGGTAGGGCCCCAACAGCAGCGAGGGATGGTAGGGGGTAAGTCCGGACAGGGGGCCCTTTCCGCGCACGGAGGCGGCCAGCCAGCCGTCGAGCACGGCCGTGCCCTCCAGGCCGTTGAAGCCCGGTCCAATCAAAAGTCCGGTTCGAATACCATATTCTACGCGGCCAAGTCGGCTGCGCCCGTCGGAGCGGTCGGCACCCCAGGGCGAGCCCTTCCACCCGGTCCACAGGCCCGGCGGCGGTGGGGCGACGCGAAAACCGACGATCAACCCGCCCTGTGGCCGCAGGGTGGTGGGGAACAACACGGGCTGGTCGGGGAATGCCAGGGACGGCCCCTTCGGTTCGATGTCGAGATGCACCGAAATCCCGCCTTCAATGCCCATTCGGGGCTGGTCCAGCAGCCAAAAGGTGGAGATCGCGTGCATCTCAAAGCCCAGGGCCTGGGAGTAGACCGCCTCCATCGGGTCGGGACAGGGAGCCACCACGTCGTAGTCGGAAGCTTTGTTTTCGCAGGCGGACCAGGTGGCACGCAGCGGGGTGAGGGACAGGCCGCCGCCCATGCGCCAGTCCTGGGTCGTTACGCGCTTCCAACGTGGGATTTCGACCTCGGTGGAGACGGATACTCCGGGCTTGTAGGCCGGGGCGACCCCGAAGGGATCCTCCCGCCGCTCGATGGGCCACCAGGTCGCCCAGGCTGCGGTGGCGACCCGACCGCCGCCGCGCACGTGACGAATGGTGCGTCGATAGGGGGTTCGGGGAGATAGATCGCCAAGTCCTGGCAAATCCTTACGACCCCGCGTGCTGTCGAAGGTGAAGAGCAGGAGCCCCTGGTTCTGGGTGGCCTTTCGCCACAGCTCCCGGTGGACCACCTGCCGCAGGTAGCGCACCCCGTCGCTCACCGGCTCAGCCACCAGCGAGAAGGCTTCCTGTGCTCCCGGCGCCTTGATCAATCCGCCGATGGCATCCGGCGTGATCGGCCCGGAGAGCACTTCGGCGGCCCCCTGCGCCTGCCCGGCGGCGCCTTGAGCACCCGCAGCGCCGGCGCTCAGGTCGCCCATTGCCTCCTCGGCCGACTTCTCCTCTTTTTCAGGCTTCCACCGCTCCTTCCCCTTGAGGTCCCGTCGATAGACGGGGCGGGTGGGCCGCAGCTCGCCGGAAAGCATCGCTGCGCGCACCAGGGTGGGCACAATTGGGGTGGGGGCAAGTACCATATCTTCGCAAATGGGTGCCGTACGTGCGCCCAGGCGGCCATCGCGCGGGTACCACAGCAGGTGCCAGCCCGCCCACACCCGCCACCGGATGCGGAACAGCGCTTGGGGTGTTTCCTCGGTGCTTCCTTCCGCCTTCACACTCGGCAGGCCCACCAGGCGGGTCACGCGGGGCAGGCTGCTCTGAGGGTCGTCCACCAGCACGAAAGGCAGCTTTTCGCGAAGCTCCCAGAGTATCTGCCCGGCAAGCCAGTTTTCCCGCGATTCGGGGGGGAGATCGACGGGGATCTCCACATCTGTAGCCGAAACTACAATATCAAGATTCACCGCACTGATGCTGGGCTCTTTCAACGCGGCCGGCGCATCCAAGGTGGTGCAGATGGCCATCGGATCCACCGCATTGATGCCCTGCTCCACCGGGCGGGCGAAGGAGCCATGCCCGGACAGGGTGCTGGCCCACTGCTCCGTGGAATTCTTGACGATCTCCTCTGGGTTTCGCAGGGTGATGGGATCCAGGCCCGAGGCCACCGCCTCGGAGAGCTGATCCAGCAGAATCCAGGTCTGGAAGCGATCCTGCTCGGCAGGGGTCATCTTTTTCTGCACCAGCAACGCAAGGCCGGTGCGCATGATCTCCGGGTAGTAGGGGCCGGGGTCGTTGTTGCTCAGGTTCTGCCGCAGCCACTCTTCGAGCTGGGGTGGGTCCTGCACGGGGACTTCGCCTGCGCCTTTCCGCAGCAGCTCCCGGACCGCGCTGGTGGCACGTTGCTGCCATTCCTGTTGGAAGGCCAGATCGCCGTAGGCGGGAATCAGCAGTGCCAACCAGCGCTCGACCAGATCCACCGGCAGGCTTTCATAGCGAAGGTCTTTAATACCTTCTACCACAAATGCGTTGCCTTCCGTGCGCGAAAGCAGCGCTTCGGCCGTGTCGGTCTGCCCCTTGGCGGCGGCCACGAGGTTCCGCGACCGCCCGGAGCTGCCACCATCGTCCGTAGGCGGCACATTCATGGCGGACAACGAGGTGAAGACACGCATCTGGTTGGCGGTGTAGTCCCGCATACCATAGCGCAAAACATCGCTTCCAACCTGGTGATAGAAGCGATCAAAGGAATCTTCCGAGGCGCGGACAAATTCCTCCCAACTGCCGCGGTTGAGCGACACCTGCAGCGTGCCCCGCCACCCGGGGGGCAGCGTGGTCAGGGGGGTGTCGCCGCCCAGGCGCTGGAGCACATCCTCCAGCCGCTCGGCCGAGGCGGAAAAGGCTGCAAGAGGGCGGAGGATGAAGCCCTCTGCCGTCTCCGGGCCCCGGAAGGGATAGACCTGCTCAAAAAAGGGTCCGGCGAAGTTCGGATCTGCATCCATCAGATCGTAGTTGTAGGGACGACCGTCGTAGCCCAGACGGCTGGCAAAACGGCCCTGCAACAGAGTGATGTCGGGACAATCTGCCGGGTCCGTGCAGCGCTTCCGGGTCTCGGCGGTAGTCTCCTTCTCTACCAGGGGGCCGGCCATCTGTACGGGTCGAAACAGGCCGGGACGCTCGTCCAGGCCCCACTCCCCCTGATCCAGCCAAAGGCTGCGATCAGGCACCGCAATCGTGCCGGAAGAAGGCCGATCACCGGCTTTGGACGGCCGCGCGGAGTCCCAGGTGGCGGCGGCGGGCGGCGGCGACAGGTAGCCATCCACCCCCAGCGTCGTCATCACCACATCATTTGGACGCCGCCAGCGATGGGACAGTCCCGACCACAGGCCCTGGTACAAGGAGGAGATATTTCGGAGCATACTGTGCTGCTCCGGCGTGGATCGCTGCTTCTCCCACAGCCAGTCCACGCCGCTGAACTCCACCCGCTCCAGGCAGTCTCCGTACCGGGCCTCCAGCGCCGGGCAGTCCAGGATCTGACGTTGATCCTCGTCCAGGATCGCGTCCTGGAAGGAAAGGACGGCAAGGGTTGGGGAACTAGGCTTCGGGGCCGCCCCTTCTTCAGGGGCAGCCTCTTGGGCCAGGACGTTGAAAATCAGGGTGAGCATCAAGGCTGCCTGTTCTTCCAGGTGTTTCTGAGCAGATCGAGCTGGCGACGGATCTCCGTCATCAGCACCCGGGCTTCGTCGCTGGAGGTGGTGAGGTCCCGCAGCACTTCCAGCAGCTCACCTTCCCGCGGAGGGAGCTGGGAAGGAGGGGCTTTGGAAGGTGCTTTTCGGGTTTGGGCCTGCCAGCGGCGCCCATCCCACCAGTAGCGGTCCTTGTCTTGCTTTACGGGTACCCAGCTCTTCCCGTCCCACGTGTGTTTTCCCTCACGCGGGGGGGGCGAGGGGGGAGGGCCCTTGGTGGCCTCCGCGCGGCGGGAGGGATTTTCGGCCACGGGGGTGACGGGCTGTTCTTCCACCCACCTCTTTCCGTCCCACTTGACCTTTTTGACCGCTTTTCCGGCCACGGGTCGGGGCGGCGCCGTGGGAGAGCTGCCGCCGGGGGGCGCGGCTGGGGTGCGTTCAAAACCCTTGGGGGTCCAGGTGAGCTTTTCACCGGGTGCCACCCGGGGCATGGGGGTGCGCTCGGGGGCGGGCGGCGGTGCCGGGCGGGGGGCCGGAGTAGCTGCAGGCGCGGGCGGTGGACGCTGATCCACGAGGTGACGCACCGCACTTCGGGAAAGCAGGGTTTCGGTGCCGCCGATCACCCGCTGCCGTGGCCGACTTCCCGGGATGGGCAGGCTGGCGGAGCCCCGTCCCAGCACCGGGCCCGCTCCCAAGGGGCTGCCGCGCCCGGCGCGGCCGGTGGGCGCAGGTTCCGCCGGGCTGAGAAAGGAAAAACGGACGTCCTCCGGCCGGTCCCAGCGCGCCGTTGCGCCGGCCGAAGGTGCCGGGCTGCCGATGTCCATCTCAGGCATGCCGCCGCTCACCCGCGGGCCGCGGGCCTCGCTCCCGCCCGCACGCGTAACGTCGCGAACCAGAGTCTGCTCGGTGCGGACTACCACGGGCCGAAAGCGGCCCCCCTGGCGGCTTCCCGTCCAGCGCAGCTCGACGCGCACCGCGCGCCTCCCCCCCCTTCTTCCCGGCGCCCGGCTGCGACGCAGCAGGGTGCGGAGCTCGCGGAGGATCTTCCGGACCTGCGGCGAGCGACCGGCCGCAGGCGAAGCGCCGGACAGAGGCTGGGAGCCCCCTACCGGTCGGGCCTGCCCGCGCAGCTCGCCGCCGGCCTGCAGTGCGCCGATCACCTCCTGTAGGGCCTCGGTCGCAGGCGGGGGCGCGTCGGTCTGGCCTTCCGTCCAGGTGAAGTCCAGAGTGTCGGCAGGACTTCCAGCGCGGGAAGCGCCGGCTTGGGGGATCGGGCGCGCGCCGGGTCTGGCGGCCCCCGGCTTCGCCGGACCATCGCCCGTCGTGCCGGCCTGCCCAGACCGGGCCGGGCTGCGGGCCCCTGCGCTCGGTGCGGTGCGGGTCTTTCCCGAGGGGGCTTCTGCGGTCGGCAGCGCGCGGGCTTCTTCGGGGCGGGCCGTCTCCTTTAACAGCCGCAGCTCTGAGCCCAACACCATTCCCCGGAAGCGCCCGGCCACCCAGCGCAGGGTGCGTGTGGGCGTCGCCGCCTGCTCCCAGCCGCTGCGCCGCTGCAACACCCGGGGAGCGGTGAACCAACCCTGCCGGGTAGCGCCGCCGGAGCGGGCGGAGGGGGCCACCTGCACCTGCCCGTCGGACCGGAGGATCAGGTCTTGACCTGTCAAGAGAGGGCTGGATTGAAAGAGGGCGGCACTCCGAAAAACGCTGTGGGCTCGCAAGGGTGGGGGCGCCAGGGGGGCGGCGGTCTTGGGTCTGCCGGAGGCGGCTTCGCCGCGGCGGCCGTCGGGGACGCGCGCGCTTCGGGGGGCGGTGCCACGGGAAGGTGTGGACAGGGCGGGACGGATTGGGGAGCTGCCGGCGGGTGCCGGCGCCACCGGGGTGCGAAGCGGCGCGCCCGCGATCTTTTTGTCGATCATCGAGCGGAAGGCCTGGCGTGCCCGCGCCAGGCTGGGAGCGGCCAGGCGGCGCGTGCGCGGGGGCGGCGTCCGGCCCTTGGGGTGCAAGCTGCGGAGAAATTGACCCTTCCGTCGTGCCAGTGCGGCCCGAAGGCGCGCTCGGGACTGTGCGACCTTTTTACGGGGACTACTGCCCTGAATCGTGGGCTGCTCTTGACCTGTCAATGTCTCACGGGTGGGCCGCCCCGGCCGCCGGGGGGGGCGGAGACTGCCGGGTGTAGCCGGGCGGGTGGGGTCCGTCGGCAGCGCTGCGGTTGGGGCGGCGCGGTTCGGAGCGGTCGTGGGTGTCTCGGCTGCCCGGGAGCCGGGGCGGGTGGCGCGGGGTTCTGCGGGGCGCGTGCCGCCCCCCCGCTCGGTGCCGCGGCTCAATTCGGCGTCGACCCGGCCGCGCCGGGAGACGATGAGCGGCCCGCGCTGCCGTCCCGGATCCACCTCGGGGGCGGGAGGAGGAGGCGTAGCCACCTCGGAGAAGGTCTTTTTGAGGAGGGTCTGCTCCACGGTGAAGCCGCGCTTTCGAAAGGCGCGTCCGCCCCAGGGCGTGGCAAAACTCCACTGCACCAGGGCGCGACCGCTGCGCCAGGGGCTTTGAATCGGCAGGGCCGCCGGGGCGGGGGGCGGGGCCGTGGGGCGGCCCGCCCAGCGCCAGCTTCGGGGGAGCCGGGGGCGCGGCGCGGGAAGGAGGGAAGGGGGGAGGGGGCTCCGCAGTCCCTGTCCGGGTCGGAATTGGAGGGTGTGGCGGCCGGCCGGGGTCCCGGTGGCGGGGGTGCTGCCCGGTGTGGCCAGGGGGCCCCCGGTCGGATCGGCGGGGGCCTGGACGCCCGGCGCGGGGGACGGCGCGGGGCGCAGCCGGGCCGCAAGCCGGGCGCGGGCGCGGGCCAGTCCGGGACGTGTCCGACGCGGGGCCGCCCGTCCGGTGCTGCCGGTGCGGGCTCCGAGGGGGGGAGCCTGGCCGTCCTCAGTGGGGCTGCGAGGGGGGGCGGTGCCGCGGGTGTTGCGGTCGGCCGCAGTGCCGCTCGGGCCTTGGTCCCGACCAGGCGGGGGCTCGCCCGCCAGACCGTCGGTGCGGCGGGCGCGCGGCGCGGCTTCGGGTCCGGCTGCCTCGGGGCGATCGCCGGTGGGGCGGGCCCTTGCTTCACCTTCGGGATGGCCTTTGTCAGCCTGTGTACCCGCTATTGTGCTGTGGGCCGGAGCTTGGGCCCCGGCGCCTCCGGTGGGGGTTCGGCTTGTGGGGGCAGCGGGGCGAACGGGCTCGCGCCCGGCCTCCCGGGCGGCGACGCGGCGGGCTTCGGCCTCGGCGCGCGCCGTGACGCGGCGGCCTTCGCGCTCGGCTTGGGCTTCGGCTGCGGTGATCCGACGGGCTGGGGCTTCGTCGCGTGCCGTGGCGCGGCGGCCGTCGCGCTCGGCTTGGGCTTCGGCGGCGGTGATCCGACGGGCTTGGGCTTCGTCGCGTGCGGGAATGCGGCGGCCTTCGCGCTCGGCTTGGGCTTCGGCGGCGGTGAACCGACGGGCTTCGGCTTCGCTGCGGGCGGAGACGCGGCCACCTTTGCGCTCGACCTCGGTGCGGGCGGGGGCGATGCGACGGGCTTCGGCTTCGCCCCGAGCCTTGGCGCGGCGGGTCTGGCGTTCCGCCTCGGTGGTTTCGGGGCTGGTGCGGGCGAGGGTGGCGCGTACGCCGGTGCGGGTGGCGGGCCGGGCCGTGTCACGCCGGCCGGGGCCAGGGGGGGTGTCGCGGGCGATCAAGCGCGGGCGGGCTTTGGGGGCCGCCGGGGGGGCGCTGGTGCCCGGGCGCGTCGCGGGCGGGCTGCCACGCCAGCTTTTTGCCGGGGCGGGGGCCGCAGCAGGAGGGGGAGGAGGGGGAGGGGGGGCGGCGTCAGGCAGCGGGCTCTGCCGCAGCAGCGCCTGCTCGGTGCGCAGCACCATGCCCCGGAAGCGTCCCGAGGTCCACGACGGAAGTTCACGACCACTACCGGGGGACGGATTTCCGCGTTGCAGGCGAATGTTTTGGGGGGAGGAGGGGGCGGTAGGGCCACGATCCAGCCCGGCGGACGTCGTCTCGCGGTCTTCATCGGTGGCGCGGCGGGGGGCAGGCAGCCCCTCCGGCAGGCCGGACAGGCGGCGGCGATGGCGCTCTTGGGGGCTCTCGGCGGCGGGGCGGGGCGGGCGCGGCGGTGCACGCAGCCCTTCGCCAGGGGCCGGAAGTCCGTCGGAGAGCCGCCGGTGCCGGCTTTGGGTGGTCTCTTGTACAAAAACTGTTTTTGTCTGGATCGAAGGCTGGAGGGAGGGACGCGCCGATGAGGCCGGATCCGACAGCGTCGCCCGGGGGCCCCGGGCTGGTGGGAGCGCCTCGGCCTCCTCCCCCCCTCTTCCCATTCTCCCGCGCCGATCCAGAAAGGTGGGATCGGCGGAATCGGAAGGCGGGCGTCGCAACAGGGTGGGGGCATTGCCACCCAGGGAAAGCGGCAGGGGTTGGGCCGCCCGGGCCGCCCGAAGTGCCGCCTTCTGCGCGGCTAGTTCCATGGCCCGCTTCCAAGCTTCGGTAGGCCCGGTGGGCATGGGCGGTGCTTCGGGCTCGGGCAGGGCCCGCTGCACGAGCATGGTGGTCTCCACCCCGCGCCGCCACTGCATCAACCGGCCACGAAACCAGAGCTTTTGGAGCTCTCCCCAAGAGATCCCGCGATTCAAAGGCGAGCGATCCCACAGCGAGCGCTTCTTCCGAAGCCTCGGCCAGAGTGTAGGGCCTCGCCACTTCAACTTCATCGATCCAGCTTCCTCACCTGCCGTTGCTGGGCCTTTTCCTGCTCAAAGATCCAGCGGGCGATCACCTTCGCCAACTGCTCCACCGAGGGGCCTCCCCTATCGTTCTTCTCAAGCTTCAAGCTTATTTCTCCCCACCGCCACCACCGCCGGCGCCTTCCACTTTGATCTGCTTGGCGAGATCGGTCTCGTCCGCCTGGGCCTTGCCGGGCCAGTAGTCGGCACGCTCCTCGGGAACGGGCGTCCAAAGCTCAGGAAGCCGCCGCAGACCTGCAAAAACCACCAAGCCGCTGATGGCGACGGAGACCAGGAACAGGGTGTGTTGACGTGCGCGGTGGGCGGCCGAGACCTGATCCCAGGTGGGCTCTTCGTCGGCAGGCAGCACCATGGCGTTACGACCGGCCGCGAAGCCCATGGTGTAGCCCCAGTCCAACAACCCCAGCGAGCCTCCCCCCATGGGATCGGCAAGGTCACGTTGTTGAAGCTCGACTTTCTGGTAGCCCTGGCGCAGCAGATCCTGCTCCAGGCGTTCCAGCTCGGCCTTCACCAGCTCGTCACGCTCCCGCTTGTCGGTCTTCTGCGACAGGGTGATCCCCAGTCGGCCACTGCTGACGGTAAAAGTGTTTCCGTCCCGACTGATTTCCGTAAACTCACCGGTGCCCGCCCGCTCAAATCGGCGGGTGCTCGGGATCACCTGCACGGAGAGCAGGTCGGGGTTTGCCAGCACCCAGGCCACCCCATTCATGGGGCCGGAGGGGGCATCGCGCATGGACTCCTTGAACAGTTTTGCGTCCAGTCGCCGCAAGCCCTCGACCACCTGCCAATTGGGAACCAGAAGCACGGTATAGCGCCGGGAGTCTCCCTCCGGGCCGATGTTGGGGTAGGTGTACGGCACCTTGGCCAGGGTATCCACCAGGCCGGCCACCCCTTTTTCGTCCTCGGGCAGCAGGGCTTCCGGCGGCTGAGAGCGGCCGCCATAGCTCAACGCAAGCTGCATTTCCGGCTGGCCTTTTGCGTTCAGCCCTTCCCGAAGCTCGATGTCCAACAGCTCCCAGTAGCGACTGACCTTGGCCTGCTGTGCGGCATCCTGCGCGAGCGAGGCACCTTCGGCAGCGGGCTCCATGCTCATGGCCAGCGGCACTTCTGAAGACTTGACCTCCAGGCGTCCCTCGGTCTCCAGCTTGTCGATCTCGTCCTTCTTGAAGCCGCAGGGGCGCAGGCTGGCCCCCCAGATGTCCGAGGGCACCAGATCCAGGCTTCCTTCGCCCTTTCCGCCGTCCGGCGTGGCCGGTCGCGACCCCAGCAGGCAGGCGTCGGGCGCACCCAGCAAGGCCGGTACGGGATCGCGCTGGCCGCCGAAGTAGCCACGGTCGGCGCGGTTGGCGCTGTCTGGCTTTCGAAGCAGAAAAGCCTGCTCAACCCGGCGGGTTTCTCCGCCCAGCCAGCCGCGTCCCAGCTTGTGCTCCAGGCAGGTTTCCATCTCCACCTGGGTGCGCACCAGCTCGGCATAGCGCTCGTCCTCCGGGCGGAATTTCAAGCGGACCGCGATGTGGCGCGGGGTGACCATCGGCTGCATCAGGACTTCGCCGCCAAGGGAAACCCGCACATTGTGCGGCCCCAGCGCGGGGGCTGCGGCCGGGTTGGTGTTCCGCAGCACCAGTGCGAGTGTGGGGCTGAGCGCGGAGGAGACGGACTCCGCTTCAAAAATGCCCATTCCTGCAGGGCCTTTGGCGGGGCCACATGACTCCACCATTCCCGCGGCTGGGGTCCACACAAAGTTCGGATCGCCGTCCGGCTGCAGTCGTCGCAACGCGGACGCATCGTAGGCTCCGATGAGCTGCCAGGATGCCTGCTCGTTTGCGCAGGCCAGCAGGAGCGTGAGCCAGATCATTTCAACCCCACATAGTCTTCCAGCTGGGGAGGCCGGAAGGAGGCAATCTCAGAGCTGTTGTAGATGGACGTGCCGATCTCCAGCTCGTAGGCGCGCGCAACACCTTCGATAGAAACCACGAGGACACTGCCGTTTTCAAGGTAGAGCTGCTCTGTGGTGCTGTCGACGATCTGCAGGCTGGCTTCGGGGACGGGCTCCTCCCAGCGCCACGTCGCCATCCGCTTCTTCCAGGAATCTCCCGGACGTGGCCATGCGCGCAACACAACGAGGCGCCGCACCGCCGCGCCGCCGGACAGCGAGCCGCTGTCCTTCTGGCCGCGCAGCCGTAGCGTCACCCGCTCGGCCTGCGGCTGCAGGGTGTAGGGATCCGGGTCAAAGCTGGCTTCTCCCAGGGTGTGCATCAGCAGCGGGGCCTGTGGACGGGTCCACAGGGGCTTTACCGGATCATCCAGGGCCCCGATACGTGCATCGCGAATCGGCACGACCCAAGAGTGTAAGGTCCGGGTGCGTTTGACGTCCAAAGGATTCAGGCGCAGGGCGCCGGACGGAGGCCGTTCAAAGGAGGAAGCCGTTTCCGTGGCCGGGTTGTCCACACCACCCACGGGGATCACCTCGTGCAGAAGGCAGTGAACCGCAACGGGGGTCGGCTTGGGCCACAAAATCGCCGCCCAGGTTACAACAAAAACGGATACAATGAAGGCAGCGTTGAAGTCCACCTGACCGACGGCGGCACTGTGCAGCGACATCAGGCCGGTGAAGCCCAGCGCCGGACCAAAAAAGGCCAGCAGCGGCCGAAAGAGCGGCACGGCGTACTTCTTTCCGTCCGTCCGCCCGGCGGCGCGGCGCTGGCGGGCATGCTGGGGGCGTCCGTAGACCAGGCCTACCGCCAGAAAGCTGGTTCCAATCGCCATTCCCGGCGCAATCCAGCAGACGATGGGCACGTCCTGAAACATCCGGTGGGCGGTGCCGAGGGCCGAAACCAGCGCCTGAATCAGCCCCACCCCCAGCACCCAGTAGAGCCACTCTCCCACGCGTCCGGGAGGGTCCCAGGAAGTACGCCCATCTTCACGGCCTGCCCAGCGCGCCAACAACAGCAGGACCGCAACCGCCGCTGCGATGTTCTGGGTGTCTTCGTTGGTGGACCAGGACGCGTCGAACCAGCCCAGCACCGCGGCGGGTGTGGCGGCCTGGGCAAAGACGATGGCGTAGTGCCCCAGCCGGGCCTCTCGTACCGTGAGCATCGGGTGAGGGCCATCGCCCACCGTGCCCCCGCGCAACAGAACGGCGCCGATGAGCAACATGGCGGTCCAGGGCAGCAGATCCGGCCGGGACATGAAGTTCCCCACCGGAACCAGGGCCTGCACGGCGGTGGCCACCCAGGCCAGTAGGATCAGGTCGATGTTCTCGTGAATGGTACCGGTGACAGCGCGCTGCACCATACGAAAGAAGCGGATCATCGCTGCACCGAGGTGGTGCGGGTGGTGGCCAGCTCGCCCAGGGTCGCCGCAAAGGCGCTCCGGGTCTGCTCCACCCCTCGCGCACAGGGGAAGTCCAGTTGTCCGTCGCGGCTGGCACCACGCTGGCCCATGTAGGGGAGAATCAGGTCACACCAGGGATTTTCCGTTCGATCGATCTGGTCAAGCTCTTCGTTCCACCGCTCTACCCACCGGTGCGGGGGGTTGGAGGCGTCGCGTGTGATCTCCAACATCCGCTCGGAGAAACACTGGGCCGCCACATAGCCACAGGTGGCGATACCGTGCGCCCGACCATAGGAATTCATGGCCTGGGCCGCTTGGGTGGAGGCGCCGTCCGGGCCACCCGCCACCGCATCCACCGGCTTGCCGGAGGCATCCACCGCACCGCCTGCCCAGTCCACGGGCGTCATGCCCTCCAACAGCACCGAGCCCTCTTCCCCGGTGGGGAAGTAGCCCTGGGCGATCAGGTTGAAGGAGCACACCGCCTCGTCGTCGGCCAGCCGCCAGTTGTCGTTGTCCCGCCCGCGGGGGGCGTTCCACGGCATCCGCAGATAGTCGATCATCTGGTCGGTGGTGCTCGGTGTGGTGGAGGGTGGGCCCAATCCCAGGCGGGAGTAGCGCACTTTTCCAGGGTTCTCCTTGGCCCATTCGTCGGAACAAAGGCTCCAGCGTCCGTCTTCGCCTTCGGTCATGCAGAGGCGCGGGCCCATGCACATGTCCAGGTCGGTCTCGCGGGTCTTCCAGTCCGCCTCGGCCACGCCGCTACGGATTCTGTAGCGTACCGCACAGATCTGACCACAGAGCTGCTGTTCGTAGGAGGGCCAGGAGTCCTCTTCCGGGGCGGCGATCAGCGGGTGTACAGGCTGGTAGGCCGAGAGCAGGTTGGCGGTCATCTTCCAACAACTGGAAGGTGCCTTGCCGGTGGTCATGTCGCGCAGCAGCGAGTCCAGCTCCAACTGCGAGCGGACGACGCCGGCGTCGGTGTTCCAGGCGTTGGCGACTCCGACGAGCAGGTGCCAGGAGGTGGTATGCAATTCGACGGAGCCGTTCTGCTCCAGCTTGTAGTAGCAGGACCAGAGGTCTTCCAGCTCGCTGGTGTTCGGCGAGCGACCGAAGCGGGCCAGCGCGTAGGCACGCAGCACGGACTCGGAGCTGTCTTGCATATCTCCCAGCTTGTTCCAGCCTTTCTGTACCAGCGGGTCGCGAATGGTGCCGTTGCCGCAGATGTCGTCGGTTTTGACGTCACCCAGGGCCCCGTTGGTCATACCCAGGCGGAAGCAGTCCTCTTCTTCGGCCCGGTGGAAGGTGGCGGTGACCTTGTCGGCGACCAGGCTCCGCAGTTGGGCGCCCTCTCCCGATGCTTCCGACGTGCCCAAGTGGGTGGCGACAACGGCGCCGGCCACCTTCCGCTCCAAGCGGGCGCGCACCCCGTCACAGTGCTCGTGCAGCCCCTCGACCAGGGCCGCCAAGGACGCAATGCGCAGGCTGGGGTCGTAGAGGAAGAGGTAGGGATCCGGCTTGGCGACCGGTTTTTCTCCGCCTTTTGTCTCGACCCCCGCGTTGAGGTCGTAGCGATAGGGCTTCCGCAGCACATTGAAGCAGGCCCGGGTTGCCGCCTGCTCGGCGGTGGTCAGGGCCCGCGTGCCTGCCTCCACATTGTCGGTGGCTCCATCCACGGGACGATGCGCCAGACCGCAGAATTCAGCTTGGAGATCACCCGGAATCTGCGTGGTGCCGGACTCGGAGCTCATGCAGACCGGGTCGTCTGGTGAACCACCTGCGGCCGCGTGGGCCACCTGACAGCGTAGCTCGTCCATAAAGAGCTGGTTGTCAGCGGAGCAGGTTGCCAGCGCGGGCTGCGCCTCGGCGGCCACGGTCTCCGGGGCCTCTCCAAAGGAAGGCCGCGAGGCCCACTGCACGGCCAGCCCCAATACCAGAGCTACCAAAATGACGCCTGCCGTGCTGGTAATCGCCTGGAAGCCTTGACGGAACAAGGGCGAGCCAACATCGCGATCGGAGAGTACGGCGGGGCGGATGTCGCGGGGGTTGGGCGGCCACAGCGCGAGGTCCTTGGTGAGCCAGCCGGACAACACAAATCCGACCTTCCCGACGGACAACTCCAGGGGCCGACCGAGGTGGTGGTCCTGGTCGGGGATGGCGGGAATCTTCTCGTTGAAGGCCATGTCCAGCCAGGTGTTCAACTCCAGGGCGGTTCGGCCCTCGGGGAACATCGCAGGGGGAATCATGGTGTAGCCGCCCGAGTGGGTGGCCCGGGTGCGGGTGAGGCGACAGCGGGCGATCACCACCAGCGATCGGCTGGAGGGGAGGGCCAGGGTTTCTTCCGAAAGACCGCTGTTGCTGCGGCGCTCGGGAGGCGGACTCCAGTCGTCGAAGTTGTCGGGGGGCGCTCCGGCGGCGTCCTCTGGCAGGGGGGCCCCGGGGGGCGGAACGGAGCTGCGGGCGGAGAGGGCAGCAGGCCACTCCAGGACTGCCAACGGGTTCCAGGTGTCGGTCTTCTTGGGCCAGGTGGGGAGGCTCACCCACCAGACACTTTCTGTTGCTGCAGTAAGTAGCTCCCGCACAAAGGGCGGCGCTTTGTCCGGCGGACCTGCCGGTCCACCCGCCAGATAGTCCTCGGAAAAGACCATCCAGAAGCCTGCAACGGACAACTTCTTGTTTTCTTCGTGAATGATAACGTAGAGACCGGGTTTGGAGCGTGCCTCGGACACGGGGCGACGCGGCGCCTTCCGCCAGCCCTCCAGGGCTGTACGTCCACTCCAGGACACCGCCCCCAAATCCAGGGCGAAAGGACCAGCCAGCGTAAGGTTCATCCCTGCTTCTTCCTCCGCGCGACCAGCGAGGCCAGCAGCAGCACGCCCAGGCCGGCCGCGGCACCTTCGGGGCCGGTGACCGGGGTTGCGGCGCAGTTGCCACCGGCGCAGGGGGAGCCTTCGGCGGCACAGCCCGACCCCTGACCCACGAAGCAGACTGCACAGCTCGGGTCCAGGCAGTCGGTCTGGCCATCACAGTTGTTGTCGATGGCGTCGAGGCAGCGAGCGCAATCGGGATCTTCGGGGTAGTCCACGATGGTGGAGTAGTAGCGCCAGAGCAAATCGTCCGGTCCTTCCGGCAGATCGCGGTGGGCTTTTTCGGTGCCGTCGGCACAGTCGCCACCTACGGAGCTAGAGCGCTCGCCGGCATCCTGCCGTGCCTCTCCCCAGCACCAGCCCAAGGTGCCGCCCAGGTACAGGGTGGGGCTGAAGCGACCCATCTCCTTCCACCAGCGTTGGTCGTCGGAGAGTGCCTCTTCGTGGGAGGGCAGCGCTTCGTAGCGGCGGGGGATATGCCGCATGGCCGAAGGTTTCACCTCGGAGCAGGCCTTTCCGTAGACCTCGACGCACTGAGCCTCGACCACAAGGTTCCGGGCTTCCAGGATACGTTCGCTGGACCATACGGTGCGGGCGATGGCCTGCTCGGGGTGCTCCAAACAGGCGGGGGAGACCGCTTCGCTGGGGGCTTCCAGGAGCGCGGCATCCACGTCGGCGGCCAGGGTGATGCGCACAATCCGGCAGCTCTCGCCTTGGCCCATGTCGCAGACTTCGGAGAGCCAGATCTGCTGGAGGGCTTCCGCGGCGCTTTGGGGCGCAGGGAAGCCGGCAGGAGGATCGGCGGCGAGGCAGGCTTCAATGTCGGCGGCGGCGCCGTAGGCCTGGGCATCCAGGCAGAGCCGGGCGCGATCGGGGTAGCGGTAGGGGAGCTGGGCGAGGCCTGCCCACAGCGGAAGGTCGCACTCAGGCGCGTTGGCGCGAGGCAGGAGCAGAGGCACATAGGGGCGAACGATGCTGTCGTCGCTCTCGGTGGGGCTGTCACCGCTGTCGCCAGAGGTCTCGACCTCCTCCGGGAACCAGGACAGCACGTAGATATCTTCCGGCAGCTCGTCGCCGCCCGGAACCGAGCCGGTGCCGCAGGTGCGGTGGCCGTCGCCGTCGTCGTCGGTGCCTTCGGGGGGGCCATCACAGAGGTTGGTGAAGCCGTCGCAGCGCTCTTCACCGACCGGGCTGGCGATGCCGCAGGCGTTGTTGCAGTCGATTTGGGTGCTGGAATCAAGCACGGCCTCGGCGCAGCTCGCCGAGGTGTACACCACCTCCGGATCGTTCAGGGAGTAGCTGTTGCAGGAGAGGAACCCGTCCAGGTCAAAGTCCACCTCGGCGAGGCGCACGGCACCCTCCACCTCGGCGTCCAAGTCCATGGAGGAGGGGAGGAATTCGGAGGCCACGGCCACGGTGCCTTCGCAGTCGTTGTCCACGCCGTCGCAGACCTCGGTGCGACCTTCGCAACGGAGCGCACATTGGTCGTCACAGTC
>JBEIQS010000244.1:0-8103 GCA_040376425.1 Alphaproteobacteria bacterium | reverse complement strand
TGCTGCTTGCCTGTTGGAACACCCAAGTCCAGGGTCCGGCGATCGAGCCCTACTCTGGTGCCGGCCAGGCGCCGGACGTCATCGTTGTAACCTTGGATACCACCCGTGCCGATCATCTGGGTGCCTATGGCCATGCGGCGGCAAAGACCGAGACCATCGACAAGCTCGCACGCGAGGGCATCCGCTTTGATCAGGCCTACTCGCCGCTGCCGCTGACCATCCCCTCCCACGCAACGATGTTTACGGGCCTGCTGCCCTATAATCACAATATCCGCTCCAACGGCGACAACATCCTGGCGCCCGAATTCACCACGCTCGCCGAGTACCTGCGCAAGGCGGGTTGGGCGACTGCCGGCAGCGCCGCCGCGTTTGTTACCAGTAGAGAGTGGGGCTTGAACCAGGGTTTTCAGGCCTATTTTGATAGCCTCCCTGAGGATGGCGAGCGCAACTTCTGGCACGCGGAACGGCCTGGCAACCTGGTGGTGGACGACGCCGTCTCCTGGGCGAAGACCATCCCCCCCGAAAAACCCCGCTTTCTCTGGGTGCATCTGTACGACGCGCACTTCCCCTACAAAGCCGAGCCCGGCTACACCGGCTTCGCCACCCCGTACGACGCGGAGATCGCCTTTGTGGACGATCAAATCCAGCGCTTGGTAGAGGCTTTTGAAGGAAGAAAGGTGCTTTGGGCCCTGATTGGGGATCACGGGGAAGCCTTCGGGGAGCACTCCGAGGCCACGCACGGCATGTGGGTCTACAATGCCACCCAGCATATCCCCTTCATTCTGTCCGGAGCGGGGGTGATTCCGGGCGTGGTCCAGGAGCCGGTGAGCGCTGCGGATCTCACCCCCTCCATCCTCCGTTTGGTGGGCCTGCCTGTGCCTCCCGATCTGGATGGCAAGCCGCAGCCCGGCTCTGCGACGGTCCCCTATGCCGAGAGCTACCAGCTTTCTGAGCGCTTCAAGCTGGCGCCGCAGCGGGCGGTGGTGTCCGGCAACCTGAAGCTGGTAGCGAACCCTCGGCCTGAGCTGTACGATGTGATCGCCGATCCCAAGGAACTGACCAACCTTGCGGAGCAGCGGCCCGACGATGTGGCCCGCCTGACTCAGCTTCTCACGGAAAAGGGAGCGAAGCCGCCAGGAAAGTCGAACCAGTCCCTGGACCCGGAGACCCTGGCTCGCCTTGCGGCCTTGGGCTATGTCGCCGAGGGAGGGGGATCCGAGGAGGACCCGCTCAGCTTCCCGGACCCGAAGGACTACCTGGATGTTTTTGCTGGGTTGGCCGCCACCGAGGTGGCACCGCCCACAGGTGGTCCGGAGGCGGCTTTGGCGCAGCTTCAGGCATGGTCGGCCCGCCTGCCGGGCTCCTTTGAGCTTCGGCAGCGGCAGGTGGCCATTCTGGGTGGCCTGGGCCGCCGGGAAGAAGCCCGCGGTATGCTGGAGCAGATGGCTGAGGCCTTCCCCAGCCAGCCGCGGGTGTGGGTGTCCCTTGCGGGCCGGTCGTTGGAGGACCGCGAGCCGGAGCAGGCGCTGGACTTTGCCCGCAAGGCACTGGCCGCCGACGCCGCAAACCTGGCCGCGCAGGAGACGGAAATCCAAATCCTGTTCCAGTTGGGCCGGTCGGAAGATGCCGAAATGTTGGGCTTACGCTATATGGAGTCCAACCCCCGGAACTACGGGGTCGCAGCTCTTTTGGGGCGCCACTACATGAACCAGCGTAAGCTGAAGGAGGCCGAGCGTTTCCTGCGGGTCGCGGTGTCCGCGACCAACCCGCGCCGGGGGGCGCGGGTGCAGCTCGCCACGCTGGCACGGATGGCGAACGTGCGCCAGGATGCCTACACGCTGCTTCAGGATGAAGTCAAGGAATACCCGGCAAATCGCATGGCGCGCCGTATTCTTGCGTCTCTGTTGGGTGAAGACAAGCGCTACCTGGAACAGGAGGTACAGTTGGAGTATCTGGCCCAGCAGGATCCAGACAATGTTCCATTGCAGCTTTCTTGGGCGCAGTCCATGTTCAACGCCCAGGACTACCGGGGCGCACGGCGGGTGATCGACAAGCTCCTGATCCAGGCGCCAGAGGAGTCGGACGTACTGCTGCTCCATGCCAACCTTCTGGCAAAGGAAGGAAAGATGGAAGAAGGACGAGAAGTATTCAAACGCGCTGATGCACTCAACACCGAGCGGGTACGGCGTGAGCAGGCGCAGAAAGGTGGCAAATGATTCGTTCTATCCTGGCATTGGTGCTGGTCGGGTTGGCATGGTCGGGGCCCGGAGAGCCTGCGGAGCCGAAGGGGCAGGGGGGGCGCGGGCCGGGAGCGGGACAACGCGGTGGTCCTGGCCGGATGGGGGCTGCACCCATCGTCAAAGGGGTGCCGCCAGAAGCAGGAAAGGGGCGCTTTAAAGAGCTTCTTCGAGGTGGATCGGCGCGTGCCCAGGTGATCTCCTGGCGTATGGAGGTCAAGGAGAAGCCCGATTCGGCCGACGCCCATGTGGGTCTGGGAAAAGCCCTGGCCGAGCTGGGAGAGTGCGAAGAGGCCCTGGACCATCTGTGGCCCTATATGGGCACCGCTCCCTTTGGCCGCGAGGCGGCCATGGCGGCCTCCCAGTGCTCGGCCCGCCTCGGTCTGCTGGAGGACGCAATACTTTTTGATCGCTTTGCGCTGGATCTTGCCCCAGAGGATGTTCGCGCGCAGACGATGCTGGTCATGCATCTGGACATGATCGGCGATCAGGTCGGTGTGGAGGAGATACTCTTCGACCTGGAAACCTCTGGTTCAAAGGGCGGAGATCCCTCCATCTATGCCAGAGCGCTGTTGGCGCTGCGCCACGGGGATGTGGACGAGTTCGATGTGTGCGTGGCGATGTGGGAGCGTGCCGGCTGGGAGAAAAAGCAGCTTTGGCGTCTGGATATGCAGCTATGGCTGGACCTGGACGATCCGCAGCGTGCCGTGGAGGACATCGGTCCGGTGCAGCGGCGCCGAGGGGGAGGGCGACACTACATCGCAGAAGCTCAACGGCGATTGGGAGAAGTCTCCTCTGCACTTTCCCTATTGGAAAACAATAACCTGCGCGTGTCCGAAGGGGCCACGGTGGACGCCATCCTCGCCCGGGTCTACGTTGACCTGGGAGATCTGGACAAAGCGCAGGAACTCCTGGATAACTATCCCGAAGATACCGATGCAGACATCGTTGCCTCCCGTTGGTATCTGGCGCTGGCGCGTGGGCAAGAGGAGTCGGTGGCCACCCTGGCCAAGCTGTGGTCGCGCCTGAATGTGAACCGCTTGCGGAAGCTGGAGCTGCTGCTGCCGCTGAGCCGGCGAGGCTGAGACCCGTCCAGGCTCCAAAAACAAACCGCCGCCCCGGAGGGCGGCGGTCAGCGAGGACCTTCAGGAATCCTGAAGGTGGTCCCGACTACTCCCAGTAGGCGTAGACGGGGTAGCCGGTCTCTTGATCGCGCTGCACACGACCCACCTGGAAGTCGCCGGCGGTGGAGCCAGTCACGCTGTAGTAGGGCGGGTACTCGAAGGAGAAGGTGAAGAAGCCGTAGCTGGCGTACTCGGCCAGGTACATGAAGGCGGTGTTGATGGGGTACTGATCGCCAGCGGAGGTGTAGTAGTAGGGCGACCAGCCGAAGCCGATCTCCGCACCGACATCCGCACCGGACAGGCTGCCGGTAACGGCCTCGATCACGGCGCAGTCAGAACCCTGGCTGGTTGCGCCGTCCACGCCGACCGTGGAGTAGGTGAAGGCGCAGGTGGGACAGGTGGCTTGGGGCTCCGAATCAGAAGTCTCCATGATGGTACGACCGGCGCAGAGCGCGGTGTCGGCCAGATCAAAGAGGTTGGCATCGTAGTCGTAGGGCAGGATGTCGTAGCCGAACTCGCCGCTACCGGTAGACTCGCCATTACCGGTGAACTCGCCACGCCATGCAACCACACCGTAGGTGAGGTCGGCGTCAGCGTCGGTATCGGTGTCGGTGTCGGTGTCGGTGTCGGTGTCGGTGTCGGACTCTTCGACAGAGTCCTTGGCGCCGGTATCGCTGCCAGTGCCGCCAACGCAGCCGGAAAAGAGCGCGAGTGCGCCGAGGGTAAGGGTGAGTTTGAGCGTCTCCATCATCATCTCCTGCCTGTGGGGGCTGTGGGGTCGAACGTCCCGCACCTTACCAGAAATCGCCTGGACCTGCAACGTTCCGTCGCGGGTTCGGTGCTCTTTGTCTGGATAGAGGTGCATTGCACAGTCTCAGGTGATCCGGGATGCCTACAGGTTAAGGGCCGGGATGCGCCTTGCCGTTACCAGCGACATTCATACGGATGTGAACGGTCCTGAACTTCTTGCTGCCCTGGTGGACCGGGCGCGCGAGCTGGCGCCCGATGTATTGTTGATCATCGGCGATATTGCCACCTCACCCACTCAGTACCTGAGTACCCTTTTGGCGCTTCGGGCCGTGGTGCCGCGGCTTTTGGTGGTGGCGGGAAACCACGACGTCTGGACCACCTCCGAGGCCGCCGCCAAGGGGCTGGACTCCTGGGCCCGTCTGGATCGTCTGCTACCCGCGCTGGCCGAGGAGGCGGGCGCCGAGCTGCTGGACCAGGCGCCGGTGGAGATCGATGGCGTGGCCATCCTGGGAAGCCTGGGCTGGTTCGACTTCAGTACCCGCGAGCACCTTTTGGAGCTGCCGATGGAGGTGTATCGGAAGGGGAACTGGGGCGGCTTGCGCTGGATGGACCAGGTGCGCACGATCTGGTTGGAGGGGGAGCGCCGCATGGAGGCTGAGGAGGTGGCGCAGCGGCTGCGCGATCGGCTGGCAGCGCAGATGCGCGCCTGTACGGCACAGAAGCTGGTGGTGGCCACACATATGCTGGCATTCTCCGGGCAGATTCACCGGCGCGACTTCCCGGAGTGGCGTTTTGTGAATGCCTACATGGGCAGCCTGGCCCTGGGCGAGCTGATCCGCTCCGATCCGCGTGTGGTGCTGCACCTTGCGGGGCACACCCACCTGCACTCGGATTTGAAGCTTGGAAAACTTCGGGCGCTGGTGACTCCGCTGGGCTACCGCAGGGAGTGGCTGGGGGCCACCCCGCGTGAGGCGGTGCATCGTTCCATGAAGCTATTGGAGCTGTAGCCCTCAGGCGATGCGGGCGATCAGGTCCTTCCAGAGCAGCCCAAAACCTTGCTGCACCTGGGGAAATTTCCATGCGCCCACGCCCACCACAATCGCGCAGGTGAGCAGGCTGAGGATGCCGTAGACTTTGAGGTGGGGCCACATGGGGTCAATGTACTCAGAAGTCGAAGGTGATGCCCTGTGCCAGCGGCAGGCTGCTCCCCCAATTCAGGGTGCAGGTCTGGCGCCGCATGTAGGCTTTCCAGGAGTCGGAGCCGGATTCGCGGCCGCCACCGGTCTCTTTTTCGCCACCAAAGGCCCCGCCGATCTCTGCACCCGAAGTGCCGATGTTCACGTTGGCAATGCCGCAGTCCGAGCCATTGTGGGACAAGAAGGTCTCCGCCGACCGGAAGGAGTCGGTGAAGATGGCTGAAGAAAGACCCTGCGGAACGCCATTTTGGATGGAAATGGCCTCTTCGAGTGTCGCGTACGGCAGCACGTAGAGGATGGGGGCAAAGGTTTCTTCCTTCACGATGTTCATGCTCGGATTGGCAAGAATCAAGGTTGGTTCTACAAAATTTCCCTGCTTGGGGTGCCCACCGGCAAGCACGGTGCCGCCTTCTGCAATGGCGGTTGCGACGGCATGTTCGAAAGAAGCCACCGCGCCGGCGTCGATCAGCGGTCCCATCAGCGTTCCGGCGGCCAAGGGATCGCCGACGCGCACCTGCGCATAGCACTTCTGCAGGCTGGGAATGAGCTGAGGCACGATGTCTTTATGCACGATCAAGCGGCGCAAGGTGGTACACCGCTGTCCGGCAGTACCCACGGCGGCGAAGAGGATCGCACGCACCGCGAGATCGAGGTTGGCGTCTTTCTCCACGATCATCGCGTTGTTTCCGCCCAGCTCCAGCAGGCTGCGACCCAGGCGCTGCGCGACCACGGCGCCCACGTGCTTGCCCATCCGCGTGGATCCGGTGGCGGAGATCAGCGGGAGGCGCGGGTCGCGGATCATCCGCTCGCCAACGGTGTTGTCGCGGCCGATGACCAAGCCGAACAGCCCGCTCCATCCGTGCTTTTTCAGAACATCGTCGGCAATCTTGTGGGTCGCCACGGCCACCAGCATGGCTTTGAGCGAGGGCTTCCAGACCACCGCATCTCCGCAGACGGCCGCGATGATGGCGTTCCAGGCCCACACGGCATTGGGGAAGTTGAAGGCGGTGATGACGCCGATGGTGCCGAGCGGGTGCCATTGTTCGTACATGCGGTGCTGCGCACGCTCGCTGTGCATGGTCAGCCCGTAGAGCTGCCGCGACAGGCCCACGGAGAAGTCCGCGATGTCGATGGTTTCCTGAACTTCTCCCTGGCCTTCGGCGCGAATCTTTCCGGCTTCGAGGCTGACCAGCATGCCCAGGTCCTCCTTCTTGGCGCGGAAGGCATCGGCGATCTCCCGGATGATCTCGCCACGCTTGGGCGCGGGCAACATCCGCCAGCCGCGCTGCAGCTCCTCAGCCTTGCGCACCACCTCTTCGTACTGCTCTTCCGTCGCCATGCTGACCTGTCCGAGAACCTGCCCGTTGCTGGGGTTGATGCTGGGAACCAGGTCGTTGGTAGCGGGCAATTCGGAACCCGCCCAGGCACCACTGCTGACGGGGGACAGGCCGAGACGGTCGAGAAGGTCGATCATGGAAGCTCCACAGGGCGCGCCTGTTAACCGGTCCCACCCCGCCGGGTTACATGGGGACACATGATCTGGCTCCTTCCCTTCGCGTTGGCTCAAGATGTGGTGACCCTGTCGGTGGTGAAGACCGGTCAGATCGGTACTTCTCTGCCTTCTTTGAAGGTCTCCCTGCACCAGGAGGCTTCTTCCCTGGCCGTCGATCTGAGCTGTGGTTCCAAGAAATTCGCGCGCTCCGGTCCGGCTGCGTTAGGGGCAGTGATTGAGATCCCATTGGATGTTCCTGCCGGAACGTGGAATTGCACGGGGAGTCTGGTGGGGAGCTTTTCGGATGGTAGCGAGGGGGAGATGCCGCTTTCCTTCACGGTCAACATGCTCAATCCCATGAAGGTGAGCTTGGAGGCCGGGTCGCTGTACCTGGAGCGCCGCACCCTTCGGGTGATCCTGGACCGTACGTCCAGCAAGGTGGAGGTCATCGCTACGACGCTGGGCGGCGATGTGGTGGGTATGGGGGAAGTGCAGAGTGCGGTGGCGCCGGGAACACCGATTTCTGTAAGCTGGGAGAAAATGGGGGAGGGCGAGGTTATCAAGGTGCGTATTCGCGCCTTTGATGCCGGTGGCTTCTGGTCGGAGCTGGAGCTGCTGCCGTGGTCTTACCGGATTCCCCACGAGGACGTGAATTTTCCCTCTGCCTCCGCGGAAATCCTGCCTGCCGAGGAGCCAAAGCTGGAAGAGGCTCTGCTACGGGTTCAGGAGACGCTGCGGAAGTATGGTCCCGATCTGGTGACCATCCGCCTGTATGTGGCCGGCCACACCGACACCATGGGAGATGCGGAGTACAACCAGAAGCTCTCTCTGGATCGCGCCCTGGCCATTGCCCGCTGGTTCAAGGCCAATGGCTTCCCCGGCGAGGTCTTTTATGGCGGCTTCGGCGAGTCCCAGCCACTGGTCAACACGGGCGATTCGGTGGATGAGCCACGCAACCGCCGTGTGGACTATGTGGTGGCCTCGCAGGCCCCGGGCGGAGGGTGGAAACCGCTCCGCTGAGGGGGGGAATCAGGCGGCGCTGCTGGTTGCCAACGTCACGGCCCCGTTTTGGACCACGTAGGGTTCGCCTGCATTTTCGACGCCCAAATCCACGATCATTCCGCCTTCCGTCACCACCCCTTCCACGCCGACGTAGCCCTTCAGGCTGCCTCGCCGCCACTGCTGATAGTGGGAGGAGCAGAAGCCCTTGGCGCGGACTGGTTTGCCACAGCTATCCAGCTTACAATCGCCTTTCTCGCCAGCGCTCAGCGGCTCTTCTGCGCCGGAACCCGCGAGCGCTTCGG
>JBEIQS010000415.1:0-2789 GCA_040376425.1 Alphaproteobacteria bacterium | reverse complement strand
CTGCTTGCCGCCTGCGTCTTCCGTACTCCAACCCCAACACCTTCTGCGGATGCTCTCCCCGCCGCGCAGAAGCCGGCGCAGGCCACGGCTGCGGAAGCCGCCCCCTCGGCGCCTCCGCCCACGGACGACCTCCCCGTCGCGACGGAGCCCGACGAGGAGGGTTTCCCATTTTCAGCCCGGAGTATTCCCTGGCCACTCTGGACCTACCAGAGCCCCCCTGACGGCGCGACAACGCCCCTGCCCGGCCCCCCCGACGACCTGGATCTGCACCCCCGCGAGGGCTGGGCGCTGCTGATCCGGGAGGGGCGCCTGTACCGCTGGGACTACCAGGGCCCGGTGCAGCCGCTGAACCTGCCGGGTCTGGGCCGGGTGAAACAGGCCGCCTTTTCTCCCTTTGATGGCAGCCTTTACCTGATTGTATCAGAAAATACAAAACATGCGATCGAGCGCTGGGATGTAGAGAAGGGTGAGAAAAAAGCCCGGATCTACGAAGCGACCTTTGCTCTGGGCGACCTGGTCGTCCCTCTTTTGCACTGGAATGCCCGCGAGCGACTCTTTTTCTCTGGCCAGGGCCGTATTCTGTCCTGCACCCGTGCCGGAAAACGGTGCTACGAAGTCACCAGCCCCGATGGCAAGCCGAGCGATCTGACCGAGGCCGAGCTGGCGAAGCCCCCCAACGAGTGGGACATGCCACCCGCCGTGATCGCCGCCACCGACGCCCGCCCGCTCTCGCTGCACGCGGCCACAGGGAGCCTGCTGTGGCAGGACGCCAAGGGCTACCATGAGCGGCGGTGGACCGAAGGAAACTGGGGCGAGGACCGCCTTCTTCCCTCCACCACCGGACAGCCCACCTACCACCCCAACGGCTGGTATCTGCTGGAATGGAACCCTGGGAAAACGGGCCTCAAAGCAACACCGCGGGCCGGAAAAGCCGCGGGCGCTGGAAGCCGACAGTGGCTCGCGTCCCCACAGGTCAGCGCATCGGGACGCAGCCTGGTTGGCTACACCGCCGAGGGTCTGGCAGCCGAGACCTTGACCCTGCCCCTTGCCCCAGTCCGGCACATCGAGGGACCCGAGGGCGGCATGGAGCAGGTCGCCAACCCCGAGGTGCAGGACCCCCATACGCCGCTGTTGTTGGAGAAATACGGCCTCGCGATTGCAGATGGGGAAAGTCCCTGGATTCATGGGGCCTACGATAATGACCAGTATACCTACACCAGTCGGCCGGTGCTCGCGACCGTGGACGGCATGGCCGAGCTGATGTACACCGGCTTTCAAGCCGTTTTTGTTCGCACCGAGCAGGACTTGGCCACGCCAAGGCTGCGGAGCTTCCTGGACCAACTGAGTGTCCACGCCAACGGCCGCACTGCGGAAGCAGCCCGCGAAGCCCGAAAATTGATCGACGGCGACTACAGTTCGGCAGAGGGAAAACGGGTCCTGGCAGAAGCCGCCACCGACAGCCCGGTGTTGGGGCGCCAAATCAACTTCGGCGACTTCCACCCACGCGGCCCCTATGACCACTCCGATGCCCTCCGTGCCTACTTCCGCGCCTTCAAATATACCAACTCCATCCGCCTTTCCGATACAGAGCGTCGGGAGCTGGCTGCGCAACCTGCCCTGGTTGCGGCCTGGAAAGACTGGGTGGACACGCAGGCCACCTATTTGGCCACCTCCCGCTTCCTGCCCATGTTCGGCGAAAGCCGTCGTCCAGACTGGCTGCGCACGGAGTGCCTTCCCAAGGAAACGCAGGAGGATCCGTACCGCCTCTTCCCCTTGGCCTGGGCGTTGGACAGCGAGATTATCGAACGTGGAGTCGCTCACGACGCCCTTCCACCTGAGTGTGGGGTTCAACATCGGGGTTTACCCAGCGGGCTGGACCTGCTGGCCGGCCTGGGATCGGCGGAGGCCTGGCGGCGCCTTGCCGGGGAGCGCGCGGGCTATCCGGGCCTGGAGCAGGCACAGGCGCAACGGGTCGCCCTGTTCGGCCGGCCACTGGCCGTGGACGGCGTGGTCAGCTCCTGGATGCGGCTGATCCAGATCCTCGGAAATGAGGAGCTGGTCCCAGAAAAAGTGGACCCCTGGGAGTGGCGGAGCCGGCTGATGGAGACAGCCTTGGCCTCCTGGGCCAGCTATCGGCATACTACCGTACTGATCAACGAGGCGACCGCCGCCGAATTCGGTGGAGGTGGCCCCGACGCCTTCGAGGTGCTGGACAGCGAGCCGGTCCGCCATGTGGTGGACCCGCTGCCCGCGGCCTGGGCGCAGCTTGCAGATCTGTTGACCCGTCTGGCGACGGAAGCACAAAAAAGCCCGACCACGGACAAGTTGGCGGAGCTGTTGAACCAGGCCGCCACCGACGCCACCCGGCTGGGTAGACTGGCCGAGCGGCAGGGTCGCAACGAGCCGCTCACCGAGCTGGAGTATGACTACATCCGTGCTTTTGCGGGCACCATCGAGCACCCCACGCTGGCCTTTTTGGCCACGCTCTCGTCAGGCGAGTACCCCGAGCCCGAGCCTATGGCGCGGATTGTGGACATCCACACCTGGAATGAGCCGGGGAAAACTCCCAAAATCTGGCATGCAGCCGTCGGAAAACCCCGGCGCTACACCGTGCTGGTAGGAGACCGCGGGCTGCTGATCCCCGGACGCGGCTACACCTACAGCTTTCACGAGGTTGTCAGCGAAGGATCCGTGCTGGATGACAAGGTCTGGCGGGCGCAGGTGGATCGGGCCCAGCGCCCCGCCTGGACCCAAAAAACACGCTGATCTCTACGGACTCTGGAATCCGT
>JBEIQS010000231.1:0-8784 GCA_040376425.1 Alphaproteobacteria bacterium | reverse complement strand
GATCTGGCCCGCCGTTTTGAAGAGCTCCGCCAAAAACTGACGGCAGAGGGCCTGTTTTCGGTAGAACGGAAGCGCCCCATTCCCGAGTGGCCGGTGGCCATTGGTATCGCCACCTCTCCCTCCGGGGCGGTGTATCAGGACCTTTTGAAGGTCATCAACAAGCGCTATCCCGCGGTGACCATCTATTTTGTGGGCTGTCGGGTGCAGGGGGAGGGTGCCGCTGCAGAGATCGCCGCTGCCATTCAGCTTTTAAACCGCCACGGTCGCAGCTCGGTGCTGATCGTCGGCCGCGGCGGTGGCTCCGCCGAGGATCTCTGGGCCTTCAACGAAGAGCCCGTTGTTCGCGCCATTGCCGGCAGCCGTATTCCGGTGATCTCGGCGGTGGGCCACGAGACTGACGTGACCCTGGCCGACTTCGCGGCCGACCTGCGTGCGGCCACTCCGTCCGCGGCGGCGGAGCTGGCCACGCCCTCCCGCGCCGAGCTGCTGGACCGCTTGGAGCAGGATCGCCAGCGTCTGGCTTCGGCCACCCTGTGGCAGCTCAAACACAGTCGGGCGGAGGTGCAGAAGCTGCGCGGGCGCCTGCTCCACCCGCGTGACCGCCTCGCACTGGGCCAGCAGCGGCTGGACGAGCTCCAGAGCCGCCTGCAGGCCGCGGCCCGCCGCCAGGTGGAGCGGGGCACCGCACGCCTGCTGCGGGTGCAGCCGCGCCCCCCTACCGAACGCATCCGCGCTGGTCGCCAGCGCGCCGAGACCCTCCAGCAGCGGCTGCAGCGAGCGATGGTGGCCCTGCTGCGGGCGCGTCGGGATCACCTCGCCGCGCAGGCCGGTCGACTGGGGGCGATGTCGCCCCTGCAGGTGCTGGAGCGCGGCTATGCCCTGGCCTTGAGAGAGGGGCGGGCGCTGCGCGCCGCCTCCGAGGTGCAGGTGGGGGAGCGCCTGGAGCTGCGGCTGCACCGCGGACGCCTGGGCGTGCGGGTGGAGGACCGCAGCGAAGACCTTGAAACTACCTGAGCGACTGCCCGCTAAGCCTCTGATTTTTCAGCAACTTCCCGCAGCAGGGTCCATGCCGCGTTGATCTGTGCGGTACGACGTGTTGCGAGGTCGGGATCGGCGGCGCGGTCGGGGTGGTTCTCCTGCACCAGTCGTCGCCAGGCCACCCGTGCTTCCTCCAGCGAGCTCCCATCCGGAATCCCCAGGATCTGCGCGGCGCGTGCTGCACTTCGTGGGGCGACGTAGGCCCCACTCCAGGGCACTTCCAGCCCCAGTGCAGCGCCGAAGGCATCCACCCACCGGCGCGCTGCCGCAGAAGTCCAGTGGTTTTCTCCGCCTTCCACCAGCCATCCCAGCAAAGTCTCCTGGTCGGGAAGCTCAGTGGACAGGCCCACCCGCTCCGCCACCTTCTCTGCCGACAACCGATCTTCTTCCACCTCTCTCAGGGCCTTCAGCCAGCTTCGCAGCCAGGAAATCCCCTCCTCTTCCAACTTCCAGGCCTCCGTGCACCGGCCCCGAATGTAGCGCACATCCTCCTGCTGCAGGCCGCGCCCACCCGCGCGCGCACAGGCCAACAGCGCCATCACCATCCGGCCTTCGCCGGTGCTCCCCAGACGCCGCAGTCCTGCAGGAAGTTCGAGGGAAAAGTCGGCGAAGATGGGCTCCAGGTTCGGCGCGGCGATCTCCACCTTCACCGCGGCCTTCTCCTTCCCCTCAAACAGGGCATAGGCGAAGAAAAAAGGAGGGATCTCGCAGCGTTCCCGGCGATGCTCGGGGACCACGATCTCCTTCTGGCGGCACCCGGGCACCGAGAGACGCAGCTCGCAGTCCACACCGGCCAGTCCGCGTGCTTCCCACACCGGAGTAAGTACCATTCCTGGCCCGGAAGATGAAAATACCTGATGTTCTACATGAAGTTTTTTCAGTTGCAGGCTTCCGTTCTCGCCGTCCGCCAGCAGGTGCCCCACTGCGGCACCCACACCTGCGCCCACCGGGCCGCCGATCATGGCCCCCAAAGCCCCCCCGATCGCCTTTCCCTCCCACTTCACGGCTGGGCCCTCCAGGTTGCCGAGCCGTTGGGGGTTTCGTACAGCCGAATGCTAAGCAGCTTCACGCCGGTATCCGCCAAAAGAACCTGGCTGATCTCGGCCAATGCGGCCACGATGTTCTCGGCCGTCGGCGGCACGTCCAGAAAGTAGACAGGCCGGCCGAAAGCTGCATTTGACGCGACAATTGCAGGAATGGCCGGGTCCGGGTCTCCCCGCATCAGGATCGCCGTATGATCCCAGTGCTGGTCGATCCAGCTCCCCACCCGCTCTTTAATCACGCCAAAATCCACGACGCGTCCGCGATCATCCAGGGACTCTGCCCAACACTCCAACTCCGCCGCGTAGCGATGGCCATGGAAAGCCGCACATTTCGACTCGTGCCGGGGGATACGGTGCATCGCATCCCACTCCAGCCTTCTTGTACAGGTGAGCATTTTCCCGGTTGACTTCCCTATCAGGTGTATATATCCCTCCGCACCCAATCCTGCGAGAGGACATGACCCGCTCCACCGAGCTCCCCGACCACGCCAGCGAGGCAGATGACCGCGCGATTCCCATCGATCGGGTTGGGATCCGGCGTCTCAGCTACCCTATCCAGGTCTGGGATCGCTCCAACCGCCTGCAGAGCACCATTGCCACCATCGACGCCACCGTGGCCCTGCCCGCCGATGTGAAAGGCACCCACATGAGCCGCTTTGTGGAGGTACTTCACGAGGTTCGGGGTGAGCTTTCGCTCAACAATCTGGAGGCCGTGCTGATGCGGATCCAGCATCGACTGGGAGCGGTCTCCACCCACCTGGATGTGCGCTTCCCCTATTTTATGGAAAAAAGTGCGCCGGTCTCCGGGGCCCGGTCGATGATGCAGTACGGAGCGGCCTTTCACGCGAGCCGCTCTGGGAACGTCTTTGATTTTGTGCTGGAAGTGGATGTGCCGGTGACCACGCTGTGCCCCTGCTCCAAGGCGGTGAGCGCCTACGGGGCCCACAACCAGCGCTCGGAGGTAAAAGTTCTGGTTCGCGGGGAACCTTTCTTGTGGATCGAAGAGGTGGTGGAAGCCGTGGAGGCCTGTGCTTCTTCCCCAGTGTTTGCCCTGCTGAAGCGGGAGGACGAGAAGTTTGTCACTGAGCTGGCCTACGACAACCCTCGCTTTGTAGAAGATATGATTCGGGAAGTCGTTGCCGCATTGCGCCCGCGCGCTCGAAACTTGAAAGTGTCCGTCGAAAATTTTGAGAGTATTCACAATCACTCCGCCTGGGCCGAGCTGGAATGGAGTGCCGACGGGTCCACACTCTAGGGCTGATCACATACCCGGAACCAGCCGGACGGGTTACTTCTGGCCTGTGATAGCAAAATTCTTCAGTCGCTGGGCGATGACCTTGCTTGCAGGCGTGATCTTTATCGCGCTTGCGATGAGTGGCTACGCCATTTGGAGGAGCTACACCGACGTCAACGAGCAGCTTTCTACGCGCTCAATTTGGTTGGGTCGAATCGGCAACCAGCAACACCTTGTTGCCGAGGCGGCAATCACCGGAACGGGCATCCTACCGGAAGACTGCGCAAGTGTGGCCCTGGAGATCGAGGCCGCCCCCGCCGGTGCGCGGGTCCACACCGCCGCCACCGCGCTGTCTGACCGCTGTGCGGGCAGCCCCACCGAGCCTATCCGGGATCCTGAGCGTCTGACCGCGATCAATGATGCCGTGAGCACCCTCGCCATCGAGCTTCGCAGCGAGTTTCGGCGCTACTCCCGTGTCGCCGAACAGCGCTGGTTCGGCACGCTGGTTCTTCTCGCGGCCACTTCGATGGCGACCACCATCTTTCTGAGCGTTTCGGTTCGCCAAACCAAGCTTCGCCGCATGGAAGAGGAGACCAACCTCCGGATGCAGGGAGAGGTGGAGGAGCGGCATCGGGTTGCGGACGCCCTGAAGCAAAGCGAAGAAAGGCTTGCGACAACGTTGTTTTCTATCCGGGATGCGGTCATTGCCACCGATGAACAGGGCAAGGTGGACTTGATGAACCCGGTGGCGGAGCGTCTCACCGGCTGGGAGCTGGAGGAGGCCCGTGGTCGCGGACTGGACGAAGTGCTGTTGATGGTGCAGGAAGGCACCAATCGCTCTACCGGCAACCCCTTTGAGCATATCTCCCGCGGCGGGGGAACCGAGCCCCGTCGTCAGGTCCGTGTGGTGGGTCGGGATGGCAGATCCACTCCGGTGGAACGTACGGTTGCGGCGATGATGGGTCCCCGCTCCTTCCTGGGGGTCGTCGTCGGCCTTCGCGACATGTCCGAGGAGCGCCGCGCCGCCGCCGACCTGGAGCAGGTGCAGCGCGACTTCCGGCAGGTGATCGAGCGCTCTCCGGATGGCGTGGCAATTCAACGGGATGGTCTGCTGGTCTACGTCAACCTCGCCCTGACCAGCCTGCTGGGCTACCGCTCGCGGGAGAGCCTCCTGGATCACCCCCTTCTGGATCTGGTCTACCCCGCTCAGCGGGCGGATGCCCGGGGGCACCTCAAAGACCCCGACAACCAGACACTTCCCGGCACATCCCGCCTCCTCCGCTTTTTGAAGGCCTCCGGGGAAGTGGTCGATCTGGAGCTGTCTCAGGGGGTGGGCGTCACCTTCGAAGGTGAGCGCGCAGTGCTCTTTGTCGCCCGCGACGTGACCGCGCGGCAGCGGATGACCCAGCGTTTGGTGCAGTTGGATCGCCTCTCTTCGGTGGGCAGCCTTGCTGGAGGTATCGTACACCAGCTCAACAACCCGCTGGCCGTGGCCACCGTGGCGTTGCAGCAGGCAATTGAGGAGCTGCCTTCCGAGGAACCCCGCCTTGCAGGGGTGCGACGGGGTGCGATGGAGGGTCTGAAGGCGGTGGATGCCATCGGCTATCTGGTCCGCGATCTGGAGGCCTTCTCCGGCGCGGGGTCGCTGCGGCCCGGTCCAGTGGAGCTGCGCCCGGTTGTGGAAGGTTGTCTGCGCATTACTGCGGGGCACCTGCGTCCACGGGCAACCTGTCAGGTCTCCCTCCAGAACACCCGGCCGATCTGGGGGAACGAGCACCACCTCCGGCACCTGCTGGTGAACCTCCTGATGTACGCGGGCTCTCAGCTCGACGAAGCCCGCCAGGCACAGAACCAGGTCCGCCTGGATGTGGACGACAGCGGCGATTGGGTGCGCATCCTGATGACCGACAACGGCGCGGGAATGAGCCCGGAAGAACTCGGCCACGTCTTTGACCCCCTCCACAACCCCCAGCGGGTCAGCCTCGCACTCTGCCAGAGCCTGGTGGTGGAGCTGAACGGCACCATCGACGTCGACAGCGCACCGGGTCGCGGCACCCGGGTCACACTGCGCCTTCCGGCCGCACCCGCAGCCGCTGTGGCCCCGCCTCCCCCGGCCACACCCGCCGGACGCCGCCCCTTGCGCATCCTGATCGTGGACGACGAAGAGAAGGTGGCAGAAGCGCTCCGCCGACTGCTGCGCCCGCACCGCGCGGAAATTCTCACCTCCGGCGCCGAGGCCTTGGAGCGCCTTCTGACCGATCCCGTGGATGTCATTATCTGCGATCTGATGATGGATGGAATGTCGGGCATGGATTTGTATGATGCACTACGGATGCGGGCACCTGCCTTGGCAGACCGGATGGTCTTTATGACGGGTGGCGCCTATACAAATCGCAGCCGGAGTTTTCTGGATATGGTGCCGAACCCCCGCCTGAACAAGCCCTTTCAGTCCGAGGCCATCCAGACCATTCTTGCAGGCTTTGCACTTCCCGAAGCGCCCGAAGCGGGTACCCAAAGCTGAGTGCGCTTTTCTACCGGGGCCGGATCGGATAGAAGGAAAGGAGAGGTGGCTTTGGAACTTCGGGTACTTCAGGACGGAAGGCCAGTGCAGTCCGTTCCACTCGGGGACGGCACACTCACTGTAGGACGGGGCCCTCAAAACGGGCTCTGCATTGCGGAACCTTCTGTTTCCTGGCAGCATGCGGTGCTGTGGACAGAGCTGGGGCGGGTGTGGGTTCGCGACACCGGCAGCTCCAACGGGACCTGGCTGGGCGAGCAGCGGGTTCACGGGCCCGCGCTATTGGACCATGGCGATCGTCTTCGCATCGGCCTCTCCTCCTGGATTGAGGTGTACGCTCCGGAAAGTCATGTAGATATACGCCGCTATTTCCTGGAGGATGTGGAGACGGGTGTGCGGGTGCCCCTGATGTCGGACCGGCTGAACATCGGCGGGGATGCCGATGCCAACCTGTGCATTCCCGGTGCGCCCTCCCTGGCGGCCGTGCTGATTGTCCACCCGAACGGCGAGATCTGGCTTGGGGATGACGACAGCGAGCGCCAGCTTGAGGTGGGCGAGACGGTGGCGGTGGCCGGCCGCTCGTTGCGTCTGGTGGTAGCCACCGGCACCCACGAACCCACCGTGCAGTCCCGAAAGCACGACCGCTACCCCTACAAGCTGGTTGTCAACCTGGAGGGAGGCACGGGCCCCACCGCCACGTTGGAGCGTCCGGGCGAGGAAAGCTACAGGGTGGACGCGGGAAATCGGGCCGTGCTCCTGTTTCTGCTCGCGCGGCGTTTGGAGCGGGATCGCAAAGCCAAGCTGGATGACGACGAGGCGGGCTGGTGTGGAGATGATGAAGTACAAAGCGGGATTTGGGGCCGCGGGGGCGATGACAACAAGCTCCACGTCCTGATTCACCGCCTCCGGGCTGAGCTGAAAAAGGCTGGCTTTGACCCCTGGTTTATTGAAAAGCGGCACCGCTATCTCCGGGTACGGGTTTCTGAGGTGGCGGTCCGTTGACCGAATCCGGTGCGCTGCCTGAGCAGATCGGCGGTCGCTACGAGGTGCGCGACTGTATCGGTTCGGGAGGCGCCGCAACCGTGTTCCGGGTCTACGATCCGGTCCTTCGGGTTATGCGGGCGTTGAAGCTGCTTCATGGGCAGACCGGCCCCGTACAGCAGGCGCGGTTGGAGCAGGAAGCCCGAATCATGGTTCGGCTGGACCATCCGCACATTCTTCGGGTGTACGACCTGGGGGTTGACCAGGGACGCAGCTTTGTGGTCATGGACCTCGCGGATGGCTCTGTGCAGGATCTCCTGGACCGGGATGGGCCACGGCGTCCGTCGGAAGTGGTCAGCATTGGGATTCAGCTCCTTGCCGCGCTCTCGGCGGCGCATGCGGCGGGGGTAATCCATCGCGATATCAAGCCGCAGAATCTGCTTTTATTTGGGGATCGGGTGGTCCTGGCGGACTTTGGCATCGCGTCGGTGGCAGACGATCGGGGGGTGGCAACGAAGACGGGCATGATGATGGGCTCCATGGCCTACATGCCGCCGGAGCAGCGCCTGGACGCGCGTGCGGTGGGGCCCCGCTCCGATCTCTATGCGGTCGGCAGCACCCTCTACGCCCTGCTCACGGGCGGAAACCCGGTGGACCTCTTTGCGGCCCCGCCCACCTCCCCCCGCTGGATGGGCATTCCCCAGCCGCTCCTCCCCATCCTCCAGCGGGCCTGCACCTACGAGCCCTCAGATCGCTACCCGGACGCCGCCGCGCTGGCCGACGCGCTTAAACAGGCTGCCCCACTGGTGGGAGGCCTGCCTGCGGGTCCCTGGCCCGAGGTGCTCCCCGCCGATTCCCCCCCCCGCCAGCCCACCTCGCTGGTGGTGCCGCCGCTACCCACAGCGACGGGACGCCCGTGGCTGTGGCTGCTCCTTCTCCTCCTCCTGGCGGTGGGAGCAAGCCGGTATTTTTGGGAGCCGGCGCAACCGGTGGCTCCGGCACCGATGCCGACCGCGGTCGCGACGGCCCCCCCGGAGCCGTCCGGACCGAAGCCCGCCGTGGGGGCGTCGCCGCCCCCCGCGGCCCCTCCCCCCGGCGGTGCGCCCCCGCCACCCATGGCCGCCACATGTGTAGAGAATAATACAAAAAAAACGGTAGATTCGGTAAGGTGCAATACCCCAGAGGCCTTTCGAGGCTCCTGGGGCATGTCCTGCGCTACCGGATTTGGCCAGATGCTCCTGGGTGAAAAGTCCTGCACATTGCTCGTTCGCGGCAAAGGCAAGGCGCTGGTTTCCACAGAAGAGGACGGCATATTTCGTTTGCGCCATCGAAATTCTGAATTGGAAAGCTATCTTTTCACCGAACCGGGTGCTGTGCTGCACGTGGAGGGAGCGCAGTCGGAGCTATGCGCGTTAAGTAGAAGCGTGGTGGGAACCTGGACGGGAAGCTATGGCCGCTTTGACGGTGAGTTGGACCTGAAGAGTGGAGGGGGAAGCGGGGTGAAGGGAACCATGACCGTGAAACAGCGGACGGGCGCAGGCAGCTCGGTCGAGTACCGCGTGGAGGGTAGCTTCGACGCGCAGACCGGCCGCTTGGAGCTGAAGGACGACTGCAGCACTGCGGACTGTGGCCGCTATGTTGCAACGGTGACGGGCGCGCGAATGAGCGGCACGGCCCAGCCCAACCAGGGGCCGGAGTCCACCTTTTCCCTGGCACTCCCTTGATGTTTCTTCTCCCCCTCGCGTTGGCGGAGCCCCTCCCCTGGGTGGCCTCTGCCGGGCTCCATGCGACCGCGACACCGGCGTCGGACAGCGTCGCGGGTGGTTTTGGGGTGCAGGGGGCGATGAGCTGGCGTGCCACGAAGATGCTTTGGCCCGGTTTTCAGGCGATGATCGACCCGATTCCGGAGCTCACGATGGCCGGGGGGCCCTCGGTGCGCCTGTTTCTGCCCCGCTCGCCCCTGTGGATGG
>JBEIQS010000125.1:0-17572 GCA_040376425.1 Alphaproteobacteria bacterium | reverse complement strand
GGTGTACGACGCCGACGACGAGCTGGACGATTGGGTGCCCGAGGCCTCGGGCGGCGTGGCGGTGCCCCCGATGCCCCCGCCGGAGCCCCCCACCGCCTGGAAGTTGCCCCGCAAAAAGCGGACAGCCGAAGAGGAGGAAGAGGCGCGCAGCGTGTTTTCCGACGTGGCCGACCCCACCGCGACCAGCTTCACCCAGCTCCCACCACCCCGCGCCGCGGCGCCCAAGGCGAAGGCGGCCGTTCCGCCGGTGGTTTCAGCGCCTCAGCCTCCACCGGTAGCGGCACCTCCCGCCCCGGCCATGGTCCCCGCGCCCGCCCCTGCGCCGGTCGCAGTGGTCCCAACACCCGCGTCAGTGCCGAATTCGGCGCCCGCAACGCCTGCAACCCCCGCACCCGCAGCGCTGCGTGTGGTACCGGCGCCGAAGCCGGCGCTCAAGCCTGCTGCCCCCGCGCCCGCCGCTGCCCCTCCGGAGCCTTCGGAACCGGAAGCTTCCGGCGCGAACAGCCTGCTTTTTGGCCTGATCGCGGGTGGCGTGGCCCTGGCCGTGGTCTGTGGTGGGGGTCTGGTGTTGACCCAGTGGGGAGGGACGGAGAAGCCCTCAGAGGCGCCGATCGCGTCGGCTCCGGCCCCCGAGGCGGCTCCGGCCCCCGCCGCGCCTGCCGCGGCCGGCCCGACGGCCGAGGCCCCGACCACAGCGCCTGCACCTGCCCCGACCTCGGATCCGGTCGTTGCACCCGCTCCAACCGCCGCCATTGCCCCGGCTCCGGCCCCCGCCCCGGTTGCCGCCCCGGCTCCGGTAGCGACTGCAGCTCCGGTGGCGGCTCCAGCTCCCCGTCCGGCACCTGCACCGGCCGCGACCCTTTCTCCCCGCCCGGCGCCCGCACCGGCGCCCGTGGCCGCGTCGGTGGGCACTCCCGTTCGCAGCCCGGCACCTGCGGCGGTTCGACCCAGCAATTCCGCCGTCCGGCCGGTAGCGCCCACCCCGGTCGCCGCTCCCGCCCCCTCCACGGCGACCCTCAGCACCGTTCCCAGCAACAGCACCTTTGACCGCTATGTGGAGTCGGCACGCAGTGGCCGCCTGGGGGTGGGCGATGTGACCACCCTGGAGGAAGTCACCCCGGACGAAAGTGCCTATTCCCGCTCCCGGGCGATCCTGTTGATGAATGCCCAGACCAAGGGGGACGACAACGCGGCCCGTCGCTATCTGGACGAGCTGATGGCACAGCCAGAAAACCAGTACAACCCCGTATTTCTTTCTGATCTGGCGCGCTGGTATGTGAACCACGGCGACTACGACCGTGCTCTGACCCGTGCACAGACCGCAGAGCGCTACTGGGCGCGGTTGCCGTCTGAGTTGGTTTTCGCGAAGAAGGCGGAGATCTACGAGGTCCAAGCCGCCGCATGGCAGGGTCGTTTCTACCGGTCCCCCGAGCAATTGGAATACCTGGACAACGCCATCCGCACCTGGGAGCGCTACGAAGCCCATGTCGCCACGCGGGCACGCACGGACCTGCAGACACGGGCTCGCAACGAAATCGCGCGCCTCCAGAGCCTTCGGGAGAAGCTGCAATGAGGTGGACCCTCCTTTTTCTCCTCTTCCTCCCCACCCTTGCCGTCGCAAAGGGCCATGCAATTGTGGGCCAGGTGGTCGATCGGAACGGCAAGCCGGTGGAGCGGGTGAATGTTTCGCTTGCTCCTGGAAATGTGGAGATTGTCACCGACAATTCCGGTGGTTTCCGCATTGACTACCTGCGTGATGCCGAAGGCAACCGGATCAAGCTCACCAAAAAAACCGAGTATGTGCTCACCTTTTTCCGGGTGGGCTACAACGAGGACAGCCTCCGCCTGAGCTACAAACGGGGCGAGCTGGTCCTGGAGCCCTTCACACTCCAGGAGGACAGCATTCGGGTGGAGTACTCCCCAGAAAACATTGATCCAGGCCGCTTTATTGACCAGACGCAAGGATCCGGGGGATCCTACGAGGGCGAGTAGTGCTGCTCCTGGCGATCGCCTGCATCGGCTCCACCAGTACCCCTCCCGGCCACGACTTGGGCTGGGTGGAGGCACTGGTGCGCGATCCGACGCGCTTTCCCACGGTGGTCACACCCGAGAGCCGGGAAGGATGGATCGCTTTCCACCAGAATGATTGGTTTCTGGCCTATCACTCCGAAGGAGCGCCCAAAAGCCGCGCCGCGGCCGAGCTGGAGCGCCTCTACGGGGTGTTGGCCCAGACCTCGCACCACACCTGGTCGATCATTGGCAAGCTGCGCCAGAATGATCCGCTTCTGAACGACTCTCTCCTCCTCCTCTTCTTCCGCTTTTCTGCCCAGGCTGCGGGCGATAGCGTCGCGACCAACTCCTGGCAGGATCGGGCACTCGGCGCCTCCCCGCGGGTGTCCGCCTTTGCGCGCCGCTGGGAGCGAACGATTCCGCCGGAAGTTCCCAAAGAAGCAGATGAACTCTCGGTTCGAATGGAGGAGCATCGCAGCCTTCGTGCGGGCACCGGCGATCTGGCCCGCTTCCGCTCCATCGTGACTGAGCCGGTGATCGTTGAGCCGGTTCCAGCCCGCGATCCCAGCCTCCCCTCCTCCACCCGCGCCATCTACGATCCCCTGGTGTTTGACAGCCTCCAGGTGGCCATGCGGTCTTCGAAAAAACCGATAGATGACAACCTTTCTTCGGTTTTATTTTCGGGATCACTTTCAGGTAAGAGCGCCAAAGACACGCTTCTTACCATGGAACTTCAGTATCCTGCCCAGCCCGACGGGAATAGTTGCCGCGAGCTTGCCCGCGCGCTGGACCAACGGCTGGACGCCAAAGGCGCCGAGCTGACCACGCTGGCCGTGGGAGACGGGGCGGCTCTACTGGATGATCTTCAGTTGGTGGCGGGTTTTCGTAGTCGGCTCCTGGTGGATCTTGCGGTGGAGTCTCTCCCCACAGCACCCGCCTGCGCGCTGGCCCTGGCCAGCCTGGCATTGGAAGAGCGCAGCCGCGGGATCGGGCCGCTCAACAGCCCGACCCTTTTTGCGGTCCTGGCCTACGCCAACCTGGCGACGGGTCACCACCGTGAAGCAAAAGATGCAATACAAAAGCTGGTTCCAGCCTTCCCGGAAGTGCTGGGACTGGATGAAACCATCGGCGATCTCGTCGTGCTCGGCTCCATGGGCCGAGACGGCACAAACGGCGAACAGTGAGGATTGTGATGAGTGTATTCTGGCTTACAATCGCTACAGCCCTCGCGGGAAACCTCCGTTATTCGGAAGACCAGGCTCCGCCAACGGTGAACCCGCTCTTCGGCACCACCATGGCCGAAGCGCGGATCAACGAGCTGATCTTCGGCGGACTCTTCGGGGATGACGAGAGCCTCGCCACGGTGCCACGACTGGCAGAGAGTGCCGAGCTGTCGGCGGACCGCATGACGATGACAGTGAACCTGCGCTCAGACGTCACCTGGCAGGATGGCAGCCCCTTCACCTCGAAAGATGTGGTTTTTACCATCAAAGCCATGAAAGACCCGGCCACGCTCTCCAGCGAGGCGGGCCGCGTGGCCTTCATCAAAGATGTGGTGGCGCTGGACGACCGCCGCGTCCAAATCAACTTTGTCCGCCCGGAAGCGCGCGCCGAAGACCGCCTGCAGTTCAAGATCCTTCCCGCCTTTCGCTTCCTGTCCACGGCGGTAAAGCGCACTGACGCCTTCCGGCAGAGTCCCCTGGGCACCGGCCCCTACAGCTTGACCCGCTACAACGACGATAACTCCATCACCCTCACCGCCAATCCCCGCTTTTCCCCGGCACCCGGAATCGCCCAGATCACGATGAAGGAAGTATCGGACAAGAACTATCAGGCGAAGCTCCTGCTCTATGAGAGCCTGGAGGTCCTGGTCCGGGTGCTGCCCCGTGACCTGCCGGTGTTGGAGAACAATCGTAAGGTGGAGATGTACCCCTACCAGACCAATTCCTGGTGGTACCTGGGCTACAACCTGTCCCGCGCGCCCTTTGACGATGTCCGGGTGCGCAAGGCCCTGGGGCTGTTGGTGGACAACAGCGCCCTGATGGCGCCCATCGGCACGGGCGATCTGCTCTCCGGGCCTTTTGTCAAGTCCAGTCCTTACTATAACCACGACGTGCCGCTGATGCAGAAGAACCCGGCCGAGGCCGAACGCCTGCTGACCGAGGTGGGTTGGGTGCGCTCCGGCAACCAGTGGACGCGCAACGGCAAGCCGGTCAGCCTGAAGGTGACGGCGCCTGCGGCGTTGGAGAGTGCGCAAGAGGTGGTGATCAACCTCCAGAGTCAGCTCCAGAGCGCCGGAATCGGCGTGGCCGTGGAGTTCCTCGACGATGCCTCCTGGAAGAGCAAGGTCTGGAACGATCAAGGCTTTGACCTTGTTCTTTCCCAGTGGACCTTTGACCGGAACGAGGATGTGCGCGAGCAGTTCTACTCGACCGGTAGTCGGAATTTTGGGGGCTATAAGAGTCTGGCTGCGGACCAGCTCCTGGACCAGGCCCGCGACGCCGCCGACCCGGCCGTCCGTAAGCAAGCCCTGCGCCAGCTCCATGCGCGGGTCGCCACGGACATGCCCATGGTCTTTCTTTGGACCCTGGACAGCTACGCGGCCATCTCCACCAAAGTCCGAAACGTCCTGGTTCATCCCTTCTATTTCTTCACGTACGTCCAGTCCTGGCAGATGCGGTGATCGCTGGGCTGCGCGCGCTGTTGGAGCGCCTGGGAGCCTTCGTCGCGGTCCTCCTGGGTACGGCGATGGTGGTGGAGGGTCTGCTCATTCTTACGCCAGGCGACGCGATCGACATGCTGCCCGACAGCGGACCGGTGCGCGCGTTCATTGAGGAACAATGGGGGATGGACCAACCTTTTCACCTCCGTCTCTGGCAGCGCCTTAGTCAACTGCTGCACGGGGATCTGGGCTACTCGCTGACCTATCGACCGGGCGCAGACGTCAAAAGTCTGGTGTGGGCGGCCGGTAGTCAGTCTTTGGCGCTGTTGGTGCCCGCGGTGGGAATCACCATGCTGCTGGGCGTAGGCCTGGCGCTGGTGCCAGTGCATGGACGCGTGGTGCGCGCGATCTCCGTCGTTCCCACCTTCATGGCGTCGTTTTTGCTCATCAATGGTTTGAACACGGTGGTCTGGTATCTGGTGGAACAGGGGACCATCCTCCGGCCCGCCTGGTTCGCGCTGCCCGCCGAGCGCGGACCGGTGCCTTGGGCCCTGGCCGTTGCGGTGCTGGCCGTCGCATCGGGTACCCTGGGCGAAGTGCACGCGGCCTGTTCCATGGGAATCACCCAGCTTCGCGATGCCCCTTTTGTACTCTCCTCCCGTGCCCGTGGAGACTCCGGCCTGTGGGTGCTGGCCCGCAACCTGCTCCCCCAGCTTGCAGCGGTGCTGTCCGCCCGAAGCGCCACGATGGTGGGTGGGGTTGTTGTTGTTGAAAAATTATTTTTGCTGAATGGTGCCGGTGCTACATTTTGGAATGCGTGCCAGTACCGCGACTACCCTCTGGTTGTCGGTCTGAGCCTTGCCGCTGCCGCTACCGTGGCCGCCCTGCGGGTGCTCACCGATCTGCTGCGGGTCACGCTGGACCCGCGCCTGAGGGTCAGCCGTGGAGGTTGACCGCCGCCCCGCTACCGCCCCACTGCTCTTTTTTGCGGTGGTCTACCTTTTTTCTCTATTTCTTCCCGCCGAAATCGCCGTGGATGTCCAGGCGATCTCCCGGGGCCCCACTGCCGGGCATTGGTTGGGCACCGACCATCTGGGTCGGGACGTTCTGCATCGGCTCCTGGTCGGATCTCAGTCTTTTTTTCTGCCGGGGCTCGCCGCGGCCGTGGGCGCCGTTGTTCTGGGCGGCGCCAGCGGAGCGGTCGCCGGATTTTTCGGCGGGACTGCTGCCCGCTTGTTGCGCTATCTGCACACGGTGCTCTCGTCGGTCCCCAGCTTCGTCCTCGCCCTGTTGATCGTGACCATCTTCTCCACCCGAGGGCAGCCCCTGCCGGTGCTGGCGGCGGCGTGCATCCTCTCCGAAGCCCCACGTGTGGGCGAGGCCGTGTGGGCCTTTGTGGACACCCTGCGGCGCCAGGAGTTCGCCCTGGCGCTGGAAGCCCACGGAATCGGTAGATTCCGTATTCTATTATACCATGTGCTCTGGGTGAACGGGCGCTTCCTGTTGCAGCGTCACTTCCTCTCCGTGTTTGGTACCTTTCTGGTGTTGGAAGTCAGCTTGTCCTACCTGGAGCTTTCGGGGACTCCCCCGAACTCCTGGGGCAACATGATCGCCTTTGAGCTGGGCCAGAGCCAGGGCAATGCGCTGGCCTGGATGGCGCCGGCCCTGCTGGTCTGGCTGGGCATCTTCCTGAGCCTGCCCACCGCCTACCGGCGCGGACCCGCAGCTCTCCCACCCGCGGTCACCTCCGCCGTCGGTGCAACGGACACCACCGGCACCAGCCTGCAGCTCGACCACATCTCCGTGGTCTGCGCGAGCGGTCCCCTGGTGACCGACGCGTCGTGGAAGGTACAAGCGGGGGAGCTGGTGGCCCTGGTGGGGCCTTCGGGGTCAGGAAAATCCCTGACCGTGCGCGCTGCACTCGGGTTGCTTCCTGCGGGCCTGCAGCAACGCAGTGGCGCGGTGCGGCTGGTGCACGATGGCAAGTGCGACCTGCTTCGTCGCGAGGAGGACTTTGAAAAGGTACGGGGAAGCTGGATTGGCTTGGTGGACCAGGACAGCCGGGCCTCGCTGGACCCCACCTCGGACATCGGGGCCCAGCTCAGCCGGGCCGCCGCGCTGGCGGGGCAGGACGAGGATCCACTGCCCTGGCTGCAAAAAGCGGGCTTTGCCCGTCCTGATCAGGTTGCGGGCCTGTACCCGCACGAACTCTCGGGCGGCATGGCGCAACGTGCTGCCATTGCGTTGGTTTTGGCCCGAGGAAGCAGGTTTATCCTCGCCGATGAGTGCACCTCCGGACTGGATGCCTCGGTGCAGAAACAGATCCTGGACGAGCTGGTCCGGCTCCGGGGGCACGGTCACGGGGTGCTGCTGGTCACCCACGATCTGCGCCTACTTCCGGGTCTGGCTGACCGTATTGTAGTACTGGAAGGCGGAAAAACGGTGGAGGAGGTGGCGGAGTTGGCCTCTCTTCGGCTGGACGGAAAGGCCCTGCTGGATGCAACCGCACGGATCGCCGGAGGCCGGCTATGACCGCCCTTTTGTCCGCACAGGGCCTGCATAAACGGTGGCGGCAGGGCTGGTGGCGCCCCGTGGAAACGGTCGGGCTGGCAGGGGTGAGCCTGGAGCTGCACCCGGGTGAGGTGGTGGGGCTGATCGGCGAAAGTGGCTCGGGCAAGACCACGCTGGCCCGCGCCGCCTTGGGGCTCTGCCCCGTAGATGCAGGAACAGTCCACATTCGCGGCGTAGATACGCACAAAGATCGCGCACGGGTGCCGCAGGTGGCTCAGCTCCTCTTTCAGGACGCAGGCGCATCGCTCAATCCGGGCCTGAGCGTACGGGCGATCCTGGAGGAGTCCGCACGGCACTTTCCGGGCTCTGAGTCGGTAGAAACAGTTCTGGAACGCCTGGACCTGCGCTCCCGAGCCGGCGCCAAACCGGGCGAGCTCTCCGGTGGCGAGCGCCGACGGGTCACCCTGGGTCAGGTCTGGCTGGCCAACCCCTCCGTGCTTTTGGCGGATGAACCGACCGCCGGCCTGGATGCCTCACGCAAAGGCGAGATCATCGACCTGCTGCTGAGCCGCCACACGCCCGAGCGCTGCATTCTCCTGATCTCTCACGATCTTCCTCTTGTATTGTATGCCTGCCGTCGCCTGCTGGTGATGCAGGGCGGGCGGATCATCGATGACTTCCCCACCCACGACCTTTTTGCTCCGCAGCGCCACACCTGGACCAAAAACCTCTGTATCAATGCAGGTTTGGAGCCTCCATGCTCCTGAGCCTGTTGCAGATCTGCCTGGCCGACGACGCTGCAGTGCAGCACCGCCTGGAGCAGGCGCGTGTCTTCTTCAAAAAGCAGTGGTACACCGATGCCGCTGCTGAGCTGGACGCGGGCCTGGCGGAAGATCCCGATGCCGCCGAGCTGTGGTGGCTGGCCGCCCGGGTCGCCCTGGCCCGGCTGCAGGCGGAAGACGCCATCTACTATGCAACCGGTGCCATCGCGACGGCACCCACCGCCGCACGCCGGGATGAAGCCATAGTTTTTCGCGATAGATTGCGCCAAAACTTCGGCTTTATCGATATAAAGACCCGACGCGCCGGCCTGAAAAAAAAGCTGGTTCTGACACCATCCTTCCTCCAACTGGACCCGGAGCTTGCGGCGTGGACCAGCGAGGTTCAAGCCGAGGTGGCGCGGGGGCTGGAGCTGCCTGCGGAGCTGTCCCTGCCGGTGGGCGTCTACAGCCTGGACGGGCAGACGGTGGAGGTGCAGGCGGGCCGGCACCAGGAGCTGCGCCTGGGCACCCCCGACAAGGCCCCGCCTTGGCTGGATCTAAGCCTGGGTCTGGCCACCGGAGGCAGCGCCTGGCCGGGGCCAGAGCTGGGGGCTGCCATTGGCCTGCCCATCCGCTGGCTCTGGTTGAATCTTGGGGGAAGCTGGGGTCCTGCAGTCTATGCCAGTCCCACCGGGGGCCCGGTCTACGACCTTCGCTCCGGGGGCCCGGTGGTGGGGCTGGGCACGGATCTGGTGCATGTGGGCGCACTGCGCCTGCACCCGGCCGTGAAGCTGGGCTTGCTTTGGGTGCCCGGCCAGTTGGTGAGCTGCTCCGGGGGCCGCTGCGTGCAGGGGTGGGAGGAGGCGGAGCTACGGCTGGGCCTGTTGAGCCCGGCACTGGCCCCCATGCTCTCGCTGTCCCTGCTCAAGCCGGTCGGGGATCAGCTGCGGGTGGGTCTGGCGGCAGAGGCTGGTGTCCTGGTTGGTCAACTCCCGCCATCGGGGGAAGCAACCGGCGCCGACGGGACCTATAGCTGGACCCTCGTCGATCGCACCTGGCTGGGTTGGCGCAGCAGCCTGCGTGTACAACTCTCCTTCGCACTTGTGGAGTAGCGCGATGAACCTGATCTTCATCCTGTCCACCTGGGCTCAGGCGGTTCCCGCCTCCCCGGACTACCCGGGGCACTGCCAATCGCCGGTGTGGTCACCCGACGGAAGCCGGCTTTCCTGGGAGGTGAACTACCTGGAGCGCAAGGCCATCGACCTCTACGTAGCCACCTTCAACGAAAGCGCCGGGACCCCCCGCAAGATCAGCCCCCCCCGCCCTGCATCCAGCAGCCTCACGGAAGGCTTCGCCGGCAGCGACGACTCCGTGGCGCACGAGCTGACCTTCGCTCCTCCCTCGATCGGGCGATTCATCTACTCCTCTTCGGGAAACACGCGGGATTACGACCTTTTTCTGGACAGTGGTGGAGGACTTGCCGCCATCCCCGGCACCGATGGCGGGGCCACATGGTCCCCCGACGGCGGCCGCGTGGTGTTCAGCTCGGCCCGCACCGGCCAGGGCGACCTGTACCTGATCGACATGCGCAACCCCGGTGGAGCACCCCAGCGGCTGACCGGCGACGAGAGTGCCTCCGAGCTCTACGCCGCCTGGTCCCCCGACAGCCGGGCCATCGCCTTTGTAGGCCACACGCCCAAGGGCGACAACATCTGGCTGATCGACAACCTCGACTTCCCCTCTCCCCGCCCCCTCACCACCTGGAGCCACACCCAGACCCGGCCCTCCTGGAGCCCGGACGGAAGAAACCTGGCCTTCTACTCCAACCACAACGACCCCAACCGCTACGACCTCTACAGCACCACGCTGAGCGGCGTGCCGCAGCTCATCGCCACCGACGTGCAGATGAACCCCCGAGGCCCCACCTGGAGCCCCGACGGCCGCTACCTGATCTATGTGAAGCAGAACGAATCCGCCTTCAACCCCATCTATGCAGCCCCCATCGCCGACCCGGCCGCGGCCCGCGCCATCCCGACCGGCACCGTCGGCAACGACGATCTCGCCGTGGTCCGGGCCGCCTCCGGGGTGGAGTGGCTGGCGGTGGCCGCGCAGGGACGGGTCACCGACGCCGTGCGGGACTTCCGTCGAATCTACGTGATGCGCCTTCCTAAACTTCCATAAGGACTTGACAGGTCAAGCCTTCAACTCCTTCCATGCAGGCAGAACGTCGTAGGGACGGACCGGGAGCTGGTCCCCCAAGCGCAGGATGCGCCACTCGGAGGTCGTGCCCCCTCCCGCCCGAGCCAACCGGAGCGAGCGCACCTTTTCCGGGCGGAGCCCCATCAGGCGGGTCGCCGTGGCATCCACGGCGGGCAGGTCGTCGCCGAACAGCAGGATGCCGTGGGGCACCGCGCTGCCCATGATCGGACCGTCCCCCTCCATCCCCACCACCCCGTCCACAATTGTGAAGGACGGCCGGATCGACGACCACAATTCTGCCACCGAATTGTCCACCCCGGCCCAGTGCAGCGGATTTTTGGGCCAGCCAAAAACGCGTCCGGGAACGGTCCCAAACAGGTTTTTCATGGAGAGGGTGACCCCCGCCCAGTGGTGGGTCTTGAGCTTGGGCATAGAAACCACCAGGTCGGCCTGCATGATCGTGCGCGCAACCGGCAATTTGGGCAGCTTCGTGAAGCCGACCACCGGCACCAGCTCCACCGCGTCATCCACATTCAGGTCCACATAGCGGACCCGCTGCTCGCGCAACATCCGCCCCAGCCCCGAGGCCTCCAGCACCGCATCGGTATCGCGCAGGTGCCCCGGCCCTTCGGCCACCACCACCTGTTTCGCACCCTCCTTCCGAAATGCCTCGATCACCGCCAGGATCAGGCGGGGGTCGGTATTCACCGGGCGGTCCGCGTGTACCTCCACGAGGTTAGGCTTCAGCACTACCCGCGCGCCCGATATTTTAGCTTGAAAGGCTGGAAAGGCGGCGATACCCTCGCGCACCCGCCCCACCATGTCCTCCACATAGCTCGCGCAGCGCAACCCGAAGACCGTGGCTTCGGGCTGGCGCAGCTCCCGCCGCAGAAGGCCGCCCACGCCACCGGCCGCCATCAACGCCGAGAAGCCCAAAAGCAGCCGCCGACGGGTGGGATCAGTCATGGCGCTCCCAGCGAATTGCACAGTCCAGCGCCTGGATCGCCAAGGCGGTCCAGTCCAGGCGCTCCGCCGCCCCCTCCTCCCCCAGCCGCGGCAGCAGCGCCTCCACATAGCGCCGGGGATCCTCTCCCGCCGCATCCGCCGCCAATGCCACCAAAGCCAGCGAGGAAGAACCTGGCTGTTTCAGCACCACCTCCTGGAAGCGAAGGGCCGCCTGCACCACCCCGGTCGCCCCGCCCACCGCCACCAGCGCGCGGATGGCCCAGGAGGTCGGGCCGGGCACAGAGCGCAGCTCCTGCCCCAGCACCCTGGGATTCCCGTAGTTCCAGCCACCATCTTTTCCCTGGCGATCCAGCAGAAGGCGACGCCCCGCTTCCTGGCGCGACCGGTCTTCCCCCAGGCGGGCCAAGCTCAGCATGGCCCAAGAGGAGGGCTCCACCCAGGCGGCCGTGCCCGGGGCCCACGACCAGCCGGGCAGCGTTGCATCAAAGCCCTCCATATCGGTGACCGCCTCCGAACGAAAGGCGAGGATCCAGGCGAGTGCGGCCCGAGAAAGCTCCCCCTCGCCCAGCACGGACGGCAACATCAGCCAGGTCCAGTCGGGTTCCTGCCGCTTCAGCCACGGAAAAGGCGCTTCAAATCCCGCTCCTATGGCATAGAGCGTCGGCTCCATTCGAGACTCTCCCGTCGGGAGATAGCCCCATGCTCCGTCACTGTTCCTGGCTTTTTCCAGAAAACTGACGGATTTTTTTCTGACTTCGATAAGGTCAGTGGTCACAGCTATCGATTAACCTCCTCGCGGAGAAATAGCGCACCCATGCTTACTGCTACCGGAGACTCGATGTCCAACAACCTCCCTCGCGCCGTCATCATCGGCATCAACCACTACGATGCCTTCGATCAGGCCGTCGGTCTGTCGGAAGGCACATCCAACCTCTTCGGTGCCATCAACGACTGTAAGCTGTACTACCAGCTCGCCCGGCGCATCGGCGCGCCCGCCAAGAACATCACCGTCATCACCTCTGCGCCGGTCTCCCATAGCTTTATCGGCGATGAGAGCGGTGAAAGCACCTTGATCTCCCCCGCCACCAAAGACACGATCTTGGCGGCGATCATCGGCCTGATCAAGCAACTGGCCAAAGAGGGGAAGACGGTGGGCTTCGTCGCCTTCTCGGGCCACGGCGACTACATTGAGGACGACCAGCAGCTCGTGCTCTGCCCTCAGGACACCACCATCGAGGGCTACCCGCTGGCCAGCCCCACCGAACTGCGCCTGAAGAACGTGGTGCCGCTGCTGGACATCCGCAACCTGACCGACAAACATCCGAATATCAACCTAACCTATATTCTGGACGTGTGTCACGCCAGTGGCGACTACGATCTCTCGCTGCTCAAAGAGAACGAAGCGGCGATGGACACCCTGGCGCATATGCGCCAATACGCAGAGACGGGCGGCAAAGTTGGCCTCTTTGAAGGCTCTGAAGTGGTCGGCGCCGAGAACGTGCAGATGGTGAGTCGGGGAACGCCGGTCCAGGCAATGCCCTCTGGACCACGGCGCACGGGCGGTGCCAGCCTGAAGCCCACCGGCACGGCCACCATGGTTCGCCCCCCGGTGATGACGACGAGCCGCTGCCTCACGCGGCGCGCGCTGCTCAGCCGCGCCCCCACCTTCTCCAACACGCCGGATGTGGTGCTGGTCGCCGCCGAGGCGGGCAAGCCTGCCTATGAGTTCTCCTTCAATGGCGTTTGGAACGGTGCTTTTACCCTCGCACTCAGCAACATTCTGGATCGCTGGGCGCACCAGAACGAAAACGGCTTCTTCGACCTGAAGATCACCAACATCGAAGTGCTTGCCCGGGCAGAGGCCTACGTTCGCGCACTGGACTTCGACCAAAAACCCACGTTTATCGGTCGGAACGAGCTACGCAGCAACCGCGTTCTGAATGCAGAGACCAGCACGCTGACCACCCACTTCACCGACCGGCCACGGGCAGCCCGCTTGCACGAGCTGTCGCCCGGATCGGGCCCCCTCGGCTACAAGGCCTACAACCTGGACCGCTTTGTAGCGGGGGCATGGGTCAACATCGGCCAGGTGCTGGTGGTGGGCGCCTCGGATGTCACCATCGGTCTGGTGAATTATACCAAAGAAACCTCCTATTGGTGGTGGACCGGTCCCGCCTCTCCCTTCGGTGGCACCTACTCGCTCCAGGAGGCCGCGGCTCTGAGCTTTGCCGGGGCAAGCCCCAACAACACCCAGGCGAAGTTTCAGAACAAAGAATTCGAGGGCGCCTCCAAGGCCCAGGGTGCCGTCGTCAGTACGCATGACATCCGGATCAACCTGCTCAATGCTCCACTGATCGGCTTCATGCAGGCAGGCGCGGGGGCTCCGCCGGCCTCGCTGACCTACTACATGCTCTCCGGGGTGGGCCAGGCGCCCCCCTACTTCAACGTGGCGTCGGCGGACCGGCTGGTATTCTCCTTTGCGGCCCGGAATCCCAGCCCCACCGGGTGGAAACAGGTCGACACCAAGGTCTGAGCCCCGCTCAGAGACTGCGCGCCAGCCGGAAGCCCACGTTGCCGAAACTCAGCGTCGGGCGGCCGGCGAGGCGCCGTGCCATGCGCGACCAGCCATCCGGAGAGTTCCAGGCGCCCCCGCCCACATTCATGAACTCACCGGGCTCCGCAGAAACCACGGGCACGGCCGCACCACCGGCCACACTACCCTCGCGACGGTAGGCATCCTCACACCAGTCCATGGTGCCGCCGGCAAGGCCCCGAATCCCGTAGGGACTCACATCTCCCGGGTAGTCGGTGACCAGAACCCGTCGCGGCGGCCCGGCATGGCTGGCCAACACGCAGGCCCAGGTGGGATCCAGTTGATCGCCCCACGGGAACTGCCGCCCGTCCACCCCACGCCCGGCTTTTTCCCGCTCCAGGCTATGCAGAAGTCGCCAGGGAAGGCCCGTTTTTTTCGCTTCGTAGGCCGCAAAGGCCGAGGCCGAGTGCCAGGTGACCCAGCAGACCGGCTCCATCGGCGCCCAGGCGTTGCCCTCGGCATCCGGCTCCAGAAAAAAGAGGCCGGAACCATCTCTGGGCCACAGCGGACGGCCCTCCCCCCCAGCGATGGCCGAGCGGGGCGCCAGGGACAGTGCCTGCTCCGTGTGCCCGGCCGCCACCATGGCATTGAGGAAGGCCAAATATTCGGCGTTTGTGACTGGAAACCGGCGAACCACCACCCCGTTCACCCACCAGCGCGCCCGGGGCAGCGCATCTGAGGCCAGCGGGTCCCCGCCGCCCACATACCAGCCGGCGGGTACATAGACCTCGTCCTGGCCCAAGTCCCTCAGGAGCGGGATGGGAAAAGAAGTATTTTCTCCAGGAGGAATCCCATCCCAGCGCCCACAGCGCTCCAGGTGGATCGGGTAGAGGGTGTCTTTGTATCCCTCCTTACAAATCTTAAGAACGTAGCTTCCCCTTGGAAGACTCAGGTCGATGGGGGTAGGGCCGAGGAAGCGCTCCTGTGCCGGGACCAGCCGACGGTCTTGCTCCACATAGCGATGCAGCCACACCCCCGCGCCGGGCGGGTCGGTGTGGAGAAGAAGCCTGCCGTCGCCCTTCAAAAACTCCGCATGGACACCACGGTCGTGGCTGCGCAGCATCACCTCGGCGCGCACCGCAGTGTCTTCGTCGCGGCGGGCCTCCGCGGCCAGCAATTGGTCGCGATAGTGGTCCGCAAGGCGGTGGTGGGCCTCTGGCAGCGTCGGCACCAGGTTCAGGGCGGTGCGCAGGCGCTGGAGCTGCTCCAGCTCGCGCAAGCCGGCCTCCCGCTCCAGGCGCTGGGCCTGACTCAGCAAATCCCAGGCGGGCTTTTTACGGTCTACCGGCTCATGCGGGCGCACCCGGGCCAACATCTCTTCGGCCTCGCTGCGAAAACGCTGCGCCTCCTCTCGGCAGGCCAGCACCTGTGGCACCATCTCGTCCGCCTCGGCCACCAGCTTCAGGGCTTCCTCCTGCTGCCGGGTGCCGCGCAGCCAATCGGCCACGGCGGTCGCCATCTCGGTGGCGTCGGCGTAGCGGTCTGCGGGCTCCAGGTTCATCGCCCGGGCCAGGATCACCTCCAGCTCGGGCGGGACCGGTCCCGGCGGGCGGAAGGGCGCCACATCTCCCCGGCGCGCGGCTTCCAGCACGGCATAGACATCGTTGCCCCGGATGGGTGGATGGCCCGCCAGGATCTCGTAGAGGGTGCCCCCCAGCGCGTAGACATCCGAGGCCTTGCCCACCAGGCGGATCTCGCCGCGGGCCTGCTCCGGGGGCATGTACTGCGGGGTGCCGATCACCGCATCCACGCGGGTCTGGAATTCGTCGTCGCCGCCACGGGGCAGCGGAAACTCCCCGCTGACTTCCAGGGAGGGGTCCTCCTCCAGCACCTTGGCCAGGCCCCAGTCCAATACGAAGACCTCGCCGTAGGAGCCCACCATCACGTTTTCTGGCTTCAGATCGCGGTGAATCACCCCGCGGGAGTGTGCATAGGCCACCGTTTCGCAGACCCGGTGGAAGGCATCCAAAAGCCGCCGAAAGGTCCACCCCTGATCGTCCGGCTTCCAATCCCCACGGCTGGCCCGATGCACCGCCTGGATCACCTGCCGCAGCGAGCGCCCCTGGATCTCGGGCATGGTGAAGGCCATACGGCCATCGGGGATCTCGGCGAGGCAGTGTACCGGAATGATGCCGGGATGCTGAAGTTGAGCCTGTACGCGGGCTTCCTCGTAGAAGCGGCTGATCAGATCCTGGCGCGCGGCGTACTCCGGACGAAGGGTCTTGATGGCGAGGGTGCGGTTGAGGGTGGACTCTTGCACCCGCCACACCTCGCCCACCCCGCCCCTGCCGATGATCGTCTGGATGCGAAGCTCATCGAAAGCGCGAAGACCAGAGGAATCCCGCTTATTTTCTACGGTGGGACGGTCGATAGTAGATGCCCCCGGAGGAGGGCCACTCTGGCGCTGGGTGGGCGCGTCGGCCACCCCGCGGGTGGGCTCCACCCAGGTGCGCTCGGCCACCGTTCCCCGGGGGGTGGTCCAGGGAGTCGAGCCCAGACCCACCAGGGCCCGCAGATCCTCGGCCACATCATGGGAGAGGCGGTAGCGCCGCACCAGGCGCTCCAGCTCGATTCGCAATTCGTCGTCCGTCATCCGGATCCCCGGTTTTCTCTATCTCCACGGCGGGACCTTGCCCATTGACCGCGCAAAGATCCCCCAAGCCACCAGCCGAGGTGGAGAAGCCACCCCGATCGGGTTAAGAGCCGCCTCGGTCAGGAGGGTCGATGGAAGCGGTAGAGAAGCTGGTCGCGGCAATGCGGAAGGCCTCGGCGGACGAGCGCGAGGCGTTGAAACAGCAGCTTTTGGAGCTGGCCATGGGCGCCACCGGCCCGGCCGTGCGGGAATCCATCGAGAGCTGCCGGAAGGGCGAGCTGTTGGAAGTGCAGTGGGAGCTGGACGACGTTCTCGAAGCCACTGCCCCCAAAAAGGCAGCTCCTCCCAAGCCTCCCGAGGCCCCCAAGCCCGAGGCCCCACCCGACCCCAACCGGCCCCTGTCCGCCAAAGATCTGACCCTGGTCTACGACGACCCTCGCGGTCTGATGATCCACAAGTCCAAGGTCGGCAATCGCTGGTTCCTGACTCAGGTGGACCCGCGCTCCGGCCAGCCGCAAACCATGGAGCTGATGCCGCAAGAAGTGGCTCAGATCCAGGCTCAGCTTGCAGGCAGCCCCTATTGGGTGATCGGTGCAGGCGGCCCCAGCGCCCCGGTGCAGCCCGCCCAACCCGCGCACCCCACGCCGCCGGGTAGCCGCCCGATGCCGCCCCGGCGCTGAGTGGAGCGCGAGCAGTACATCGCGGAGGCGCGAGAACGGGCGTTTTTGCTCTATGAAGGCAAACGAACGCCCCACCGCTCCTGCGGAATTGCGCTCGCGGAGACCTTTGGACTGCCCACCCGCAGCTATCAGGCCTTGCGGCGGGGCGGCCTGACCGGGGAAGGCACATGCGGTGCCGTCCACGCAGGTGTCCTGGTGCTTGGTGAGCTTTTGGGCGATCCTGACCCTACCGGTGCCCCCTCGGCACTTCTGCGTCAGGCCATCCCGCTCTACCGAAGCCGCATGGTCATGCGCCTGACGGACAGTCCCGAGCGTAGCTGCAACGACCGGGTGGCGTCCTTCTCCGATTTTCAGGGCCCCGAACGTAAGGAATACTGCACCAGCCTTGCGGCGACGGTGGCCGAAGTGGTCGCAGAAGTACTGTGGGAGCTGGGCCGCCCCCAGCCCATTCCCGACTGGTCACCCGGCTCTTGACATGTCAAGTCGAGAGCTGATTGTTCTGGGTAGTTCCAGTCAGGTTCCTACCCGGTATCGGAACCATAACGCCTACTTCTTACGATGGGACGACGTGGGGTTGCTTTTTGACCCCGGCGAAGG
>JBEIQS010000195.1:0-10785 GCA_040376425.1 Alphaproteobacteria bacterium | reverse complement strand
CGGCGGACAGTCCCATTGTTCCTCCACGCCCCGATCGCCCTCCCATCCCCCTTTCCCCTCGCCTTCCCGCCGCCGGTCCTTACACTCTTCCTCATGCCCACCGCACCGCCTCCGCCCTCCCGCCTGCAGACTGCCCGCCGTGTGCTGCAGCATGCCCGCACGGCCCTCCGAATGGTCTATGACCTCGACCGTCGGCTATTGCTGGTGCTCATTCTGGGGCAGATCCTCGATTCGGCTGGAATTGTGGCCATCGCGTGGGTGGGAAAGCACATCATCGACGCCATCCTGAACCCTGCCGCAGGCGGCAGCCTGCTGGAACAGGCCACCCCTGCTTTATCCTGGGTGGCCCTGGAATTTGCGCTGATCGCCGCCCGCGCGCTGGTGGCCCAGGGCACCGGCTACGCCCAGCTCATGCTGCGGGCCAAGCTGGGTCTGCATGTGAACCTGTTAATCTTGGATAAAGCGGCGAAAGTGGCCTATGCCCGCTTTGAAGACCCGGCGTTCATGAACGCCATGACCCAGGCCCGGAGAGAGGCCAGCGCGCGTCCCCTGGACCTGGTCAACCAGATCCTCAGCCTCACCCGGAACCTGGCCACACTGGCCGGTTTTTCGGCCCTGCTGTGGTCGCTGGGTCCCTGGGCCATTGCGGTGCTGGTGCTGACCGCCATCCCCCCCTTCTGGGCCGAAGCCCGCTTTGCATCAGAGTCCTTTCAGCTTCAGCGCGCGCGATCGCTGCGCTACCGGCGCAGCTTCTACCTGGAGTCGGTGCTCACCACCGAAGCCACCGTGAAGGAGGTCAAGCTCTTTCAGCTCTCCGGCTGGCTCCGGGACAAATACCGTGACATTATCGCTTCTTTCACGCAAGAGGAGAGCGATCTGGCCAAGCGACGCTCCCTTTCGGCGCTGCTCCTGGGACTCATCGCCACGGGCGCGCTGTATGGCACCTATGGATGGATCGCGCTGCAGACGGTGGCAGGCGCGATCACGCTGGGCTCGATGACCCTGTATATGGGCCTGTTCCGCCAGGGGCAGGACACCCTGAAGTCTGCCTTGTCCGCGGTCTCCCGCGCCTGGGAGGACGACCTGTACATGACCAACCTGGACGAGTTTTTGAGTGTGCCCGAGGAGGAGCCGGACGGGGCGGAGCCCCTGGAGGCCGATGCGCCCGACGAAAAGGCCCCCTCGCTCAGCCTGGAAAATGTCAGCTTCTGCTACCCCGGTAGTAGCCGGGAGGCACTGTCCAACATCAACCTGCACGTCGCCTCCGGCGAGACGATTGCGCTGGTGGGTAAAAACGGAGCGGGAAAGACCACCCTGATCAAGCTGTTGGTGGGGCTGTTCCGCCCCACCTCCGGGACCATCCGGGTCAACGGCGTGGATGTGGCGACACTTTCCATGAGCGCGCTGCGACGGCGCGTGGGGGTGATTTTCCAGGATTTTGCCCGTCTTCAGCTCTCTATGCGCGACAACGTGGGGGTGGGTTGGCTGCCCGCGCGCGAAGACGATGCGGCGGTGGGGAATGCGATTCAAGACGGAGGCGCCAAGGAGATCGTGGATCGCCTGCCCAATGGGCTGGAAACCCCCTTGGGACGTGCCTTTGGCGGGGATGACCTGTCCGGCGGGCAGTGGCAGCGGGTGGCCCTGGCGCGCGCCTTTATGCGAAAGAGCCGCATCCTGGTGCTGGACGAGCCCACCGCCGCGATGGATGCCGAGGCCGAGCACGAGATCTTTCAGCGCTTCCGCGACCTGAAAAAAGACCGGACCGCCATCCTGATCACCCACCGTTTTGGCACGGTGCGCATGGCGGACCGCATCGTTGTGATCGACGACGGGCGGATTGCGGAGGAGGGCAGCCACGAGCAGCTCATGGCGCGCGGCGGGCTATACGCAAAAATGTTTTCGTTGCAGGCAGAGGGGTTGCGAGTACAGGCAGGACCGGCGACGGAGGGCCCGGCCGGGAACGAGTGATACATGCGCCATGTATCACAACTACCCATGTAGCATCTATGTTACTGTGATACACCCACCTGTATCAGGGCCAAAACAGTCCAGTGGCGTGCAGCAGACACAGACAGAAGCCTGCCAAAATGCTACAAGCGGTCCATGCTCGCACTGCTTGCCTGTGCCATCGAAGAACGTGACCTCCAGATCGTCGAGCGCGCGGAGACCCTCCCTCCGACGCCGGAAACCGACGATAGTGCCGCGCCGGAAGAGGAGCCTCCGGACCCAGCCGGCCTCTGCGCGGACAGCAGTGCGATCCAGGGCGCAGGGGTGCTCAGCCTGGACTGGTGCAAGCGGGTCTCTCCGGAGAGCCCCTATGTGAGCGCTCCCGACTCCGGAACGGCGGCCATGGACTCGGTGCCCCCGCTGGATAGTGGCCTCACCCCTCCTCCCTGCGGCTTTGTGAACCTGATCGGTGCCGTCGGAATCGCCGGTGGCCCCGAAAATCCGCGGCTTTTATACTGCGACACCGACCCCGACGGGGGACTGTGGCTCTTGGACCCGGTGGACAGCAAGCGGGAGCTGCTGGCCCCGCTGGTCTGCGGCGCGGACAGCCACACCGGGGCCTTGTTGCAGAGCGGGAGCGACACCTGGATCGCCTGGACGGGCTCCCCTGCCGTACGGGCGCCTGTATCGCAGGCATTGAACCTTGCAAAGATAAGTGGAGGGACCGTTACACAGCTTGGCTACACGGAAGTCGGCAGCGGTCCCTATCAGGTGGAGCTTCTGCCACCGCAACATGCTCTGCTGACCGACTTTGATGGGAGCTTGTACCTTGGTGATCTGGAGGTGCAGGACTGGCAGGCGGTGGACGTCGGCGTGGAGGGGGCTGCGGGCGTGCAGCGTGCCGATGGAAGCAGCCTGATCGCCACCTGCCGCGAAGATGGCAGTGTCCACCTCCTGCATCGGTCGAGAGACATTCAGGTAGAGGGGGTCTGCGGCTGGTGGGTGCGCCCGTCGATGGCCACCAACGGGCAGGATCTCGCCCTGACCTGGGACGATGGCCAGACCGGCACCATCGCCTTTTTTGATGCCGACCTTCAAGAGCGGGCCCGGGCTACCCTGGGCGAGGGCGCCCGTGCCAACGTCCTGGCCTGGACGGGTACCGACTTTGTGAGCTTCTCCGCCGATGGTGTCCTCGCGTTCTAGTCTGAGGAGGGGGAAATGCTGCGCACCGCCGTGCACCCCGGCGCCGCAACCGCACAGGTGGTGTCGCTGCGGCTGGAGGCCGGCGCAGAAAAGCTGGCTTTTGTGGTAGTGGGCAGTGAGTCCTACCGGCTGGGCCCCAGCCATATCAACACCTACCAAACCGTGGAGATTTCCGCGGCTCCGATGCCCTGATGTCGCTGCTTGCCTTGGACCTGGAGGGTGCCATCGGGGTGCAGGCGGTACCCTATGTGGAACAGGACGCCGATCTCCTGGCCCTGGACCCGGTCAACAATGAGGGAATTCGGGTGATTCCTGCGGCACTGTCGGCCACCTTGCGTGCACCCTATGGGGTGGAGGCCCGGCTTCGGGTGGAGGAGGGACAGGTACACGCGGGGGGGCTGGAGCTGGCAGAGGCAAAGCTGGGTATCCAGCACCCGATCGCAGGCTTCTGGCTCGGTCGCGGGGACCTGCCGGTCAGCCGGGACCGCGAGCTGGAGAGTGAGGGGCTGCTCTACAGCACCCGCCCCCTGCTGTCGCGGGCGCTGCTGCCGCTGCACGCAAATGGCGTTGGCGGCTATCTTTCCTGGCCGGAGCAGCTTACTCTGGAGGTCGGGGGGGCCTGGCCCGCGCTGTCCTCCGATGCGCCGTGGTGGTGGGGAAGGCTGCGGCTGCATCCGCTGGGGGAGCTGCCCGAGCGCGAGGATCTGCGTCCAGAGAGGCCGGCTTTCCAGGTGGCCGCGGGGATCGCGGGGATGGACTCCCCCTCGCTGGGCCGCAGCCTGCTGGTGGTTGTGGACGGGAGCGCCCGGCTTGGACCGGTGGGGCTGGACCTGGGCTGGCTCCGCCTGAGCGGGAAGCAGACGGTGCAGGAGATCGTTCTCAGCGTTTCCGCTGTCCTCCTGGACAAAGAGCCGTTCTCGCTGGGGGTGGGGCTGAGGGAGGAGCGGAGCTGGGGCCAGGAGGCCGAGCAGCGATGGATCAGCAGCTCCCGGCTCTACGGCACGTGGAAGCCTGCCTTTCTCACGCTCTATGTAGAAGCCTACCTCCCCATCGAAGACGGGGAGGCCCCCGCAAAGCCCGGGGTGGTCCTGCTGGATCGGTCGCTGGAGCGGGCCAACAACTGGGGCGCGGTCGGTCTGCTGTTTCGTCCACCTTCTTTCTCCTTTTGAGGTGTTGATGCTGTGTGTACTGCTGCCTTCTGCGCTGGCCTGGACTGCGGGCGCATCCACCTGGGCACCCGAGGATTTTCCAGTCCCCTACTGGATTGCCCCCGGCTTCGGCGGGTTGGAGGAGGAGGAGGCCGTGCGCGCGATCCAGGCCGGCTTCGATACCTGGGCGGCAGAAGACTGTGGGGGCATTTCCTTTGTCTACGAGGGCATGGCCGATGCTGCGGTTTGGGGCGAGAAGGACGGCAAAAACGTGGTCTTTTTCCTTTCCGATACCTGGCCAGAAGAGGCCAGCCTGGTGAGCAGCCCGATGCTGTACAGCGAGGGGAAGCGGACGATAGAGGCTGATTTTGCGCTGAATGGGCTGAACTACGCATGGGCCATCGACAACGCGCGCTGGCCCTCAGAGATGGATCTGCAGTCCGCCGCGACGCACGAGGTGGGACACCTTCTGGGCCTGTGGCACAGCTCCGATGCGGCGGCCACGCTGAATCCGGCTCTGGATGGCTCCCCGGAGGCCCGGGATCTGGAGGCGGACGACCGGGAGGGGCTATGCAGCCTATACCCCGACCGGGGGAGTGGGCAGCAGGGAGAGAGCTGTGGCGACGAGAGCGACTGCGTGGATGGCATGATCTGCCTGCAGGACGGAACCGACCGCTATTGCACCGCCACCTGCACCGAGGAGGAGCCCTGCGGGGACGGGTGGGCCTGCCTGGAAGCGGGTGGGCAGCAGGTCTGTGCGGTGGAGGAGGTCGCCGCCTGTGGTTGCAGCCAGGGGCCGGGAGGCAGCGTCGGGTGGGCGCCGGCGGCCGCGCTCCTCTTGTGGCGACGACGCGCGTGGGCCCATGTATCACGATAGTATTGTTAAAATCAGTATTCCCTTGATACATCACCTCTTGTTATCAGCCACAACGATTCGAGGATACCGATGCGCTCCCTGCTGACGATCACCGTGTGGGCAGGACTTGCCGCTTGCGGCAGCCCTGCCAAAGACAGCGACACGCACGACTCCGGGTCACCTGCCGGCGGAGACCTCCGTGTCCCCGCCGAGTGGGAGCCGCAGGCGGCGGTGTGGCTGCAGTGGCCCCAGCGCTGGGAAAGTGACTATGAGCCTTCATTTTCCCGTATCGTCGCTACCATCCTGCGCTACGAAGACGTCCACATTCTGGTCAACGACAGCCGCACCCGCGCGGCGGCCGAGCTTTCGCTGAAGGTGGATGGAGGGTTGGGCGAGGGCGTGATCACCGGAAGTCCCACCACCGACGGCTTTCGCCTGACCTGGCACGAGATCCCCAATGACAACGCGTGGATGCGGGACAATGGACCACGCTACGTGCTGAAAAAGGGCGCGCTGCGTATCCAGGATTGGGGCTTCGACGCCTGGGGTGGCGCCTTCGGAAAGGACATCCCCTACAAAGCGGATAATGCTGTGCCCGTTGCTGTGGGCGAGTACCTGGATCTTCCGGTGGACACGGTGGGACTGGTCCATGAGCGGGGAGATCTGGAGTTCAACGGGAGCGACACGGTGCTGCTGAGCTGGTCGGTGATCGGCGACCCGGGGAGAAACCCCGGCATCACACGCGGCGATGTAACCCAGGCGATGAAACAGCACTTTGGCGTGTCGAGGGTGGTGATGATCGAAGGGGTTCCCGAAGGCGACCTGACCAACGGCCACATTGACGGGATTGCGAGATTTCTTCCGGACAACCGGGTGGTGGTGGCGGACTGCTCGGAGCAGAGCGCCTGCGAGCCGGGTGGACACGACGATCAGATCTACGACGCCGCCGCAGCGGAGATCGACGCCGCGGGCCTGGAGGTGCTGCGATGGCCTTTCGCCGGAAAGGTGAACTACAAAGATGCCACCTTCGACACCGACTATATGAACTGGCTGGTCGGCAACGGCTTTGTGGTCACCGTAGGCTTCGACAACCCCGCCACCGACAACGCCGCCAAAGCCCAGCTTGAGGAGTGGTTTCCCGGGCGGGATGTCTACACCATCGAGACACTGGCCTCCTGGTACGCCGGCGGCGGGGTCCACTGCCATACCAATGATCAACCTGCCTTTCCGTGATACATCAGGCGATGTTTCAGTCCAAAAAACTCACGTCGCCGCTGCCGGTGCTCACCACCTCCCGCTCCGTGGGGTCCCCATGAAGGCGTAGGGCGCCCGATCCGGTCAGCACCGCGTGGACGGCCTCGGTGGCGGTTAGCTCGGCGTCGCCGCTGCCGGTCAGGGTGACATCAGCAGTGACGGCCTCCACTCTGAAAAGCTGACTTTCGCCCGACCCACTCATGACCAGACTCAGGATGTCGGCGCTACCACTCAACACCTCCACACCACCCGAGCCGCTCAGCACCAGGTTGGCGGAGCCCACGACCAGGCCGTCGGCGATCAGCTCGCCCGAACCGGTGAGGGAGGCCGAAAATTGCGGCGTGATCACCTCTTCGAACAGGTGTACGTCGCCGCTCCCACTCAGGCTCAGGCGCTGCAGACCGGCCGCAGTGGCCTCCAGCTCCCCCGATCCGGAATGTTCCAGGCTCAGGAGCCCGGTGGCCACCACCGCCACCTCGCAGCGTACATGGTTGCGAAGAATCACCGGTGTTCCTTCGGGACTTTCCGTCCAAATTCGGAGGGTATCCCCCTCCACCTCGGTGCGGATATCTTCGATCAGGTTGTCGTCGCAGCGAACGGTCACTTGCGGCTGCTCGCCTTCTTCCACGACCACGGCCAGCTCGGTGGTGGCGGAGAGGGCGGTGAAAACACCGGGATCGCGGAGCTGTTCGGCAGCGATGCCGCTGCCCTCGTGTACTTTGAGGAGGATGCAACTGGTATGGAGGAGGGTGGGAAGGAGGAGGGGGGGCAGCAGAGAGAGGGGCGAGAGGCGAGGCATCCAGAGCTCCTTGGCTGAGGTGCAGACACCGGGGATGGGGGAAGGTGCTACCTCCGCCTGATACGGTTGCCATACGGAGAGCATCGCTTAAGCTGCTTCTGTCCACGGAGACCCCCATGACCCTGCTTCTCCTCTCCCTCTCCCTCGCCGGACCTCCCAAAGAAGACCGGGAGGACCAGGGCCCCGATGCAGTGGATGTGGTGGAGACGGCTGTGGACGTGGCAGATCACGCCCTGACGGAAAAGCCGGCCGCCGCCGTCGGCGAGGGGGCCGATGTGGTCCAGGAGACCACCGCCCAAAAACTCGCCCGGGATGCCGCCGCCCGGCGTGCCTCCCGGGAGGCAATCGATGTTCTGAGCGGGGGTGCCAAGGGGGCAACTGTCGCGGGGGAAGGCGCGGTGGACGGTGCGGCGATCGCAGGAATTCCCACCGGCCTGACCGACGATGCAGCGCGGGCCGGTCTCCTGGCCGATGATCTGGCGCGTGGCGGCCTGACGGTGGCACGCGGCGCTGAAGTGGCCGTGGCCGGCGGTGCGATGGCCTCGGCAGCCAAGGGCGGAATGCTCTCCAGCCTGCTCAAAGGTGGAGTTCTGGCGAAGGGGCTGAAGGGGTTGTTGGCCATGTTGGGCCTGGGGGCCGCCGGTGCCGCGGCAGCAGGCAAGAAGGAAGAGTAGGTCGCCCTTGAAACCTGCCCTGCTTGCCCGGCGGTTGCTCTTTGCAGGCAGGCTTCTCTTTCTTTGCCTGCCCTGGGCCGCCTTTGCGACATGGCTCTTCGTCTACCGCATGCCGATGTCGGGACTGGTGGCCCTGGCCGGACTCTGGGCGCTCTGGCCCACCCAGATTCCATCCTGGACATCGAGTGTGCTCGCCCTCGTCCTCCTCCTCTCCGGTCTTCTTGCGGTTCCCCTGATCGGTCTTCCCGAATACGCCGACCATACGCAGATGCTCCACTGCCGCACCCTGGGCTTTCTGGGGAAAAGTCCCCATGTCCCGCCGGGCTTTACAAGGGATCAGGTCTGTGACCCGGCCGACATCGCACGGGGATGGCAGCTTGCCGAGGAGGGTGGTCCGATCTTTTCCACCCGCGAGCGCATCGGCATCCACGGATTCAACCACCTGTTGGCCCTGGGGGGCCTTCTGGTGGGCCTGCCCGAAGTGGCCGCAGAAACGCTATGGATGTCCCGGGCGCCCGATCCGAGGGGCGACACCACCGCCTTGGGCTTTGCCGAGCGCCGCCACCAGTGCAACGCCGGCACCGGCGACCCCAACAACGATGCCCACCTCTCAAGCCTCCAAATCTGGCGGAGTGACCTGCCTATGCGCTCCCCAAAGCTGCGGAAGTTCGTCGCCGACGGCCGAAAGAGGTTGGGAACGGCGCCCGGCTCCACGCTGAACCTGGGCGAGATCCACTGGTCCACCGGCGGGCATAACGGCCTGGACGGCTATGCCTCTGCCTTTGAGCAGGACAGCCTGCGCGTAGCCTTGGCGCTGGAAGTCCCCGACAGCCGCGTCGGGTTGCGACGACAGGAGGACGGACGCATCGAAGCCACCTGGGAGGGCACCATCCTCTATCCGGGCCTGGACATCGGCTTCAACCTGGGAATCCCGACCCTGTGGGGCCCCAAGAACCTGCGGGTGAGCGAAACCATCTTCTGCGGCATGCAGATGGACGGGGCGATGAACCCCTACCCCTTGCGGTATGTTTGGCTTTTGGAGGACGAACCGGCGATTTGATCGCGCTTCAGCGGCGTGAAATCCGCTGGTAGTGTGTGCCCGTGCGGTGCCGAGTGAGGGTGATCTGCCAGAGTTGCAGGCTCCGCCCACGAAACACCCCCGCGCAGTTCAGAAGGTAGTAGCGCCACATGCGGCGGAAGCGCTCATCGAATTTGGGATCCAGAGCCTGGATCTGGGGCCAGGCCGCCTCGAAGTGCTGGTGCCAGGCCATGAGGGTGTGGTCGTAGTCCGGCCCGATGTTGTGCCAGTCCTCCATCACAAAGAGACCCTCCATCGCCGTGGCGAGCTGGGCCAGCGACGGCACATAGCCGTTGGGGAAGATGTGCTTCAGAATCCACCGATCCGCATGCGGCCGCGTGACGTTTTCTCCGATGGTGTGGAGCACAAAAATGCCATCCTCCCGCAGCGCGCGGTGGGCGGTCTCCATGTAGCTGCGCAGGTTGCGCGCCCCCACCGCCTCCAGCATGGCGATGGACACCACCTTGTCCCAGGTGCCCCGAATGTCCCGGTAGTCCTGATCCACCACCTCTACCGGCAACCCGGCGCAAAACTTACGGGCAAACTCGATCTGCTCCCGCGAGATGTTCACAGCGGTCACCTTGGCTTCGTGCCGCGCGGCCATATGGCGGGCAAGCCCGCCCCAGCCGCAGCCGATCTCCAACACCCGCTCCCCCGGCTGGAGGTGCAGCTTCCGGCAGATCAACTCCAGCTTGTTCTGTTGCGCCTGCTCCAGATTGTCCGCCCCATCCCAATAGGCGCAGGAATACTGCATGTGCGGGTCCAGCCAAAGCTGGAAAAAGGCGTTGCTCAGGTCGTAGTGCGCACGGGTGACGTGGTGAGCCCGCGCCTTGGACTGCATGTTGAGGATCAAGTATTGAAGCTTGGTCCAGAACTTGATGGTCGACCGGGAGCGCTGTTTGGGGATGGTGCAGAGCTTGTGGAAGAGCTGATCCAGGTTGGGGCAGTCCCACCAGCCATCCATGTAGGACTCGCCAAAGCCAAGGCTCCCGTGGGCCAGGACGGCATCAAAAAAGCGTCCGTCGTGGACCTGTATATCCGCTGGGCCCGACCCGCCCAGCTTCACCCCCGCGGTGGCCAGAAAGGCCTCTACGGGGGCTTTCGCTGTGGAACTACCGGCAGAGAGGGCAGAAGATGAGGGTGGCATCGCACCATCGTAGCAGCTTCGCCTGGGATCGCAATGGGCCCCACCTCTGCCGTCGCCTTTCTTACACCCGCCTCCAGCGCACACAAATCACAGGCGGTACCAGACTCCGACCCGCACAGCCATACCGAAGCCCATATCGCCCACCAAGGCAAAGTCGGGCGAAATGTGCCCGCCTACCGACCAGTGCTCCCCGACATCTCCTCGGCAGCCAAGGTCCACACTCATGGCTCCGCGCCGCACCTTGGGCATGCCTGCGGACAGAATGTTCTGCCCCTCCCAGTTCAGACCGATCTCCGGATGCACCTTCCGCTCAGGAAAAAACACAGCCCGATAGCCGATATCGATGGGCACAAAGGTCAACTCCGGTCCCACCATCACCCCGGCCGCAAAACGCAGGCTCTGTCCCGCCCCGACGGTCCACAGCAGCTCCGGCCGCACCCCAGCCGCCAACCCCACGAGGTTCACCTCTGCCGGGACTCCAATGCGCCACTCTCCGCCATCCCAGGCATGGGCAGTGGAGAGCAAGAGCTCAATAAGCATAGAGGGTGTTGACACGTCAAGTCACGGTGCGTAGGAGGTAAGGAGCGGAGGACTCCACATGACCGGTACTGCCCCTGAAGCCCACCTCACCCGCCGAAGCAGCGCCGGGCTTGCCCCTGCCGAGCTGAGCCTGGTCGCT
>JBEIQS010000336.1:0-4771 GCA_040376425.1 Alphaproteobacteria bacterium | reverse complement strand
TTGCCGCGTCTCTTCGTCCTCAGCTTCACGCCCAAGCTGGAGGTTCAACGCACGGATACGCGCATCGGTGATCTCCAGGTCCTCGCGATGGGCGGCGATCCGACCCAGGGCCTGGCGAAGCTGCTCTTGCCGCAGGTGCAGCCAAGCCATATGCTGGGTCTGCTCGACGATGGTGGTACCCATCGCCTCTACAAAGCTCAGACTTAAAAAGCTGCGAAGTTGATCTACAAGCAGCTTTGCATGACGCTGGTCTTCCGCCGTATTCTGCGGATCACCGGCCGACGGCCGCAGGAACAACCAGGCCCCGGCCGCCGCGACGACCAAGCCGGGAAGCGCCAGGCTTGCCGCCGCCCACCCCTCCCACAATACTGCACCAACGAGCACAGTGAAGCCCCCAATTCCCAGCAACCACGGCGCCATTTCCGGGGAGACAGGCACTTCGGCCGGTGCACGGGTCGGCCACTCGTTCACCCCGCGCTGGATGGCATAAAGCAGCTTTCCCGCCCGTGTTGGGCCGGGTTCCACGGTGGCCAGGCCGGTACGCTTCAGCGTTCGTTCCCACTCGGCCCGGCTGCTCTGCGGCCCCAGGCGTGCCAAAAGCTCCTGGTCCAACACCAGCCGGGGAGGGAGAGGATCGGACATGGCTCTGCTTTAACCGGCCGCCCGGGTTAGGGGAGGGGCCATGTCCGACCCGCTCGATCTCAGCAACTACCTCAATGCCAACGCCGATGGCTGGGTGACCCACACCGGCCTGCGCTTCACCCGTGCCACCCGCGACGAAGTGGTGGCAGAACTGGAGGTTCGCCCTCAGCATTTGCAGGCCTATGGGATCGTCCACGGCGGCATCTACAGCGGCATAGTGGAAACCCTGGCCTCGGTGGGGGCCTCGGTGGATGCCTTCCACCAGGGGCGTCTGGCGGTCGGCCTGGAGAACCACACCTCCTTCCTGCACGCGGTGCGCGGCGGGATGCTGCGCGCGGTGGGCCGGCCGCTCAGCCGGGGGCGCCGCTCCCAGGTCTGGGAAGTGGGAATTGAAGATGCGACCGGACGGACCGTCGCGACCGGACGTGTACGCCTGCTGTGCTTTGACTCGGAATCAGACCCCAGCGGGATCAAGTTCCGCCTTCCTGACGGCTAAGCTTTCCGGCTTCTTTTTTCTGAATGAAGCCTCATTCAGCGTCGGCTATCGACGGCGTCGGCGAAGGCCGGCGCCCGCCACCAGAAAGGGCAACAGCCCGGCCATGCCCTTGGCGTAGCAGCCCGAGCCGCGCAGCATTTCGTTGTCGCAGACATCGCCGCGCCCGTCTTCGTCGCTGTTGGCCTGATCAGGATTGAAGTTCTCAGGGCAATTGTCGCACAGGTTGCCGATGCCGTCGCCATCCATGTCCAATTGCTCGGCGTTGGCCTCGTTGGGGCAATTGTCGCAGACATCGCCAATTCCGTCGAAGTCCCCGTCCTCCTGGTTGGGATCGTAGACGGTGGGGCAGATGTCGCAGACATCCCCCAGTCCGTCGGCATCGGTGTCCACACCGGAAGGGTCGTAGTCAAAGGGGCAGGTATCGCACTTGTCCCCGATAAAATCCAGATCCTCGTCGGTCTGATCCAGGTTCACCAGGTTCGGGCAGTTGTCGCACAGGTTGCCGATGCCGTCGTGATCGGTGTCGGTGAGATCGTCCGTCGCCAGATCGTCGCAATTGTCACAGGCATCTCCATAGAGATCACCATCGGAATTGCGCTGGTCAGGATTGTAGATGGCGAGACAATTGTCGCAAAAATCGCCCAGCCCGTCGGTGTCGGCGTCGTCCTGCTCGGGGTTCTGGATGCCGGGGCAGTTGTCGCAGGCATCCCCGGCGCCATCGTCGTCACTGTCTTCCTGTCCGAGGTTGGGCACGAAGGGACAATTGTCGCAGTCATCGCCAAAACCTTCAAAGTCGGAATCGGACTGATCGTTGGGGATGTAAACGCAGTTGTCGCAGAGATCCCCAAAGTCGTCGCAGTCGAAGTCGGCCTGATCGGGGTTGTAGTTCTCGGGGCAATTGTCGCAGACCAGGCTGATGACTCGGTCGGGAGTGCCCAATTCGGAGAGGATCTGGATCACGCCGTAGGAGAAGCCGTCGGCATCGGCATCCAGCCCGATGGTGGGGTACAGGCAGCCGAAGGAGTTCACGTCGTAGTAGTAGTCCGCGTTGTCCCAGGTACAACCCGCGCCGGTGGGATCGACGTAGGGCTCGTTGTCCACGTCGATGTTGTTGCAGTTCAGATCCTGAGTGGCATTGCCACTGCAGTGATCGGCCGCGTCTGCAAGCAGGACAAACAGCAGGGCGATCATGGCTCCTCCTCCGTTTCTTTGAAGAGGTTGGGGTCTACCTTCTCGGGATCCACGGGCTTGGGCGGCAGCTTCTGCTCGGGCGGGGGCGGATCAGGCAGAGGGGGAAGGGGAGGAATGACCTGATCTTCTCCCGTCCAGGGCTGCCGTGCCTTTTCAGAGTAGACCGGCTTGGGATCGCCCAAGTGCCACCACTTGACGATATGGAAGATAACCCGCCGATTTTCGGCCAACGAAGCTTCGTCCGCACCCATGTTCTTCGGCTGGACTTCGCCCATCGAGCGGGCAGAGATGCGGTCCGGGTGGACCCCACGCAGCATCAGCTCGCGCCAGATGGAATTGGCACGCAACAAGGCGAGGTTGTAGTTGTAGATGTAGCTGCCTTCCTCGGAGGCGTGGCCCTCGATCACCAGGTGGAGGATCTGCGGGTTCTCCAGCAGGATCTTGGCGACCTGGTCGATGGTGGGCAGAGACACCGCCAGCACCACGTCGGTCCCCAGCTCGAACTGGATGGGATCGCGAATGACAATCTGGTTTTCTTCGACCCGCGCCAGCTCCTGCTCTTTCCACTCCACCACCACGGGCTCGGGCTCGGGCGGCAGCTCGGTGATATCCGGCGGCGGAATGCCGATGACGGCCTCGACCGGTGGGGGAGGGGGAGGGGGTTTTTTCGGGCTTCCCCGGTAGGTGAGGTTGGTACCGATGCGGAAGTCGGAGGTGCCGGCGCCTTCGGTGAGCCCGCTCCCGAAGTAGCTGTCGAAGCGGAGGCTGGGGATGGGCTCGATGCGCAGCCCCACCAGGGCTTCTGCGGCATTTTCCGCCCCGCCGCCCAGAAATTGCGGGAAGCCCATGCGGCTGCACAGCGCCGACCACAGCGCGACCCGATCCTTGTAGAGCTGGTAGCGCAGGCCCACGTTTGCCAACAGCTCGGGGCCGAGGGTGTAGTCCTCTTCCGTCGGGAGGCTCTTCCGCACGACCACGGCCACATCGGTCTGGGCGCCGAAGCGCCCGACGTCCACTGCGGCCAACACGCCCACAATACCACGCGGCAGAACCTCGCCGCGAAAGGTGTCTTTGGTAGAGGTGGGCACCATCAGGTCCAGATGTGCGCCCAAGGTGACGGGACCGGCCTCCAGAAACTGTCCTTTTGCACCCAGTCGCCAGTCACCCACACCAAAACCATTGGCGGCAAGGCGCGTGGTCTGGGCTTCTCCTTGGATAGAAAGTGGAAAAGTAGTCTCCAGCGACAGCCACCGGTTCACATCCAGGGCCACGCCCAGATCGATGGTGCTCCGCCCGCCGATCACCGCCCCGGAGTCGATGCCCTCCCGGTAGAGGATCAGCGGCGCCCGCTCCCATTGCAGGTTGGCCCCGGCCCGCCACGACATGCGCCCGGCCACCCCGGGGTGGTCCACACCGGGCAGGGAGTCGGCGCCAAAGTAGGGCTTCACCAGCTCGATGTCCATCGAGTAGCCTGCCGCAAAGGCCAGGTTTGTCAGGAACAGCATCATGGCAGGGTTCCGCTCACGGCGATCCAACCGGGTCCGATCTCCAACTGTGCCCCCCCGCTGATCCGTGTATTGTACTTATCGAGCCACTGCTGAAGCTGTTCTTTGCTGTATACCTCGGCTGGAGAGTAGCTCGCGTCGCGATACTCCCAGCTTGCGAAGGGAACCGCAGCAAAAGCGAGGGTGCCCACACCAAGCATGGCCAGCGAGGTCCACGAGCGATGGGTGCGGAAGCTGGAGAGCGCCGTCCCGAACAGCAGGTCAAGCTGAGCCTGCTCGTTTTCACAGCGCGACACGTTGCGGAAGTCCGAACAATCGACGGTAAAATCAGAGCCGTCGGGCTCGCCGGGACCGGATGAACCCAGGTTTACCATCGAGGCCACCACCAGGACGGTCCCGGTGGAGAGCAGCGCGGTGCGGGTCAAGGTGGTGCGGGTCCGCATCCGATCCAGGCGGCGGAGGGTGTCCAGGTCGCCGAGCATGTTGATCAACGGGCGGGTGAGCAGCACCCGGTTGTTCCGCTGATCCATCACCACCCAGCGCTGTCCGGTCTCCTTGATCTGCAGCGGGCCGCTTGGGGCCGGTGGGGGTTGTGGCAGGACCACCGTAGCTTCTGGGGGCGTGACTCCGTTCGGAGTCACGTCGCCTGGCGCGGGTGTTGGTGCGCCGGGATCGCCCCCCGCGGCGGGGGGGGTCTGAGCTTCAGCGCCAGGAGCGTTCGGAGTGGGGGCCGAGCTGCCGTTGACGGACACATCTGCCGGGGTACCGGCACCCGTGGGAGCGGGGGCGCTTGCCGACGTAGGCGTCGGGGTGCCTGACGGGACCGGTGCGGGTGCGGGTGCGGGGGCCGGAGGCGCGGAAGCCGGGGCGGGCGCGGCCGCAGGAGGCGCAGAAGCCGGGGCGGGCGCGGCCGCAGGAGGCGCGGAAGCCGGGGCGG
>JBEIQS010000354.1:0-4278 GCA_040376425.1 Alphaproteobacteria bacterium | reverse complement strand
CGTTCCTCCTCCTTTAGCGATTCCCATGCTTCAGTTCGCACGCGCTGCTGCTCCCTTAGCATAGCGAGATATTGTTTTTCAGTGGTCATTTTGCTCACTCTCCTACCGCCCCAAGCCCGCCCCCTTTCGGGGAGCAGGCCGGGCGGGTGACCGGGTGCGGGGGCTACTTGGCGGGGGCTTCTTCCACCTCCACCAGCTCGGCTTCGCGCTCCTGATCCAGCACGCTCAGCGGGTCGCGTTGGGCGATCTGGCGGGGCTGCTCCACCTCTGCGGGGGGCTGGATTGCATCGTCCGCATCGGCGGCCAGCGCGTGCCCCAAGGCGTCATCCGAGGGCACCAGCCCACGGGCGGCGGCGTAGCGGATGGCCGTTTTGAGGGCCATTTCTACCGGCCACTTGTACCAGGGAGAAGACCGCTCCCAATCGGCCGCCCCTTCCTTCTGGCCCCGGCTCCATGCGTCGCTGTTGGCGCGGCGGGCTTCGATGTCCGCTCGGCTGATCCAGGTCCATCCTACCTGTACGCCGGTTTCCATGCTGTACACAATGACATAGCAGCCGATCAGGGTGGACCAGTCGCGCGGCTCGGGGCCGGGGCGGTGCGTCGGCACGCGGATAGCGGAGAGATCCAGATCGAAGTCATCGGCATCGTAGACCGCCTCCGACCGCACCCCGAAGCCGGAGCGGTTGGCAAGCTGGATCAGGCCCCGGTGGCTGGCCTGCCACTGCACCTCGTTGGCCTTGGCCTTGCTGTTCCATCGGCTGGTGAGGTAGCAGGTGGGGTTGACGCCGCCGGGGGAAAGCCCGGTAACGACGCTCATCATCACCGCGCGCACCACAGAGGCGGGGCTGCACTCCAGTAGCTTCGGGTTGGCCTGGGAAGCATCCCGGAAGGCGATGGCGATCCGGGCCTTGGCCTTGGCCAGCGCGGCGGGGTTGTGCTCAAGCATCACTTGGATCTCGCGGGTGACGGACCGCTCCACCATGTCACGATACTTCTGGGCGGGGCTGGCTTCGGTTTTGGCTGGCAGGGTGCTCATTCTTCTTCTCCTTTGAGGGTTAGCGCGCGGTTCTTTCCCGCGCTGAAACTACACAATCCATCTATCCCGGCATGGTGCCCGATGGCGGCAACCAGCCGGTTTCTTGCAAGCTCTTTCTTGTCCTTCGCCGCATCATAGGCGGCTTTCTCGGTGCGGTAGCCGTCAACGAGCGCGGAAAGCTCCGGCGTCGCGTCCAGGTAGACCCGGTTGGGGCGGCTGTACATCTGCCGAAGTGCCTCACGGGTGGCGGCGTGCTCATCCACCTCGGGCGGCTCACCTCCAACGATGTGGCGCTCCCACCATGCAGAGGCAAGCTCGGACAGGCGGGCGGCGCGGCGTTGGGTCTTTTCGTCCCAGGCAAGCTGGAAATCCCGGAAGTCTTCGGCCATCGGGCAATAGGCGATCAGGTGGGTGTCAACGAGCGGGACACCCCAAGGCATCCCAGAGGCTACCCACTGCTGCCAGAGCACCTGAAAGCGGTAGTCGGGCGGCGAGCCTGCATCCCAGGCGTACCAGTCACGGGTGGTCTTGATTTCGATGAGGTGGAGCCCATCGCCGTCGATCCAGTGGCCATCGGGGCGGGCGGCTTGCCAGGGCACATCGGCACGTTGCCACGGGGCATCCTCGTAGCGGGGGCCGGGAGTGATTTTGACGCCCAAGCGGCCCGCGTACCATTCCCGGAAGGCCGGTTCGATGATCTGCCCCCGCAGCGTGGTAGCCGTCGCCTTGTCCGTCGTCAGCCCGTGGAGCTTTGCCCACAACGAGAAGGGGGAGGCGAAGCGGGAAAAGCCGAAGATAGCGGCGACTTCGGAGGCTCCCAGGGTGGTGCGCTTGACGGGCTCAACCATGCTGCACCCCATCCGGGTTCGGGCTGAACGGGGGCAGCCCACCCCACCAAGCCGGGGCGATGGCGGGGCGACCGAGGCAGGCCATAGCGATCAGGCGGTAGAGGGCGCGGCTATCCATTGGCCACCTCCACCACCGGATAGGCCACGTCGGCAGGCAGTGCCAGCACCGCGCGGGCGATGGCGTCCAGGAAATACTGAGGCGCATCGGGGAGCGCGTTGTGGGCCTTGTCGGCGAGCGCGTGCACCCTGCTGTCATCGTCCGAAGACAACTCAAAGACGCTGCTGCGATTCGCCAGCATCCACGTAGCAACTACCGCCTCTGGGGCAACAGTATCCAGTGCGTCAGTGAGCTTGGCAAGCGCGTACAGTTCATCAAGCGCAGTTGACATCCCGTCCTTCCACCAGTCGGCTTGGCTGGCTGTGTGCACGTCCGCCGCTGCGGTGGCGGGGCAGTCGTTGCCTGCTACAATGCGGGCGTTCAGTACACGCACCACATTGGACCGGCTCTCCGCCTCCTCCTCCAGAAGCGGCCGGATAGCGGCCACCTCTGCGGCGACCTGTTGTAGCAGGCCGTGCAGCCTGCGGATTGCGGTGGATGTTTCTGGCTTCATTGTTGACTCTCCTACCTCGAAAGGCCCGCGCATCCGAAGATGGCGAGCCGGGGAGGGTGTAGCGGTGGCTACACGGTGCCGCCGTCTACGATGATCACAGCGTCAGGGTCGCCGCTGCCGACCCGTTCCAAGATAACCTGAGCGCCCGCTGCTTCGGCCATTTCGGCGACCATCGCCAGCGAATCCTCGTCCAGCAGGCTGGCATCCCGGATGAGTACCAGTTTGATCGTCGGGTTGCTGGCCAGCGCTATGGCCATAGACACCCGGATCCGCTCGGCACCGCTGGCCTGGGAAAGCGGCAGATCGCGATAGGTGACACCGCCGTCTTTGTCGAAAGACAGGCCATCTACCGGGAACTTTGCGGCTGCGAGCATGGCCGCCTTCTGCGCGTCCACCTTGGCGATCTCCTCGGTCTTGGCGGCGTAGTCCGCCCGGAGCGCGTCTACCTTCTGCTTCTGGAGCTTGTAGGCTTCCTTCCCGCGAAGCTTGCCGTTGGCTTCGTCGGCTGCCTTCCGGGCCAACTCGTTCTTGGCGGCGGCGTCGCGCTGGGCTTGGGCGTTGGCTTCGGTTGCCTTGGCGCGGGCGGCGGCGTTCTGGGCTTGGGCGGCGTCACGGGCCGCCTTGTTCTCGGCTTCCAGGCCCGCAAGGCGGGACCGAAGCGGAGCGGTGGGGATGATGAGGCTGCGGGCTGCATCCAGGGCATCCGAGGCGGCTACGCGGGCAGCAGCCAGTTGGCCGGCGCGTTCCTCCTCCCCAGCCAACTCGGACTCGGCAGCGGCAAGCTCTGCCCGCAGCCGGTCGATCCGGCTGTGGATCGTGCCCAGCCGCTCGGTGGCCAGCGTGCAATTCCGGGCAGCGGTCTGGAGTGCAGCGGCGGCGGCTTCGGCCGCGCGCTCGGTCAGCTCTGCCGCTGCGATCTCCTCCAGAATGGAAGCGGGGGAGGTCTGGGGAGCCTCGACAAGCTCCGCCTCTACCAGTTCCGCCTGCACATAGGTGGGGACCACAGGGGCCTCCGGGGCGTCGCTGCACTCCGGCATGTTGGCCAGCACAGCCGCCTCTTTCTGCCCGTCACGCCCTACCTCGGTGCGGGCGTCAAAGGTGCGCTTGCGGGCGGCGTCCAGGGTGGACACGTCAAGGCCGGTGAGCTTGCGGAGGCGGTCCGCCTGTGCTTCCGGCTTGGCGGACATGAACGCCAGCGGGTCACAGGTCAGATCGCCCATCTTGCCGGAAAGCCAGGTCTGCGGAGAGCCGACACCGCCGTCAGGACCGACGATTTTGAGGGTGGAGCCGACCGACCCGTCAGCTTTCCGGGTCCAGGTGCGGCTGACGGTGTAGCCTTCCAGCTTGACCACCACAGAGCCGCTGTCCTTGCCGCGCTGGATGGGCTCCTCCGGGCAAGCCTTCTCACCCATGAGAGCGGCCGAAATGGCGTCAAGAAGGCTGGACTTCCCGGCCCCGTTCTTGCCACCAACGAGGATCATGGCCTTGTCGGCCGTAGATAGATCGACATGGCCGATCCGCTTAAAGTTGTCTACCTTGACTGCTAAGACTTGCATAGGCTCTCCCTCCCAACTGTCGGTTGGGCTCTGCGGACTTTCTGCCCGCCCCTTGTCCTATCCTACCGTGGCGCGCGTGCAACATGATTTTTGCGGAAAAAATCGTGTAGCGCGATCCGGGGCGGGGGGATAGGTGGTGGGGAGGAGGCAGAATGAAGCCATTGAGTAAAGAGGTTCTGGCCGAGCTTGCGGCGGAGTGCCGTCGGCTGTTTCCGGGGCTGCCCATG
>JBEIQS010000163.1:0-13302 GCA_040376425.1 Alphaproteobacteria bacterium | reverse complement strand
GCCAGGGAGATAGCGGCGGCCTGGATGCCTTGGCCCAGCCGGTGGCGGTACGGGTGGAGGAGGAGGGGCTGGTCCTGGCTGAAAGTACCCGTCGGGACTTGGAGATTCTCCTGGCTCGCTGTCGCCAGCGAGAGGGCCTTGCGGGCACTCTGGGGGTGGCGGTGGCCTCCCGCTATGGAGCGGGGGTGCGTGCTCTCTTCCTCGGTCCTTCGGGAACCGGAAAAACCCTGGGGGCAAGCTGGTTGGCGGGGAGGTTGGCCCTTCCCCTCTACCGGGTGGACCTTGCTTCGGTGGTGAGTAAATATATCGGTGAAACAGAAAAAAACCTCGCCGAGCTATTGGCGCGGGCCGAGGCCGCCGAAGTGGTCCTCTTTTTTGACGAAGCCGACTCTCTTTTTGGCAAACGTACCGAGGTAAACCACTCCAACGACCGCTTCGCCAACGCCCAAACCAATTATCTTCTCCAGCGTATCGAGAGCTACGAGGGCATCGTGATCCTGGCCAGCAACAGCCGCTCCCGCTTTGATCCCGCTTTTTCGCGGCGTATCGACTTGGTGATCGAGTTTCCTGCGCCCGGTCCCGACGAGCGTCGCCGCCTCTGGGAGGCGCACCTGGGGCGCGGCCACAGCCTGAGTCCCCGCGACATCAACCGTCTGGCTGCGCACTGCGATCTTGCGGGCGGAAATGTGCGAAATGTGGTTCTTGCTGCGGCCGTTTTGGCTGCAGAAGCTGGGCGTCCGCTGGGCTGGACCGAACTTCTGCGTGGCCTCTCCCTGGAATGTCGGAAGCTGGGCCTGCCCATGCCTTCGGGGCTGGAGCCGGAACCACCACTTCCTTCTTCGGCAGCTTCCAAGCGGAAAAAAATGAATAGTCATTCAGGTATCCCCACTCCAGGGAGGGCCTTCCGCCTTTCTTCCGAACGGGAGGGTCCAGGGAGGGCTCTGGAACGACCCACCCCAACTTTTCCATCGCCCGAGCGGAAAGCCCTCTTTGCAACGCCCGCGCGTGGCCACACCGCCAAAAGTAACCGCAGCCTCGGCTGCATCCAGGCTCCCTGATGGCAGGAGATCCGGTCTACAGCAGCTCTGGCCCCTGGTCCTCCGAAAGTGAGAGTCCAAACGCCAGCTATACCTCGGGGAGTGGTGCGGGGGTGCCGGTCTACCTGTCGTCTTCGGCGGTGTGCCTGCCGGAAGACAGCAGTATGGTGCCGCCGGATTCGAGTGTCTTTACGCCGACTATGTCACTTCCACCGCCGCTGATGTCGGTGCCACCGCCGGATATGTCGGTGATGCCTCCTCCCGCTCCGGCGCCCGTCGCGGCGGTTCCGGCGGCGGGGAGTGGCCAGAGCGACAGCAGCCAGCCTTCGTTGGGCGACCCAAATGCGACCTCCTCCTCTACCGACAGCTCAGGCTTCATGTCGGGCGGGGGAGGTGGGGATAGTTCCCTACCCATGTCGTCCACAGGCGACGATCCCAACATGTCGATGATGTGTGTGGATGCGTCGCAGGAGCAGTCGATAGCACCGCCGGGTCTGGGCGCCCCGACCACCGATGCGCCCACGGGTGGACCGGCGCCCGGCCCGGCACCGGGCCCCGGTCCGGCCCCCAACAACGGTGGGGTGGAGAACCTCCTCAACCGTGCCGGTATCACTCCGGTTGCCTTGGGCCGCCTCGGCGGTGTGGACCTTCCCACGGTGGGAGATCCTCCCGTTCTTTCTCCTCAACAGCTCCAGGAGATCAAGAAACGAACGGGAATTTCTCCCGACGAACACCACGACCGGGTGCGCCAAGCGGTCATGGCCATCGAGCGCGATCTGGCCCGCTTTCAGATCCGGGCGGTTCAGAAAGTAGAGCAGACGGCTGTACAGGCACGCCGCGCTTTGGAGATGCAGGCGGGGCGGATTCCCGGCGTTGTTAGCGGTGCCGTGGCCTTGGTGCGCAACTCGGCGACCACCGCGCGTAACGCCGTCAACACCCGCGCCCGTACGGCGTTGGGCGTCATCGATGCCGCCGCGCAGTGTTCCACGGAAGAGGTGGACGGACATAAAGAAACGACCGTCGAAAATGTGTTAGATTCGATGGACGACAACACCGGCGAGCTGCGCCAGCTCTACAACACCCAGCTCAAGCCCGCCTATCAGACCATGGCCCGCGACTATGGCGGGAAGATCATGGCCTATGTGGGCGGCGCAGGTGGCAACGCCTGTATGCCCCAGGGCGAGCCCATGAACCCTACCGCTCAGGGCAAAGCTCAGCAGGTAGCCGACGCCTACAACGCCGAGACCGATGGGGTCAAACTCCAGCTCTATCAGCACGAGCAGCGTGCCTATGAGCTGCCCGATCTGGGCACCCAGCTCGCGGCGGACCTGGCCGCGGGCGGTACGTCGCGTTCGGCGGATCTGCTCTCCACCCAGATGGAAGGACAGTTCACCCTCTTTTTTCTCCAGTTGGTGGACCCCACCGCCGTGTACATCCGCCAAGAGGCGGAGGCCGACAATATGTGTACGGCCACCGCCGGTCGGGTGGTGGAATTCCGCCTCGCCAGTGGTCGCGAGCGTGCTCACCGTGCCGTGGAGCTGCTCCAGGAGCAGGCCATCGCGCAGATCAACCAGGTAGAAACACAGGTTATTCAGTCTATTCGCGAGGCGGGCCAGAAGGTACAGCAGTCGGTCATGGCCCAGGCCAAGACCGTGGAGCGTGGCCTTCTGGGCGCCGCCGAGCCCTTTGCGGCCGCCTACGCCAAGGAGGCACATCGGGTTGCAGGGATGCTGAAGCCCGGTACTTTTTACGATAATCGCACCTATCTGCCCGCCTTGAAAAAAGAGCACCAGTCGGTGTTCATGTTGGAGCAGGGCCAGCGCGGGATGGTGGAGAAGCAGAGGAAGGACGCTGAGGATGCCGCGCGCCACTCCACCAACGAGCAGATCCACGGGCTCTGGGAGGCCGGTCGGGGCGGGGTACGGGCCATCGACCAGATCAAAAATCCCACCCTTGCCGACATCGAGACGGTAGAGACCGAGCTGGTCGACCGCTCCTCGGCCACCGCCACCACCCATGGGGCCGCCGCCGAGCGCCAGACCCGCGCCATCGGTCGCCGCTTCGGTCGCACCCCCGCCGCCGCTCAGGAAGCAGCGATGGGCATCCTCAATTCCAATATCAAAGCGAACTTTGACGGTATCCTCTCCTCCTTCAAGACCGAGACCGATCGCCGTCGTGACAGCCTGGATGAACGTGTTGCGGGACCCAATCGTGTCTATGCACCGATTGATGATGTGGTCAATAACCAGGTGATTGATCGTCGGAACGCCGTGCGCAACGCAGTGGAGCACCAAACCCTGGGTTTTTTAGGAGGTACCGACGAAGATGCCCTTTTTCGCGCGCTGACCGGGCTTTCGGACAAGGGTCTGGATGCCGTGGCTCAGTCCTATCAGGACGAGTGGCACCAGGACATGCGCGCCCGCATCCGCTCGGAGTTGGAGGCTGCGGACCAGTATCGTGCGGCGAACAACCTGCTGGATACGGCCAGCGAGCACCGTCGCCGGGGCCAGCTTGAGTCCACAATTGGGGGCGCCCGCAACTTCCAGCGTGCCGTCTATGCGGCCGCACTTTCGGAAGATTCTACCCGCTGGTTTGGGGTGGCCCACGACGTACGCGAAGGGGCACTCCGTGCGCTCTCTCCCGAGGAACGTGCCCAGCTTACCAATGTGCCTGGTTGGAGCGGAACACTTACCAAACTTCGCTCCGATCTGACCGGCACCAACCTCCAGGTTACCGAGGCCCTGGTGGCGGGCAACCCCGAGCGTGCGTTCGCCCTCCGCATGAACGAGCGGATGAACCAGGCGCTTAACTCGGGTAACAATGATCAGAGTGTGGATGCCCTGCAGCAGATCTCCCAGCAGATCGAGGCCGACCTGCAGCAGGTGCACCGTCGGGCGCGTATCCCGCCCTCGATGATCCGCAGCTTTGAAGACAAGATGTTCCGGGAACATGCGGTGGTTGCGGGCCAGCGTACCCAGGATCAATTGGCGGCTCTTGACGTGTCAACGGCGCGCCAGCTCTTTGTGCAGCACCACTCTCGCAGCATCGAGGTCTATGTCCCCGACGGCGAGGGGCACGGCCACACGGAGACCCGCCGCATGTCGGCGGAGGCACGTACCTATCTGGAAGCGAGGGTTATCCCTCCGGCTCAACGGAACCCTGCAGATCCTGCTCACGATGAAAATGCCCCCGGCGCCCGCGCCGCACTGCTGGCCTACGAGCGCAGCCGCGCCCGCCAGGAGGGGGGCGGGATGTCGGAGTACCGCCGGGAGCGGGTGACCAAAGCCGGGGAAGATGTAGAGTATTTTCAGGCCGAGCGTGCCCTGCGGGAGGCGCAGGCCTGGCAGGGGCCCGCGGACCAGAAGCAGGCGCGGATCGCGGCGGCCGAGCAGGCCCTGGTGGATGTCCGCCGTCGCCACAACGAATTCCTGATGCGCTCCGCCGAGCTGATGGGTGCTTCCGATGCGGTGCGTCGCGATCCCAGCCGAGCACGTGAATTTGTCGCCGGAGAGATGGAGAGTCTTTTTGCGCCGGACGGCGGCTGGGGACGCCAGGCGGGGCGCTCCATCATCGAAAATGGTCGCGTGGACCTGCTGGCCGCCACGATGCTGGCCACCGAGGGGGGCGGCACCCACGAGCAGTACCTCAAGAGCGCCTATGCCGGGCGCAGTCGCGAGGAGATCGCCGATCTCCGCCAGCGTTATGCTACGAAGGTCGCAGGTAATTCCAATGATCTGGGTGCCTTGGATCGGATGTTGGGTACCAACGGGAATACCGGCTGGGGTACCGAGACTTCCGGTGACGACGCTCAGGAGCTGACATTATTGTTGGCAGGCGAGGCGCGCACCGACCGGGATCGTGCCCGCGTTGCGATGATTCGCGTCGGCAACGCCTTGGAGCAGGGTGACGCAGGCCGCTCGGCCATGAACGGCACGCCCGAGGCCAATGCCCTGAGTCGCCATCAGGCTGAGCTGGAGGACATGATCCTCCAGGCCGTTCGTGCCCATGGGGGCACCGGTCCAGCCTTTATCAATGGGGAGCCAAACCCCGCTGCCTTCGATCGCGAGGGCAACTTTCTGGGCACTCAGCCGCCGCCGGGCACGGGCCAGCAGGCTGCTCCGCTCACCCACGATCAGAGTTTTGCCCGCTTCAACGAGCTGACCGTCGATGTGCGCGGTGCCGCCGACGCCTACCGCTCCGCCGCCGACCGCAAAGAGGGCATGATCATCGGCGTGATCCAGGCCATCGGTGCGGTGGCTGCGGGGATTGCGCTCTTTATTCCTGGTCTGAACCTGCTTGCGGCCGCTGCTCTGGCTGCGGCAATCGCGGCGACGACCGCCGTGGCCACCATCATCACCAAGCAGGCGATGCGCGGCTCCCGCTATGGCTGGGAGGAGATGGTCGGCGACGTGGGCATGGCGGTGGTGGACACGGCCCTCGCTTTTGTGGGTGCCCGCTACCTGACCACCGCCAGGTTGGCGGGTGGGCCGCTGATCCGCGAGGCCATCGTCCGCGGGGTGATCACCGGCGGCATTGGCGCCATGGCGCGCACGGCCATGGACGACAAGACCTGGCATCGGGGCTTTGGCCACGGTTTTGGCGAAGTGGTCCTGGAGGGGGTCAAGGGCGCGGCTGTATCGGGGATTACCGAAGGTATCGGCGCCCGCTTTGGTAGTTTCGGGCAGGGGGCCAAGCGGATGGCGCAGGGAAATGGTTCTGCCCTGCGGCGTATCCTCGGCTATGCGGGGGCCGGGATCGCCGAGGGTCTGGTGGGGGCTGGCTCGCAGGTAGCGGGAGAGGCCTTTGGTATGGGCTTTGATGCCCTTCGTGGCAAGTACCAGGGCAGTTTTGGCGATGCTATGCAGCAGCTCGCCTTTACCGCTGTTCGAGAATTTGTGAGTGGGGGCATCCGCTCGACGGGAAACATCCGCCTGGATCGCCGCCGGTTGGATCTGGAGCGTAGGATTGCCACCCAGGAGGGGCCACCCACCCCACAGCAGTTGGAGATGTTGTACCGCTACGCCCGCTCCACCAACGAGACCGATCAATATCGGCCGGGAGAGGAGGGAGGGGGCCGGGTATGGCATGGTCGTGAGGCCCTGGTTGCAGAAGTGATGGCCCGCCATGCCCTGCTCCAGCAGCTCCCCGCCTCCCACCGGGGCAGCTTTGCGCATCTGGACAGTATCACATTAGCAGGTTTTGTACGAAGCCTCCAGAGTGCCGAGCCCCTCAGTCTCTCCCAACGGAAGGCCTTTGCCGACGCCGTGCGCGACAGCAACCCGGACATGGACTACCGCCGCTTCACTCAGGAGCTGCAGCAGATCCGTAGCATTCGCCGCGGGGAAGATGCGATCCGGGGTCGTATTGCAGTGGAACTTCCTCGGCACCTGCGCGGGCAGCTGGCCAACCTGCCTATCGCCGAGCTGGCGCACCTGCCCCCGGCCTCGCTCAAGCAGCTCGCGGAGATGGTCGCACAGGGCCGCCTGGGCACCCCCCAGGAGATGGAAGCCCTTGTCCGGGCTGCACAAACGGCCGAGCCCACCGTGGATGGCACCCGGCTCTTGGCCCGGATGGAGGAGGCGGTCCACATCGGTCGTCGCGCCCTCGATCAAGAGGCGGCCACCCGCCTGGATGCGCGCAAGGCGGCCCTTCATCATGTACCGCCCGAGGCTCAGGCCGCCTTCGCCGCTCTGCCCGACGGCGGAATCCGCCTCCTCCAACGTCTTTTAGATGGCGACGGTGGGCCTTCCTCTGGCCAGCGCGAGGCACTTCTGCGGATGGTGCGCGATGCGGGTGTGGAGGTGGACCCCACCCACTTCCATGCTGCCCTGGATCGCACGGTTGCTGCGGTACACGGTCCTCGCAGTGAAGCACGCCGTGCATCGCGACAGGGCAGACATTTGTTGTTGGCGGAGCTACCGCCGGCGGTCCGGGGGCCGCTCACCGCCTTGCCCACCGCCGCGATTCCGCTGTTGCGACGGATGTTGGAGAGCGGGCAGCCCATCAGTCCGCACGAACGTGCACAGTTGCTTGCGATGGCGCGCCGGGAGACCCCAGGCCTGAACGTCCGGCAGTTTGAGGGGGCGCTGGATCGGGCCATCGAGCACCACCGCCTGCCCCCCACCGCACGTCCCGAACACCGCGAGCAGCTTGCTTCTGCCCTCCCCGCGTCGGCACGCCATCTTGTGGAACGGGTGCCCATCCACGTGATGGATGCACGCGCCTTCGAGGCCGCCACCGGCAGCCTGAGTGCGCGCGCGGTCACCATCCTGGTCGATGGTCACCCTCAGGTGATCCTGAAGCAGGGGGCTCCGCTGCATGTGCTGGCAGAGGAGGGCATCCACATCGTCCAGGCCCAAGATCCCGCCTGGATCCAGCGTATTGGTGCCCTTGACGAGTCAAGACTTCAGCATTGGCACCAGCTCCCGCTGGAGCAGCAGGTGGCCCTCTACCACACCAAGCTGGAGGTGGAGATTGCAGCGCAGCACCAGCTTATAGAACACCTGCGCAGTCAGGCTCCTGGCGCGCCAGAAAAACAGCGTCTTCATGCACAACAGCTTGGCGAGGTGGAGGTGGCGCTGGGGAACCTGCGTGCGCGCCTTGCCGAGGTCGAGAGCCTGAGCCCCACCCAGCTCCGCGCCATGCGCGAAGGAGCGTCCCCACGGCCAGACTATTTGGATCAGGCACCCCGTCTCTTCAACAAGGGAGGTGCTGAGGATCCTTTGGAGGTGCAGCGCCGTGTGGATCGCCTCACCGGGGTGGAGCGGGAGCCTGAGCATGTGGAGGCCCAGAAACAACTCCGCCAACAGTACGAAGCGGAGCAGCGCGTCATCCAGGAGCAGCAGTCGGCGGAGCTGATGCAGCGTATCGAACGCAGCACGGGCGTGGACAAGGGCGAGGAGCACGCCGAGTCCATGGCGCGTCTGGCGCATCAACTGCAGGAGGAGGCGCGCCTCGCTGAGCAGGGTGGCCTGGAATTCCAGGGGCGCATCGACCGCAACCACGGGATCTCGGAGGACAGCTCCCAACAAAAAATGCGCCAGCAGATGGCCGAGCACTACCGACGCCTCGCCGAGCAGGCGGCGAACAGCGCGGTCACCGTTACCGGCAAGCGCATGGACCAGGTGGTGGACCTTGCGGCCGGTCAGCGCGCCGTGGACAACCAGCAGAAACCCTGGGGCTATGGGGTCAACTACGGCTTCGATGTGCGCTTTTTGGACAACGGCGTGGCGCAGTTCACCATCCGCCTCCACATGGATGCGCAGCCCGGTGTCACCCCCGAGATGCTTGCGACGGTAAAAGACAACGCACAGCGGGGGATGGACCAGTACTATAACAATCCCAAACATATGGTGGTTGCGCCGGACGGGAAGCCGGCGCGGATGCACGTCAACGTCGAGTTTGTGTCTGATCCTGCACAGGCACACAATACCATCGTGCTCTATCCGGGGTCGGGTCGCGCCAACCAGACGGAGTGGCATGTGGACGATCACCCGACGGTGATCGCCCACGAATTGTCGCATCAGATGGGCCTTAAAGACGAGTACCACGACAATACGCCGCTGGCCTGGAACGGACGCGAGTACCTGTCGGCCGGTCGTATCGCTAAGTTTGCCCCGGAGGTGTACACCGACAACACCCTGATGGGCAATTTCTGGGTTACCGATGCGGCAGGGAACCAGGTTCCTGCGGCCAATACCGCACTCAAACGTCGCCATGTCAACGACATCATGCAGCGGGTCTACCAGCAGATGGGCCGCCCGGTGCCGCTGCGCCACCGCACCATTCCGCGCCTCTCCATGCCCTTCCGCATGCTGCGGATGGCCTTCTCCATCGCCTGGCTGCGTATCCGCTCCAAGATCCGTTCCGCGCGGGGCCTACCGCAGACCCCGGCGATGCCACCTTCGCCGGACAATTTGCCGGCGTTGCAGCCGCCGAAGAGGCCGGTACTTCTCAACCGCGACGAACGTACCGAGCTGGCGTTGCGGAACCTGGAGATCCCCGCTGCAAACGATACCCAGCTTGCGTCGGCTCAGGCGTGGTGGGCCCGACAACCTGGCGCGCGCGACTTCGGGCGGGTAACCCCGGTAGAAGCCTCTTTTGTGGCGCACTATCTGGAGGCGCACCCCAACAGTATGCTGCATCCCGAGCAGCTCTTGGCCTATGCACGTCTGGGGCTGGTACTGGATCGCGAGGGACGGGTGGTCTTCCCCAAGCCGGGTACGACGGCGGCTACCGAGCCGGAAAGCCAGTTTATCAGCAAGGTGCGCACAGCGGGTGTCGATGCCCACCGTTCGGATGCGGAGTTGCTCCAGCTCCACCGCGCCGGCTTCAACTTCGACACGGGTGCCATCGTGTTCAACCCCAATTCTGCGGCGGCACAGGCCAGGCTTCAGCACCTGGGTATGGATTTTGCCGAGCACATCCGCCAGGCCGGCATCCCGACGCGCGCCAAACAGGACGACATCCTGGTGCGTGACTTCAAGACCGGCACTCGGATTGCGGAGACCGACGGTGTGGCGCCCGACAGCAATGGTGCGCACAACCTGGCGGGTCTGACACCCGAGCAACTGCATTTTGCGATGGAGTACCGGCGGCGGCGGCCAGACAGCAACCGCACCGCCGATCAGCTGCGGACCGCCTTCAACGATGGCTACCGCATCAGCGAAAAGGGTGCGCTCTACCTGGATCGCAGCAGTCCGGGTGCCCTGCGCGGCCTGCCCGCTGACCACCAGGACTTTGTCCGCGCCTACCTGCTGAAGTTTCGGACGACCACACTCGATAATGCTGCGATCATCGCCCGGATCAAGGACTTTGAGGTCATCCCCTCCACCGATGGCTCCCCGCCCACCATCCGCCGGAAGGAGTCTGCGGACACGGACGAGAAGATTGTCTTTGATCGCACTGCACTTCTGAACGCCAGCCGGTCGCTGCAGGACAGCGAGATCGCCGCCTTGCGTGCGCATGTTCGCAGCTCCGAGGAGAGTCTTCCCGGGCCGCTCAAAATCGGCAATCGGACCATTGAGCCGGAGCTGATCCGCCTGATCTGGGAGCTGGAGTGGGGCAGCTGGGGCAAGTACCGGGAGGCGGTGGCCCATTTGGAGACGATCAACGGCGTTCCCGCTGAAAATCGGGTGTACAACGAGGCATTCTTCCTGCGCGAGATGCTGCGGATGGTGGAGAACACCCGTGGAACGACGGTATCTCTGGACAATATCCGGGGGCGCCTGAAAGATAGGTTTAAGGCGGATATCGACAGCGCCCTCCAGATCCGGATGGGGGCCTCCATCGACATCGAACAGAGTGTGAAGCGGCTGGTGGAGCTGGGCTCCCGGATGTCGTCTGAGGACAAGGGGGCCCTGTTTGAGCGGTGGTTTAAGGATGTTGTGGTCCAGAATGCGGATGCGGTGGTGTATCAGCAACAGATCGCCAGAGACGACGCCAGTGGTAAGCGTATCCATGACTTCAGCCAGGATCGGAAGCCGGATTTTGTGTATGTGGAGAATACACCGGATGGAAATGGAATCCACAACGGCTATGTGATGGAGATGAAGTCCCATTCCGGCGCCCTGACCAAGCGGGATGTCGATGAGATTGGGGACTACCTCAAGCTCACGGCTGCCAATGCGAATACTGTTACGATGAATGATGGTAAGAAGACACAGATCCAACGTGTCGTTGTGATGATGCCGGATATCAAGGGCGCCACCAATAGCAAGACACAACTCCGCCAGTTCATCCTGGACCACAACCAGACCCCTCCCGGTCGCTTTGCGGTGCTGGTGGTGGTGGACGGTGTGGGCCCGGTCTACATCGACAACATCACCGATCTGGATAAATATGTGCCGGGATAAGTATGAAATTTGAGCGGGCCGAAGCCGGTTGGCAGCCGATGGGGATGAAGCAGGTGGAACAGGTGGAGCTGCAACCGGCGCTGCTGGGGCTGCTCTTTGGCCCGCCGGGGCAGCCTGAGGCAAAATATAGCTCGGGAAACTACCGTTTTCGGGCGGATGACGGAGCTGCGGTGGAGCTGTATGACTGGCGCCTGACCCGTGAGGCCACCGGCAGCCAGGAGCAGCGCCCGGCGGCAGCTCTCTGGAGCAGCCAGGAGTGTTGGAAGCTGGAGGTGGGGACCAGCGATTCGAAGGTACTTCCTGATTTTTATCGCTGGCTGTGCAGCAGGATTGCCGATGCGGTTCGGGAGCGGGTGCAAGGTGGGGTGAAGGAGGGTCACCAACTCCTCGCTCAGGGAAAAATTGAGGATGCTCGCAAAAAATTGTGGGAGGCGGAGGAGTGGCTGCCCCCCGATCCGCGCCTGGAAGATCCCGGGCTGGGCTCCCTGCTGGTGGCCCTGAAGACTGCGATCGAAAAGGCGCTGGCCGTCGGCCCCCTCTCCCACCCCCAAGCCACCTTCACCTTCCACTATGGCCAGGCCAACGCCCCCGACAGCCGAGGCGGTCGGGATAGCCTCACGATGTTTTTGGATGGTCGTCTGGCACTGAGCGTGCAGCAGGGAGCACGCACCAAAAAGTGGACAGCCCGCACCGATCCCACCTTGATCGCCCGTTTTCGGGACATCTTGGTCGAGATCGGCTTCCCCAACATCCCCATGGGCATCCTGGCTCCGGGGGTTTCCTCCTGGGATGTGGTGGTACAAAGCGGCGATCAACGTCTTTCCGCGACGTTCTCCACCAATCCCTACCGTCGCCAGGCGCCCCACCGCGATCTTTTTGCCATCGGCACCGGGCTCTGCGCGAAGATTCGGAGCGATCCGAATGCGGGCCTGTCGGATAGCTATGGGGTCACGGTGACGGATGTGCAGGCCCTGCCCTGAAGGGCATGTTCTTCCCCGCCCTCCACTGAATGAAGCCTCATTCATTCCGCCGTCCCTTTTCCGACCAGCCGCCGGCCGTTCCTGCCATCGGTCGTTTGGCGGCCGTCCCGGAAAGGCCGTGATAAGCTGCCTTCGTGAATTTTCCTGCCCAAAGTCGGCTACCGCGTGTCTAAGCTGGTATCCCCCCCTACATCCCCAGCCGGGGGGGCACTGGACATCGGGGCACTGTACCAGCGCTTTGGACCCATGGTTCTGCGCCGCATCAGCCGTTTCCGTTCGAATTCCTTATCCCCTGCAGTGCCATGGCCGAAGACCCCGCCGAACCGTCGGGAGTGGCGCCAGCCTATCCGGAAACGCAGACCAAAAAAGTGGTGGATGAAGTCAAGGATTTACTGGGAAAAATCCCGCATGTTTGGAAGAACGCCAGCGCATCAGAGGGCTTTGCCTGGGAGGTACTCCATGGAGAGGGTGAGGGGGAACAGCGCCTGAAAAGCCAGTATTTCCGCGCCAATATCGATCCCACCGAGCGCTATGTGCTGAGTGTGCCCGGCAGCGCACACCTGCGCCTGGGTGCCGGCGAGAGTGACTTCCGCAACCTCATTCTGGCCGGGGACTGGACCCGCAACGGCCTGAATGTCGGCTGTATGGAGGCGGCGGTGATGGGGGGCCTGATGGCCGCCCGCGCCATTTCTGGTAGCCCAGCTTACATTCCGGGCGAGTTGGACTGGGATCTCGGGAAGGATGATCCTTCACCCGGGTGATGATCCTTCACCAGGGTAGCGCACTCACCACCATATAGAAGCCCATCCCCAGCACCACCGCTGCTGAGGCACGGGCGGTCCAAGGCTGGCCTTCGAGGCCGGAAAACCACTGCCGCCCCTGGACGGCAAGCAGCCCCACAGCGGTCAGCACACCCGCCAGGCCCAGGGCGAAAGCGCTGATCATCGCGATGCCCAGCCAGATTTTCCCCAGCGACGCCGCCCCTAAAAGCACCACCAGGGCCAGGGGGCAGGGCAGCAGTCCGCCGGTGGCCCCCAACAACAGTAGCTCGCGATGGGAGTGTGGATGTGGATGGCGGTGCTCCTCCCCGGCGCGGCGCCATAGCCGGGCCCCGATGCCCATCACCACCAACCCGCCCATCGCTCCCAGATAGGGATAGAGGCCGGGTGCAGAGAGAGGAAGCAGGCTGATCATCAGCCCACCCAGGATCAGGACCGAAGCCATATGCGTCAGGACGACTGTAAGACCCAGCAGCAGCGCATGCTGCATGGTGGCTTTGCTACCCACCAGGTAACTTGCAACGAGGCTTTTTCCATGTCCGGGCGCCAGAGCGTGCGCGATGCCTAACAGCAGCGCCGTGCCGATGCCCGCACCCCCTGCCAGCACCGGAAGCTGCGGCTCCAGGTGCAAGGTGGCCTTTTCCACTTCCGG
>JBEIQS010000042.1:0-34061 GCA_040376425.1 Alphaproteobacteria bacterium | reverse complement strand
TCCACCCGCACCGGCGCCTCCGTTCATGCTGCCGGGGCCGCCACCCGCGCCGGGGCCTCCGTTCATGCCGCCGGGGCCACCAGCCGCGCCGGGGCCTCCGCCGGGGCCGGCGGCCCCGCCACCGGGAGCATTGCCCAGGAGACCGCCGCCGCCGCCTTGGCGTTCGATGGGGAGAGAGGGGTGCAATTCGTTGATGAGGGCGGCCTGGCCGCGGATGGGGGCCTTGGGAATGCCGGGCATGTCGGTGCCGGCGAGGTTCCAGAGGCGAAGGGCGATGAAGGGGCGGATGCGGTAGGTGAAGGAGAGCTTGCGGGCAAAAAGCTCGAGTGCGCAGGCGGGGGAGGAACATCCGTCGCGGGCGAGGGCGGGGAGGTCTTTCCATGCGGCAAGGTCGAGAATCTGCGACTCCCAGGGACTGGAGCGCAGGTCCAGGTCGTTGCCGCCGACCACGACGACGATGGCCTTGAGATCCGGGCTATCCTCGATGTAGCGCGATAAAATCAGGTACCACTCCAGGGCTGTGCTGCCGCGAAAGGAGAGGTTGTGGACCTGGCCGGGCCACTGGCCCTGGACCACGGCCGGTACCATGGCGTCGCCCAGGCAGGTGCCAAAAACCACCACGTGGGCGCCGGAGCGGGTCTGTTGGTACTTTTCGACCAGGGGTAAAAGCTGAGGGGGCCGGGCAAAAAGATGGCCGACCACCTGATCGGAGAGAAGAAGGAGGCCGAGCAGGGTGACCAGCAGCCAGCGGGTAGACAGCATGGAGCCCTCAAAACTGGAAGTAGATGAACTTCTGGCCGAAGGAGGCGCCCAGCACCAGGGTGAGCCAGAAGAGGAGCCCGGCGCCAATGGCCTGGAGAGGGCGGGGAAGCTGCACAAGCCACTGTGGACGCCACTCCAGCACCGCCTCCACCGCCATCAGCGGCAGGATCAGGAGGAGGAGCTGCTTCAGGCGGATCACCGCCTCCGCCTCCATCGACCACTGGCCGATGGACCCCAAAAAGTTCAGCGCGCCCCCCAGAGAGGTTGCCCGGAAAAACACAAATGCGACCACGGTCAGGTGAAAGGTGAGCACCACCCCCAGCACCTTTGCATTCCGACTCTTGGGCTCCCAGCCCAGCCGATGCTGCACCGCCAAGGCCAGACCATGCAGCCCGCCCCACACCACATAGGTCCAGTTGGCACCGTGCCACAAGCCGCCCAAAAGCATGGTCACCATCAGGTTTCGTTGTGCGTGCCCGGTGCGGTTCCCGCCCAACGGGATGTACAGATAGTCTCGAAGCCATTGGGAAAGGCTGATGTGCCAGCGGCGCCACAGATCCCGCGGACTTTCCGCAAAAAAGGGCCTCCGAAAGTTCTCCATCAGCTCGATGCCCATCCAACGCGAAAGGCCCCGGGCGATGTCGGAGTAGCCGGAAAAGTCACAGTAGATCTGGAATGTGAAGGCGTAGGCCGCGACCAGCGCGTTCAGGCCCCCGGCACTTCGGGGGGCGTCAAAAACCTCCTCCACGATGGTGGCCAGGTTGTCGGCGATCAGGATCTTTTTTGCGAAGCCCCACAACATAAACCAACTGCCGCTGTCCATCTGGGCGGATGTGACGGTGCGGGGGGCTTGGAGCTGAGGGAGCAACGCACCACTGCGCTCAATGGGCCCGGCGACAAGCTGCGGAAAGTACGAGACAAACAGCGCAAAATCCCAGAAGCTGCGCAGCGCTTTGGTGTGCCCACGGTACACGTCGATGGTGTAGGACATGGACTGGAAGGTGTAGAAGGAGATGCCGACGGGCAGCGCGATCTTCAGGACCGGCAGCAGCATCCCCAGACCGGCCAGCGCCGCCAGATCATTGAGCTGACTTACAAAAAATCCAAAATACTTGAAGGTGGCCAGCACCCCCAGGTTGGCCACCACCGATAGGGCCAGGATCCGGCCCCGGTGCGGCCGTGCGGGATCGGCCAGCAACCGGCCAACCCCCCAGTCCACCACGGTGGTGCCCACCAGAAGCCCCAGCAGCGTCCAATCCCACCATCCATAAAACACCCACGAGGCCAGCAGCAGCAGTCGGTTCTGCCAATGGTGGTTCGAAAAACGATATGCGGGATAGACCAGCAGAAAGAAGAGGAGAAAGACCCAGGAGTTAAAGAGCAAGGATCAGTCCCCAATCCACTGCATGTACATTCCCCCACCGTTCTGAGTGCTGTACATCATCCCTCCGGCGGTTGCAACCCCCTCGGCCGCCCCCATGCTCTGCACATCCGGCAGCTCGCCTCCGCGGCTCTCCCAGGTGGTGCCGTCGGTGCTGGTCCACACCTCGTTCCAGCTACGGAGAATGGCGATACCATCCCCACATCCCATGGAGGCCAAGCGCACCGCGACCTGCACCATACCCCAGCTCTGGCCCCCGTCTGCGCTGTCGTACACCTGGTCCTGCGTCAGCGCATAGAAGCGCTCCCCGCAGTACATCACCTTCAAAATGCTATTTTCCTCCTCCAGGATCCGCACCCAGCTCTTGCCGCCATCCACCGATCGATACAGGCCCACACCCTCGCCATCGTCGTGGAAGATCCCCCCTTTGTAGGTGGCCGCCAGCACCAGATCCTCGGTCTGCTCGGACCAGGCGAAACTCTGCACCGATCCTGGAAACTCTGGCAAGCCGCTGCTGGAGTTGGTCCACAGGCCACCGTCGTCATCGCTGCGATACACCCGACCGGAGCTGTCCGCATAGTCCCCCGATCCGACGGAGCCGGTCAGAATGCGGCCAGGAACCAGCGGGTCCACGCCAAGCCCGTGCATATGGACCTTGGAAGGAAAGACCTCCTCCCAGGTCTCGCCCAGGTCGGGCGAGCGCAGCACATGGTCATCTGTCGTGACCCACAAACGTTTCGGATCATGGGGATCCACCGCTGCCTCCATCACATAGTGCATGTAGGCCCCCCCGCTGTGCGTCCAAGTCTGCCCCCAGTCCTCCGAGCGGAACCAGCCGCGCTGACACTCCGTTCCGGCCCAGACCAGGCCGGGGCAGAGCGGGTGGGCCACCACCACCGACAGGTTGTCGTCCCAGTAGCCCTGCGCGCCCGCATCGCTCCAGCTCGCGCCCAGGTCGATGCTGCGCCCAATGCCATTGGTATGCCCCAGAAGCAGGCTTCCGTCGCCCAGCCACCCCAGGCCGAGTGCGTCCACCGTCAGCACCTTTGGCGCCGCAGCCTCCGCCCCCTCCCACAGCCACAGCCGCCCGGACTCCGCCACCGCCAACACCCCGTCCGCACGAATGGCCGCCGCCACCGCCAGGTCTACCAAGCTTCCCCACACCGTCCAGCTCAGCCCGTCGTCGGCCGAGTGCAAGAGCGTCGTTCCGTTGGCCACCCAGGCCTCGGACCCGCGGCTGACCAGGCTGTGGCCCATCACCAAACCATTGACCACCTCGGCCCAGGTGTAGCCCCCATCGGTGGAACGGTACAGGGCCCGCCCCTCCCCTGCCGCCAGCAGCGCCCCGGATGTGCGAGCGAGGTGAAAATAGTCGGCTCCGATGCTCTCCATGGCCACATGCGGCGGTGGCGCCATGGTGGCGGGCAGTGTGGCCCGGACCTCAAAAGGCTGGTCGGGGTCCGGCGCGAAGTGCACCCGCCCGCCGGCGTCCACGGCGTAGATCCCCGTGCTGTCCCACAGCAGACCACGCACCCGCTGGTCGGCGCGCAGGCTTCCCACACCCAGCGCCCGAAAGCTCTCCCCCTCCCACAGGTACACATCCCCCACCGAGTAGATCACCCGCGTTGGATCGGCCGGATCCCAGGCCACCTGCCCGTAGGTGTGCGGCGGGGCGCGGTTCACCAAGAGCTTCCAGGACTTCCCCCCATCCAAGCTCTGGTACAGCCCGCCGTAGATAGCTCCAACATAAACCACTTGCGGATCACTGGTAGGCACAACAAAGGCACCCCAGCCGCCGGGCGCATGGCTGGCCTCCGACCAGCCATCCGGCCGGGGAGGAGGCCCGGGGTCGGGGCACCAGGCTGGTGGACCCGCATCCTCCTCCACCGGCTTTTTCGATGGGGAGGAGTCTATGTCAGCCGCGCAGGCGAGCAGGAACAGGAGCATTCCCGGATTGTACCGCAGAGCGGGGCAGGTCGGGAAGCCCGATCCCCTCACACCTTCCGACGGCGCCGCGCCAGCACCGCGCCCAGCAGAATCAGGCCGGCCGTGCTGAGCGGCTCGCCGGTACTGCAACCGCAGGATTCGGGCTCGGTCTTGCCACCACTGTCGCTGTCAGCGGCGGTGTCCACAACCGAGTCCGTGGGGCAGTCTTCGTCCACCTCACCGGAGCAGTTGTTGTCCATGCCATCTTCGCAGGCTTCTGGCTGGTCCGGGCTGACCGTGCCGCGGGTGTCGTCGCAGTCCTGCGTGTCCGACGTGATGTTCTCGGTTTCGTCGCGGGAGAGCACGGGACTGTTGATGTCGCCGTAGCCATCGCCATCCGCATCCGCGTAGAAGGTCGGGCGATCCACAGCGTCGGTGTCGATGACGCCGTCGCAGTTGTCGTCCAGCGCGTTGCAGATTTCGGTAGCCCCGGGGTGGATGTCCACCTCGGCGTCGGCACAGTCCGTATTGTCGGCTACAAAGCCTTCGGGGCTCTGGCAGGTGACGTCCGTGACGTTGGCATCGCCGTAGCTGTCGCCGTCGGTGTCCGCGTACCAGGTGGGCGCGTCCGAGGCGTTGTTGTCCACCAGGGTATCGCAGTTGTCGTCCACAAAGTTGCAGACCTCCACCGCGTCGGGGCGAATCCCGGCGTCGCCGTCGTTGCATTCCTGACAGGCCGCATAGCCGTCGGCGTCGCCATCGGCGTAGCCCACCGAGCCGTCGCAGTTGTAGTCGGTAGGATCGTCGCAGGTCTCGGTGGCCCCGGGGTAGAAGGCGTTGTTGCTGTCGTCACAGTCCCCGGCGTACAGCACGCTGTTGCTGGGCTCGACGCAGCTTGGGGTGCCCGCGCCGTCGCCATAGCCATCCTGATCGCCGTCCACATACCAGATCATCGCATCGGCGGGGACTCCCTCGGGATCGGCGTCGTCCACACCCCCGTCGCAGTCATCGTCGATGCTGTTGCAGCTCTCCACCGCCAGCGGATTCACCGAGTTGTTGCTGTCGTCACAGTCGGTGGCATCCGCCACACTGCCCACGGGCATGTTGCAGGCGCCAAGGCTGCTCTGGGGATCGCCAAAGCCGTCGGCGTCGCTGTCGGCATACCACGGGGTCTGGCCGACCGCGCTGCTGTCCTGATCATCGGCCACGCCATCGCAGTCCTCGTCAGTGTCCGTCGCATCGCAGATCTCCTGGGCGAGCGGATTGATCGCGACGTTCTGGTCGTCGCAGTCGCCAGAGGCGGCGACGGTCGTCGCGGGCGCATCACACCAGACCTGCGGCCGGGTGGTGTCCCCGTAGCTGTCGCCATCCAGGTCCACATACCAGGTGCTCTGACCTTGAGCGCTGCTGTCCGCGTCGTCGGCGTTGCCGTCGCAGTCCTCGTCGGTGTTGGCGGCGTCGCAGATCTCCTGGGCGGCGGGCGAGATGGCCCCGTCCGCGTCGTTGCAGTCGCCGGCTACGGTTACGGCACCGGCAGGGCTGTTGCAGAGGAGCTGCGCGGTGCTGCTGTCGCCGTAGCTGTCGCCGTCGGCATCGGTGTACCAGGTGCTGCGGTTGGCGGGGGCGGAGCTGTCGGCATCATCCGCCTGTCCGTCGCAGTCCTCGTCCAGGTCGGCCGCGTCACAGAGCTCGGGGAGCCCGGGGCTGCGTGCGGCGTTCTGGTCATCACAGTCTGTATTGTTGGCTACAAAACCGGAGGCCTGGTCGCAGTAGCTGCCGGGCATAGCGGGATCGCCGTAGCCGTCGCCATCGCTGTCCTGGTAGTAGGCCGAGGTGCCTGCGGCCGCCGGATCGTTGTTGTCCGCCAGGCCATTGCAGTTTTCGTCGGTGTTGTTGCTGTCGCAGACTTCGGTGGCGGCGGGGTTGATCGCCACGTTGCCGTCGTTGCAGTCTGTATTGTCGGCTACATAGCCCGAGGGCTGGTCGCAGAGTGACTGGGCCGAGGTGGAGAGGCCATAGCCATCGCTGTCGCCGTCGCGATACCAGGTGGTCTCGCCGGTGGTGCCCACATCGGCGTCGTCGGCGGTGCCATCGCAGTCCTCGTCCACGTTGGCGCTGTCGCAGATCTCGGGGTCGCCGGGGCTGATGGCCGCATTCGCATCATTGCAGTCGGTGCGATTGTTGGCGTAGCCGGCCGGCAGGTCGCAGAACTGACCCGAGGTGGTGCTGCCGTAGCCGTCGGCATCGGCATCCACATAGTAGGTGGAGCGTCCGGCGGTCACGCCGCTGTCGGCGTCGTCGGCCAGACCGTCACAATCCTCATCCGCGTTTGCACTGTCACAGACTTCGGTAGAACCGGGCGAGATGTAGAAGTTGCTGTCGTTACAGTCGGTGGAGTAGGAGGACTCCCCGAAGTCCGCACAGTCCAGATCCGTGGTGGAGCTGACGGTGGTGGTGGTACCGTAGCCGTCGCGATCGCCGTCGCGGTAGCAGGTCTCTGCGCCGTCACAATTCTCGTCGGTGCCATTGGCCGCCGTTTCGGCCGCCGCGGGGTTGATGGTGGCGCGGCTGTCGTTGCAGTCGGTGGTGGTGGTCGACTCGCCCGCATCGGTGCAGTCCAGATCGGCACTGGCCACCACGGTGGTGCCGCCGTAGCCATCGCGATCCCCGTCGCGATAGCAGGAGTCGCCCCCGTTGCAGTTCTGGTCGATGCCGTCCGCAGCCACTTCGGCGGCGCCCGTGTTGATGGTGGCATCCGCGTCGTTGCAGTCGGTGAGCGATCCGTAGCCATCGGCATCCGCGTCGACATCGCCCGAGTACAGGTAGGCGGTGCCGTAGTAGCTGGAGCCTGAGTAGTCCCCTACAATCAGCTCGCGGCGGCCGTCGCCGTTGGTGTCTCCGGCGCCATCGACGGCAAAGCCGAAGTAGCCAGTGCCGGTCAGGGTGGTCGCGGCACTGTAGCCGGTGGAGGCGCCCTCATAGACGTAGGTCGAGTAGGTGCCGTAAGAACCCACCGCAATGTCGCGATAGCCATCGCCGGAGATGTCACCCAGGCCGGCCACGGAATAGCCAAAATAGCTGTAGATGGAGGGCCCCGTCAACGACGTGGTGGCCGTCGTGGACAGGCCCGTGCTGGAGCCGCGGAACAGGTAGGCGCCACCGTAGTAGCTGTTGGCGTACATGGCTCCGACTACAACATCATCGTAGCCATCATTGTTGGTGTCACCGGCATAGGCAACATCAACGCCCCAATAGGCGTAGGTACTGGAGGCAACTCCCCAAGTGAAGCCGGTCGACGCGCCGCTCGCGCTCCCGTGGTAGGCGAAGGTGGCACCGTAGCCATAGTTATAGTAATTGGCACCCACCAACACATCATCATAGCCATCGCCGTTGACGTCGCCGTCGTTGGCAACCGAGTAGCCGGCATAGCTGTAATAGCCTGGATACAGGGTGGTATAGCTGGAGGTGACGGTACCCGCCGAGCTGCCATAGTACACATAGGCCGTGCCATAGTAGCTGTTACAGGCATAGCAGCCCACCGCCACGTCACTATAGCCATCGTTGTTCACGTCGCCGCCGCCACCGACCGCAAAGCCGTAGTAGCTGGTGGAGGAGGCCGAAAGTGTGGAGAAGCCGGTACTCTGGATTCCACTCGCGCTGCCATAGTAGACGTAGGCGCGCCCGGCGTAGCTCGCGCCGTAAGGCGCCCCCACCACGATGTCATCGTAGCCGTCGTTGTTCACGTCGCCCGCGCCGTCGACAGAATTGCCAAAATAGGCGTACTCGGTGGATGTCGGACGCGTGGCGGCGGTGGTCGCCAGGCCGGTGGAGCTGCCGTGGTAGATGTAGACCGCGCCGTCGCCATAGTTGTAGTAGAAGCCCCCGATCGCCACATCGTCGTAGCCGTCGTTGTTCACATCCCCAGCGCCTGCCACCGAATAGCCGAAGTAGGCATAGTCCGAGCTGGTCAGAGTGGTCGTCGCCGTCGTGACCATCGGATCCACGGTGATCGGATAGACCGCGCCTTGATCGTCCACTTGAACGCGGATCGTGCCCTCTTCCACCACCAACCAGGCGCCCAGGGGCTGACCCTCGGCATCCCAGGCCAACGGAGCGCCGTAGGTCCAGATCCGGCCATCCTCGGCGTAGATCATGGCTTCCTCACCCACCGCAACGGCCAGCCCACCCTCCACCAGCAGCTCCAGGCTCAGCGCGCCTGCACCGGGCAAGGCCGCATCAATATCCCAGCCCTGCTCCAAGCTTGCGCCGCCTCCCTGCCACCACTCGGTGATTCCTGCATCCGTACGCTCCACGCGCGGTACACAGTCGCCCATCGGATCTTTGGCGGGACTACAGGCTCCCTGTTCCAGCTTGCCCGGCCGCACCGGTTCAACCGCGCCTTCGCGACCCCATGCCACAAATTGCAGGCTCAGATCGCCGGAACGAAAGCCGCCATCGTTAAGAATCGCACTGGTATCGGCCACCTGTGCCTGAAACACTCCCTCTTCCACCTCATGAAAACCGGACAAAGCCGCGCGCAACGCGGGAGTGACCGAAGCCTCCCACGCGGTGGTGACGGTCGGCAACGCAGGCGCCGGCGACGCCGGAAGCCCAGCTTCCACCTGTGAGTCTACAGAGGTTGCACAACCGGGAAGGAGCAGCAGGATCATCGCGCGCAAAGTTTCCTCTCCATACGACGGGAACCATAGCAGCGTGCACGCGAATTGTCACAGCATTGTGAGGGGCCCGTAAGGACGCCCGGGGGAGGCACGGGTGTCTACAGATGACTCCGGATCGGGCCCTACGACTCCCCTCCGGTTATAGCAACTGCTTCGGAGGTTCTTTGCTCCTGCTCTTGACATCCCTACTCTGGGCAGCCCCCCCGTGGGCTGCTGATCTGGCCACCGGGGACTGCCAAAGCGTAAGCCGGGCCCTGACCGCCCCGGCCAACGACCTGGAGCGCCTTGCCCTGGGGCGCTGCCAGGCTGAGCAGGGGCAGACCGGCGCAGCGCTGGAGCTGCTTCAGCCGCTGCGGAGCGGGGAGCTGGCCCCCTATGCCGCTCTGCTGCGGGGGAAAGCGCTTTTGGAGCGGGGAAAGCCCAAGGAGGCCGAGGTGGAGCTGGCCTTGGCCCCCGCCTCTGCGGAGGTGACCCTGCTGCGCGGACGGGCCCTGGTAGAGGATAAACGAAGCCTGGAAGCACGGGATATGCTGCGCGGGCTCTTGGAGGGGCCACAGGCGGCCGAAGCCCGGTACTGGCTGGCCGTCGGCGCCCAGGATCGGGCCGACACCGTCAATGCCATCGGCACGCTACAGGCGGTGTGGACCCGGCACCCCACCTCTCCCTGGGCAGAGAAGGCCTCGAAGATGCTGCTGGATCACGGGATCATCCTGCCTGATTTTTCTTCGACCGACGGTCGAAGTCTGGCCATGGCCCGCGCCAAAACCCTCCTGCAGATGCGCCTTGCCCACCTCGCGCTGCCCCTGCTGGACGCCATCCACACCCAGGACCCCTTCGATACGGCCTCCGAGCAATTGTTCATGGCAGAGGCCCTTTTTGACGCTCGCCAGTACCAACGGGCCGTGGAGTGGTATGCGCGGGGCGGCGCGGAAAACTCGGCCTCCACCTACTTCTCCTACGCGCTGGCCACCGCACGCGGGGGAGACTACGCAGCGGCGGCCGAGATCTACCAGGATGTCGCTGCGAAGTACCCTGGCACCTCCCAGGCCGACGAAGCCATCTACAAAATCCCCTATATGGCCTTCGACGCCAAGAACTGGGCAGAGGCCATCGCGGGCTTCGACGTGTACAAGCAACGGAACCCCAAGGGCAAGTTCCTGACCGATGCCCGCTGGTTTTCCGCCTGGGCCACCTACAAGTTGCGCGGGGCCGAGGCGGTCCCCGCCTTCGAAGCGGTGATCAGCGGCGGCGGCGACGCGGAGCGGGTGGTGGCCGCACGCTACTGGAAGGCCCGCCTTCAGAACGACGAAGCGGCGCTTCGAAAGCTGCTTTCCGACAGCCCCACCTCACCCTATGCCTGGTTTGTACAGCAGCGCCTGGGCATTGCTGCGCCGCCACTGGCAGAGGATCCGGCCGCTCCGGCCTTTCCCGCCGGCTTTGTGGAGGCACGCCCCACCCTGAAGACAGCGATGCTGCTGTTGGACGGGGGCATGGCGGACTGGGCCCGTCCCCTGCTGAACAGCCATGTTGCGGCGGCCAAAAGTGCCGGAAAGGACGCCAGCATTGCGATGGCCTGGGTGCTTTTGTCCGCCGAGGACTACCAGGGTGCCAAGGATCTGGCCGCGCCCTATTGCAGCAGCTCACCGGCCGCCCGCGCGGCCTGCTACCCGCGCCCGCACCACGCGACCGTACAGAGCCTTGCCGCCGAAGCCGGCCTGGATCCCCTGCTTCCCTACGCCATTATGAATGCTGAAAGTGGGCTGAACCCCTCGGTCACCTCGCCCGCCGGGGCCCGGGGTCTGATGCAGCTCATGCCCCAATTGGCCGCCGATCTGGCAGTCGATCTTCCTAATTTCCATGTGGACCAGCTCTACCACGCCGGGGTCAATGCGCGCCTGGGCACCCGCGAGCTGGGGCAGCTTCAGCGGCAATTCCAGAATGCAAGCATCCAACCCACACTTCCGCTGGTGATTGCCGGCTACAACGGCGGCTCGGCGGCGGTGGAGCGCTGGCTGGGCAGCTATAGCCAGCGCCCGCCCATCGACGAGTTCTGCGAAGAGATCTCCTTCACGGAAACCCGCCGCTATGTACGGAGGGTTTTAGGCTACCTGATGCAGTATCGACGGGCCTATGGGGGCTGAGGGGGCGGGTATTTCCAATTGGAAATACCGGTAGGGCCAGAGTCCCCGAGGGGGCACCACAGCCCAGAAAGGCCGCCGAAGGCAGGGGAAATAAGAGGAGGATCCTCCAGATCGCGCAAGGCGCGTGCGGCCCGAGCGCCGCAAGCGCCTATCGGGGTGGCAGCGGCACGCCCCGAACCCGGCGAATCTTCCAGGTGGAGGTCTCCATGACACGCGGGACCAAGCTGTCCGAATCTGGAAGTATCCCCCTTCCTGCTGCGCTTCGAAAGAAGATGAAAGTGACGTCCATCGTCTTGTACGAAGTCTATCGATGGGCACTTCAAGAAGTGGGCGAAGATAAGGCAGATTCCTACGCGGCAACAATGCTACAAGGTGGTGTTCGCCCCTTGTCGAGCGCTGCGGCGCGAGAAGGCGCGTCTATTGCCCATAAACATCAACTACCTGCCTGTGACACCTTGATTTGCGCGATCTGTCGGGAGCACGGGCTTAGCCTGGTGACTTCCGATGAGAATATGAAGGGGTTAGCGGGCGTGGAGTACCACGAAGATCCACGTAAAGAGCCCGGGACCTGAAAGGCACGCAGAGCAGCGAAGCGGTAGCCTGGTCGGGGAGCGTGGCAGCGTGTCCGGTCGGCGGGGTCAGGGTCAATCCTCGCCTGTGCGCCTAGGAGAGACCAGGTTAACCCGAGGACATGGACGAGTTTTCTGGAGCCGGGCATCGGGGCTGGGATTGGACCCGGATCCCTCGGCTTGAGTCGCGGCCTGTGGTGCGTCAGCTTCGTGAGGAGGGTTGCGGTCCAGCCTGCGGCGAGATGCTCTTTCTGGATCGCGGAATCCAGATTTCGCAGGAATTTATTGGAGAAAGGCTACCATTGCCGGCAACTGCCGAGCGGCTTGCGGAGCGGATGAGCGAATGTTCCACCTCCTCTGGCGTGGGGCCTTTCTTGCCGAAAATATGCAGATATCTTGGGAATTTATCTCACAGATGGCGGATCAGCTTGGTTCCTGGGCCGCGCTTTTGGAGCCGTTGGGAATTGGCCATGTGGGCCACTGGGTGGTTGTGGACGGGATTTCCGAGGAAGGTGTCGTCTGGATTCGCGATCCGGTAGGCTTAAGCTATGGAATCCCCTTTGCAGAGTTTTTCGAGCTTTGGGAGTACACCATCATGGTTTTGGAGGATTTATCCCCCTGAAAGTCCGCCTATTAAAAATCGAAACCCCCGCCGAACATCCACCCGAATACGACGTGCGTGTAAATCTGGACCTGGACGGCGTAGCCGGCAGCTACACCATCCATGTGCGCCCCCTTGGCCTGAAAGGTTTCGACGCAAAACTGCTCAGCGCCAGCAACGAGCTTCAAGAGGTATTTTTACAGGAACAGCGCACGCTGCATCGTCTGTGCAAGCTGGTAGGCGAAGAGTTGAAGGGACATCGGGTGCGCACGCCGCAGTTGATTGCGGCGTAGTGCCTGGTTCCGAATCACCCCCTCCTATTTCCCGCCGATCGCCCAAACTCCTCCCACAACGGCGCCGGAAGGCGATCCCAGAATCTGCTCACAAACTCTGCTTGAGCCTTATGCGCGTCGTCTTCTTCGAAAAAGCAGGTACAGGCCATCCTGGAGCTGCCGGCCTCGCTGGGCACGGCGGTGGCGCTGCCCGGAAAACGCCGGCGTGACGTCGGACGCTGAAGGCCGCCCCAAAGGCGCTCGCGGACCCCGGCCGCGCGCGCCTCGCCCGATCTCGAAAAAAGCTGCCTCTATCCCCCTGTCTCCGACTTTTTCCTCAGTTTAGACGTCTATACTGAGATACGCCCGTTCAGCCACCCCGGAGGGGTGCCCTCCCCTCCTCCGCAGAGGGAGAGAACCTCTGACTCACAGCTCCACCCGCCACAACCAGATCGCCCAGATCCCGTCCTTCAGGGACATAAAGCTGCGCAGCTCCGGTGCCACATTTTCGATCAAACGAAGCTCCGGCACGGCATCACGCATCAGGCCCCGCAGCAAACGCGAGATTCGGCTTACCGGGGGTCCGGGGCGGAGATCCAGCCGACGCGGAGCGTCCAGGCCGGCCAATTGGGCCGCACGCGCCACCGCCTCCTCCAAACCCCCCAGACGATCCACCAGCCCATGCTCCAGCGCCTGCCGCCCCGTCCACACCCGCCCCTGCGCCACCGGCTCCACCGACTCCACCGACCGCCGCCGTCCCGCCGACACCCGCTCCAGAAAACACCGATAAAAGTCCCGAAGACTCGCCCGAAAGCGCTCCCGCTGCTCGGGGCGGAAGGCCGCCATCGGGCTCAACATGTCCGCCTGTGGCGCACCCAAGACCGGAAAACTGTGGACACCCTGGCGCTCCAAGGCAGGTCCAAGCACCATTTTTCCCCCGACCACCCCGATCGAGCCGGTGATCGTGGTCGGTTGGGCCAGGATCTCTCCGGCCCCCGCCGCGATGTAGTAGCCCCCGGAGGCGGCCACGTTCCCCATCACCGCCACCACCGGAAAAAGGCGCTGCAGCCGGCTGACCGCCCGCCAGATCAGGTCCGAAGCCGTCGCCGAGCCTCCGGGGGAGTCGATATGCAGCACCAGCGCCCCCACGTCGTCGCGCTCCTCGAGTTCCCGCAGCGCGGCCTCCACCGGAATCGCCGCGATCACCTCGGCGCCGGCCGAACCCTCCCCGTCCACCACCGCCCCTCGCAGGTGCATCACCACCACCCGCTTCCCCCCGCGCATCCATCGCTCCAGCACATCCCGCCGACGCCGGGGCCGCAGCCAGGAGGCAAAGGGCACCTGCACCAGATCCTCCACCTCCAACAGCTTCTTCAGCTCCTCGTCCACCTGATCCGGCCAGCCACAGGCATCCACCAGCCCCCGGCGCACCGCGTCGGGCGCCGAAAGGGGGCCCGCCACCATCGCCGCGCGCACCTCAGCCGCAGGAATTCCGCGCCCCGTCGCGATCATCTGCTCCAGCTCGGCCTGCAAGCCCTGGATGAGGCTCTCGTTGGCCTCCCGGTTGGCGGCCGAGGGGTAGCCACGCGCAAAGGCTTCGCCGAAACTTTTGTATGCACCCGCCGCCTCCACGTCGAATTGCAGCCCAAAACGGGCGAGAAGGTCGCCGTAGAAGGTCATAGAGCCGCCCAGACCCAGGGCCCACACCGATACCGTCGGTCGCAGCCAGACCCGACTGGCGGCAGAGGCCAGGAGCAGCTCGGCGTTGCCCACATGCTCCAGCTCCATATAGACTTTTTTGCCGCGCTTCCGCAGATCCAGCAGGGCCGCCCAGAGTACGGAGAGCCCGGCCAGGCCCACCCCACTCACCGCCTCCACCCGAATCCGCAGCCCGGCGATGGGGGCATCGGCGAGGCGGGCCAGATCGGCCGCCGCCGGAGGCCGATGTCTAGGGGAAATGGTAAGCTCCAGCAGGGGCCGGTGGCGCTCGATCAGGCTGCTGTGGGCCATCAGCGCGCCCCAAAGAGGCAGGGCGATCATGCGGGGGGACAGGGTCGGGGAGAGCATTTTTTCCTCTAACCTCCCGCCTTGCCGCGCAGGTATGACGGACCCTGTACAATTGCGCCTTGACGGGGATCCCGTCCATCCGGTAAAAGAGGCGCCACCTGGAGACCCGCAGGTCAGGAGAGGAGCCGCATGAATACCAAAATCTGCCCGAACTGCGGCGCCGAGGTTCCGACCATCGCGAACCTCTGTAAGCACTGCTTTTTCGACTTCAACCTGCCTCCGCCCAAGCGGCAGTCTCCGCTTTGGCCGATCCTTTTTCTGGCCTTTGGCACCTCGATGGTGGCGGCGGCCAGCTATGCCTACCAGCACACCACCGGTGCGTCGCGGCGGGTCACGGTGGACGAAGAGACGGAATCCATCGTCTTCACCATCACCTACGCCGATCGCACGGAAGCGGAACGTATCCGCTTCAAAGAGATCTCTTCGATTGAGCTGGACCGGAACGCCTCGCCGCTCCACTACGAGATCGAGGTGATCTCCACCAATGGCGAACGGTTTGTATTTGCGCAGAGCAACAGCCCGCTGGAGATCGAAGCGCAGAAGCTCGCCGAGACCACCGGGCGCCCCCTCGTGGTAAAGGACGACAGCCAGGGCGCAAAATTCAAAAGATGAGCCCAAACAGGTTATGGTCTTGAATCTGGGGGTGGGCAGGTGATCGATCAGGCGCTGGGATTTCTCAGCAACGACATTGCCATCGATCTGGGCACCTCCAACACCCTGGTCTACGCCGTGGGGCGCGGCATCGTGGTGGACGAGCCCTCTGTGGTGGCGGTTGCCAGAGGTCCGGGGAATACCTGGGGAAAGGTCCAGGCCATCGGGGCGGAAGCCAAGCGGATGGTGGGGCGTACGCCCGGCAACATCGTGGCGGTGCGCCCGCTGAAAGACGGGGTGATCGCCGATTTTGAGATCACCGAGACCATGCTGCGCTATTTCATCGAGCAGGCGCTGGGCAAGCGGCTGTTGCTGCACCCCCGCATGGTGGTCTGCATCCCCTACGGCATCACCGAGGTGGAGAAGCGCGCGGTGCAGGAAAGTGCCCGTTCCGCCGGTGCGCGCGAGGTTTTTCTGATCCCCGAGCCCATGGCGGCCGCTCTGGGCGCCGGTCTGCCGGTGAACGAGCCGGTGGGCAGTATGATCGTGGATATCGGTGGGGGAACCACGGAAGTGGCGGTGTTATGCCTGGGCGGTGTAGCGGTCAGCCAGTCCCTGAAGGTGGCAGGGGACTCCATGGACGAAGCGATCACCCAGTACATTCGTCGGCGGTATAACTGCCTGATCGGCGAGCGCACGGCAGAAGAGATCAAGATCGCGGTCGGCTGCGCCTCGCCGTTGGCCGAACGGAAGAGCGTGCTGGTGAAGGGGCGGGATCTCGGCCAGGGGATCCCCCGGCAATTCGAGATCACCTCGGACGACATCGCCGAGGCGCTCCAGGACTCCATCGCGCAGATCATCGAGGTGGTACGCACCACCTTGGAGCAGACCCCGCCGGAGCTCGCGGCGGACATCATCGATCAGGGTGTGGTGCTGGCAGGCGGCGGTGCCTTGCTGCAGAACCTGGACGAGGTGCTGCGGGATGCCACCGGGCTGCCGGTGCTGCTGGCGGAAGATCCCATGCGCTGTGTGGCGCTGGGTGCCGGAGAAGTATTGGAAGATACCGAGCTTTTGCGCCGGATGATGGTGTAGGTCAGGCGGGGCCGCAAGGTTGCCCGTGGCCCAATTTTGCCGCGCCACCGACTTGGCGATAGCTTCCAAAAATGGACGATCAACCCGTCGGAGCGCGGCAGCTCCTCTACCTGCACCGCCACGGGAAACTATCGGACGAGGCGCTGCGCCGCGGGTTGGCCCTGATCGATCGCCCGCGGGATCCGCGCGAGTGGGCCGACCTGAGCAGCCGGGCACTCGCTGCGATGGGTGCGACGCTCATCGCCGTGGCCACTATCTACTTTTTCGCCTATAATTGGGATCAATTGGAGCGCGGCGACGCCTTTGTCGCCGTGCAGGTGGCGCTGGGGCTGCTGGTGGGGGTGGCGCTGTGGCGCGGCCCCCAGAGTGCTGCCGGTTTTGGCAGCTCGCTGGGTGCTTTTCTGCTGATCGGAGCGAGTCTTGCCCTCTTCGGGCAGACCTATCAAACCGGACGGGATCCCTGGCAGCTTTTTGCCGGTTGGGCGGCCCTTTCTGTGCCGCTGGTAGCAGTGGGACGTAGCAGCGCACTGGCGGTGATGGCGGTAGAGGTGGGGGCGGTGGCGCTGGCCCTGTGGTGGCGGCTCCAGGGACCGATCGGCCTGGACCACATGCGCAACGGGATGCTGCTGGTAAGCCTGTGGCACCTGCTGCCGTGGTTGCTGTGGGAGCTGGGCAGCCTGCGCCTAAGCCTGCCGCGATGGTCGGTGTGGATCTGGATGTTTTTCGCCTGGATCCTCCCAACCTTGAGTACTGCCGCGTGGATGCTCGCTCCAAAACTCTACGAGGGTGGCTGGCTGGTGGCGGGGAGCTGGGTGGGAATCACGCTGCTTCAACTGCTTCGGGGCCGGCTGTTGGGCCGGGACCGCGCGCTCTTGGCGATGGCCGGAGCCGGGTTCCTGATCCAGGTCGCCACGCAGGGCTATATAATTGTAGATAAACTCAAACTGGGTCCTCCTCTGGACTTTCTTGCCTACGGCGGGCTCGCGCTGGTGCTCTCGGTTCTGGCCGCGGGGATGAGCTGGGCGGTGTGGAAGGGCGGGGAGGCGCGGCCATGAAGCTGGACGCACTTTTATCGGTGTTGCAAGCAGAAAGTCTGCTGACCAAGGAGGCCCGGGCAGAGATCCGACTGGAAGATGTGCCCAAAGAAACCCCTCTTTCGGTGCAGGTGCTCGCCGGAGTGGGTGCATGGGCCGCTTCCTGCGGCTTTCTGAGCCTTCTGGTGGGCCTGGGGACCCTGCTTGGAATCGGAGAGGCCACTTTCCTTCTCCCCATCGGGGTTTTCCTGGGCGGGGCATCGGTGGTGTTGTGCCGATGGAGCGAGGGCTTGTTGGCGCGGCAGCTCGCGATGGCCTGGGCGATGGGGGCCCTGACCGCCATCGGAACGGGCGCGGGGTTGGAATTGGAGGGAAGTACCCAGACTTTTGTGCAGGTGGGCCTGGGAGGGCTGCTGGTACTGCTGCACCGGGAAGTGTTGATCCGCTTTTTGGCAGTCCTGTTCTGCCTGAGCACCCTGGTCTGGGGGGCCTGGGAACGAGAGGGGCTCGGCATCGGCAATGTAGGTGCGTTGGCCGGTGGATCAGTTCTGTTGTTCGCTATTCTTTGGCCGGAGCGCCTTCCCCCACGGTGGACGCCGGCGCGGGGACCGCTCTTGTGGGCGAGCTTTCTGTTTCTTGCCTTCGGCGCAGGGGGCGTTTCCCTGGCAAGGGACTACCTTCCCCATCAGCTCTGGCCGCAATTTGTGGGACCGATGGTGGCAATTGCGGCAATCGGACGCGAGCTCCACCGGCGGGGCGTGCTGCTGAGCGAGCTGGGACTGGTGGCGGGCATGGGCACGGTGGGGATTGCCGCGTTGACCTGGGGGAACCCGGGAGTCTGCCTGGGAATGGCCGGGCTGGTGGTGGCCTACTCCCGTCGGGAGAAGGCCGCCTTCGGTCTGGCGGTTGTGGTGTTGGTCGGATTTGGAATCCGATATTACTACCAGCTCAACCTGGATCTGTATACCAAGGCAGGGGTCCTGGCGGCGAGCGGAGCGGTACTGCTTGGCCTGCGGCTGTACCTGCGGGCCCGGGGATTTTTGTCGGGAGGAGAGGTGGCGGCGGGCGTCGCCGGCCTGACCTCCTCTGGGCAGCGATGGGGCACTGTGGGTGTGTTGGTCACCTGGCTGGTCGCTTTTTTTCTTCTATACAACCCGATGATCTTAGCCAAAGAGGACCTTCTGCGCACGGCTCCGCGCATCCTGCTGGAGCTGGCCGGCCGCGACCCGCGCTCGTTGATGTCCGGGGACTACCTGAGGCTGGAGTACGCCGTGGCGTCGCAGTTGCGCGGAAACCGCCCGGGCCTGTGGGATCTGCTGTTCCGGGGAGGGCGCGGCGGACGCCCGGATCAGACCAAGGACTGGGACTGGGAAGGAGTGATGGTGTTACGACGGGAGCCGCCGGATCCGGTGCTGCAGGAGTTCATCAACGAAGCCGAGGGCGCCCCCGCGGTGGCCACCTTCGTGCGCCTGGACGATGGAAGCCCCCTCACCCCCGACGAGCTGCGCATCCGCTACCACCGGGGCTTTAATAGCTTATGGATTGGCACCGATGCCTTTTACATCCAGGAAGGCAGCGGCGAGCGGTATGCGGAGGCCACCTATGCCGAGCTGGCGGTGGCGCCCGATGGGGAGTCGGTGCTGATCGGGCTGCGGGGACTGAGCAAGCAGGTGATCGGAGAGCGGCTGGTGCCCTGAGCGGAATGAATGAGGCCTCATTCAGTTGCCTCAGGGACAAAGACTCCCCGTATCGGTCTCAAAAGAGCAATCCCCCCAGCCTTCCGGCACACAAGCGCCGCCCAGCCGGAAGCAGGTGCCATCGCCGGGGCCTGCAAAAAGTGCGAAGAAGCCGCAGGAGTCCCGTGCGCTCATACAGGCGACCGGCTCCGACCGGCCCAGGTCCGTGCAGTCGTCTCCTTGGGTGGCCGACTGCCCGGTGACGAGGGAACAACCGGGCGCCGCAGCACAGTCTTCCAGACTAAGCTCCGTGCAGGGCTTGGAGGAGCGGGGACAGGCCAGCAAAAGCAGAAGGACAAACATCCCCCCCCAGTGTAGGCTGCTGCTCCTACAGCGGCAAGCCGGGATCCCTTCCCGCCGCCGGGTTATGCGGGCGCGATGCTCGCTCTTGCTGACCGCCTCTCCGATCTGGGGGAACACCCCCGCGCAATCGCCTGGAAAGTCCGCTTCCTATCGGGAATGTCCTCGTCTGCTCCGGTGCGCAGCTTCGCGATCTTTGCCCCCGCCACCGCAGAGGCAGGCAAATTGGTGCTCTTGCGCCTGCACAATGGCGTGCTCCTGCACAATCCCGCTGCGGTCGAGCTGGAAGCCCCCATCGCCGCCGACCGCCTGGAGCCCACCTTGGGCGCCATCCGCTCCATCCACAAGGTGGGCATCCACCTCGCCGGAGAAGCGCCGGTTGAAACCGCATCGGTCTATGATCTACCCGCCGTGGATCGGCCAGAGGTGGTGTCGGCAAGTGGGCCGGCCGCAGGCCTGGATATCGGCGGAACCACCATCAAAGGCTGTATTCTCCTCGATGGCAAGCTCGCGGGCACCGCATCCATCCCCACATGGCCGGAAGGCGAACGCGGGATCGGCTCGCTGATACACCGCTGCCGCCGCCTCTTAGAAGATCTGAGCGATCAGGCCGGACAAAAGCCTGGATCGCTGGGCATCGGCCTCGCATCGCCGATGGGCGTGGGCGGCCGGGTGCTGGAGCTGTCCACGGTCATGCGAGAACGGGTCGGATCCACCGAGGCTTTTGACGGATTTTCCGGTCGGGTGGCTGCCGGTCTGGTGGAGGGGCCCGTCGCCATTTTCAACGACCTTTCCAACCTGGGACGGCACCTTTCGGCCCAGGGCGCCCGCCGCGTGGTGCGCCTCCAGATCGGAACGTCTTTCGGCGGATGCTGGATCGACTCCGATGGTATGGTCTGGGCCACCGAGATGGGTCGCCTCGTGGTGGACGTGGGGCCCAATGCGGTCCCCCACACCTACCTCCCCATCGCCGGCGCGATGCGCACCTACCTCTCCAATACCGGCCTGGCGCGCTACCTGGGGGATGCCGGCCAGACCGTTGATCCCCGCACCTCGGGCCACCACCTGAAAGCGCTCCTCGATCTTGGCCATCCCGCCGGCATGCAGGCCCTCCTTCGGATGGCGGATGCCCTCCGCGGGGTGGTTCGGGAATTGCATGCGCTGTTGCCCGGCATCACCCGGGTGGAAGTGGGTGGCTCGATGCTGGCGGGCCCGGCGGGCAAGTCGCTTTTGGAGTTGATGGGCGATACGCCTGTGGAATTCGGGATCGCCCGGCAGCCGGCGCACGACGGCGCCATCGCCGCTGCCCTGGCCCCCCGGGTGGATGCGCAGCTCAAAGGGATGCGCCGGGTGGGTGGATGACCCGGCAAATCTACCGGTGGGATTTAGATAAAACGTATCTGGAAACAGATATCGACTCGGTACGCGGCCTCCTGCGCTCGGCGGTGGAGCCCGCCAGTGCCAAGCGCTCTGTTCCGGGTGCGCCCCCTTTGCTGAAGGCGCTCGGCGCCGAACGTGATGGATCAACGCCCCGGATCGTCTTTCTCTCCGGCTCGCCCACGCAGATGCGACGACGGCTGGAGGAGAAGCTGCGCCTGGATGGGGTGCGCTTCGACGAATTTATCCTCAAGAACAACTTGCGCAACCTTCGCAAAGGGCGTTTTCGCGCCATTCGGGGCCAGTTTGGCTACAAACTTCCTCGGCTTTTAGAAGGGCGCATCGGCCATGCTCCCCACGTCCGAGAGTCTCTTTTTGGCGATGATGCGGAGGTGGATGCCCTGGTCTACTCCATCTACGCCGACGCCATCTCGGGACGTTTGTCAGCCCTGGAGCTTTCCAGAATCTTGGAGGCGGAAGGCGCCTACCCCGATCATGTGGTCGAGGCCCTGGCCGCCCTGCGCCAGGTCCAGAAAACCGAGGCAGTGGACCGTATCTTCATCCACCTTGCCCGTGGCCGCAGCCCGGAGATCTTTGCCCCCCTGGGCTCCCGGGTGATCCCGGTGCGTACCTGGTTCCAAGCCGCCCTGGTGCTCTTCGGCTCTGGCGAGGTGGGGGAGGCCGGCCTGCGTGCCGTCCTGGAGCACTCCGCCTTCTCCGAGCTCTCCGCACGCCAGCAGATCGAAGACATCCTGAAACGCGGCGCGGTGGCACCCGAGGCCGTGGAAAAACTCTTGACATTGCAAGAGCCAAGCCCCTGGGGTCAGCTTCTCAGCGGGCTTTCTCCGGGTCGTTTTCGGGCACCGGGGCCGCATGACCGGCTGGACTATCTGGAGCTGCTGAAGCGCTTTTCGCGGTAGCTCGCCCCGCCCCCTCAAACCCAATAAGGCCCATGTATGAGCCTGCGCGACTCCTTCCTCAAAGCCGGACTGGTCAGCAAAAAAGACGCCCAGCGGGTAGAGCAGGAGCTGCGCAAGGAGCAGAAGAAGGCGCAGGGACACCAGGAAACCAAGGCCGAACGCGAAAAAAGGGAGGCGGCCGAGATAGAGGCCGCCCGTAAGGCCCGCGAGGAGGAGCTGATCCGTCGCCGTCGGGAGGCAAACGAGCGGCAGAGAAGGGAGATCCTGGAGATTTCACCCCGCCAGATCCTGCGCGCCCACCGGATTCGCTACCGTCCCGGCCCGCAGCGCTTCTGGTTCCGCAGCCCCAGGGTGCCCGAGATCTGGCGCCTGGACCTGTCGGAGCGTATGGCCTACGACCTTCGCTGCGGCCATGTCGCCCTGGCCTGGTGCGACGATCAGAACCCGGAGGTGCTGATTGTCGATCGGGACGCGGCTTCGCGTGTTCGTACGCTTCGACCAGAACTTATCCTCTTCTGGAACGAATTCGGAGCAGATCCCGATCCCGCCGAGCAGCTCCTGGGCGCGTTATAGGGGGCCATGCCCTCGGTCACTGTACGTCAAGCTGTCCGTATCCTCCAGGAGGGGGGGCTGGTGGGGATGCCGACCGAGACCGTCTATGGTCTGGCCGGCCTGGCCACCAACCCCGAGTCCGCCCGGCTGATCTACCAGTTGAAAGGCCGACCCACGGGACATCCGCTGATCGTACATCTGGACCACTACGAGCAGGTGGCCGCCCCCGATCCACGCGCCGACCTGCTGGTTCGGGCCTTCTGGCCCGGGCCACTCACGCTGGTGCTGTGGCGACGCTGGGAAAATGGCCACCCGGTCATTCCCGACGAAGTAACTGGAGGACAGGACACCATCGCCGTCCGCCTGCCCGCCCACCCCCTCGCACGCGCCCTGATCCGCGCGGTGGGCCCCATCGCCGCGCCTTCGGCCAACCGCTTTGGTGCCGTCAGCCCCACCACCGCCGCTCATGTACGGGAGGCCTTTCCCGATCTACCTGTGGTGGATGGTGGCCCCTGCGAGGTGGGCGTCGAAAGTACCATCGTCGATCTCTCCAATGAGCACCCCTCCATTTTGCGTCCGGGCGGCGTCACCGCCGAGGAGCTGGAGCGCTGGCTGGGTCCGCTGGGCAAAGCCTCCGATGTGGCGGCTCCGGGGACCCTGCCCAGCCACTATGCCCCCAAAACCAGGGTGGTGTTGTCCACCGATCCCGAGGGGGTGGTCGCCGAGCTTTCGGGACGGGGGGAGCGCCCGGGACTGCTCAGGGCACGTCCGGTAGCGGACTATGCGCGCATTTTGTATGCGGAACTACGACGCCTGGATCAGAGCGGCTACTCGGTGATCGTGGTAGAGCCCGCCTCGGACGAAGGTCTTGGTGCGGCCATCAACGACCGCTTACGACGTGCCGCCGCCAGCACCGCGGCTCAGTAGCAGTCGCCTACCGACTCCTCGTCCACCATGGGTACCGCCACTGCAGAGGCGACGAGCGGAAAACAGTCCTTTCCCCCCGGGCAGACGCGGCACTCCACAATATCGCAGAGATCCTCGCCGATCAGCAAAGACAGCGGGGCCGCCTCTACCAGCGCCTCCATCCGCAGCTCCACCATGGCGGAACCATCCGCGGCAAAGGTCCCAGAAACGGTCGGCCACCAGAGCGGCACCGGTCCGGAGACCCCTGAGAGCCAGCCATCCCGGGCCGCCGCACTGAACCAGGGATTCTCCTGGAACGACACCCCTTCGAAGTGCGTCGGGCGGCTGCAGCCATGGCCCTCGTGGTGCTCATCGGGAAGCGCCGTCCAGAGCGCCAGCTCCAGCTCCTGCGGCCGATGGGACTCCACCTCCAACAACAGCGCAGGCCCGCCCAGCAACGCACTCAGCAGCGCACCCAGCTCGGCAGGTTCTTCCCAGGTTGCATGTGCAAGGTCCAGCCCATAGACCCGCTCGCTCAGGTCCACCTGTACTTCCGGATAGTGGGTGGAAAAGCTGGTGAGCATTCCGGCCCCACAGACCTGCGCCCGCACCAGAAAATCGCTGCCCTCCTCCAGCGGAGCCAGCGGCGTCCAGCGTAAAAGACGGCCTCCTTCCAGCCGTTGCAGCTCTCCCTCCACCCCTACCAGCTCCAGGACCGCGTGCGGCTCCGGAGCCGACAGGCGCAATTCCAGCACGGTATCCACGGGGAGCCGCGTCGCTCCGTCCTCGGGAAAGCTGCTTTCTACCATGACATCACAGACCGCAACCGTCTCGGCGGAGTCGCCGCCGCCCTGGCCTGGAGCCGGTACGGCCTCCCCGGGGGACTGAGCTGCACATGCGAGAAGGTAGAAAAGCACGATCACAGGATAGCCGAGAACGTGGCCGCCTGCAGAAAATTCCCTACTCGATGCCCCAACGAACGCGCATGAGTTCGCGGGGGAAGGCGGTCACTGCCGCTTCGCTCACGGCCCAGGAGGGAATTGATCCGCCTGCATCCGACTCCGCCGCGTAGGTGATCGTTCCTGCAGTCCGATCGTAGCGCCAGGTGCCGTGGTTGTAGGGCGTGTACACCGCGTTGTCCTTGTTGGCGTTGAGCGCATCTGCATAGGGCCCCGCAAAGCTACCATCCGGATTTATGGTGTGCTTCACCAAAAACCACTGGATTTCTGCCAGACTATCCGTACGCTTGGTGACCTTCATCGCGATCACATAGTGGCGGGACTTCAGCAGGCTGTTGCCACCGGTGCGCTGGTACACCACCACCGCCCCATCGGAGGTGCGGCCCAGGGTGCGACAATCCAACAGTGCGGGCACCCCGAAGTAGGTGGCCGACTTGGGGTAGTTGTTCCCATCCAGGATCGCAGCAATAAAGGAGTCCACTCCAATGTCTTTCCCATTGGTGGACACTGTGACCGCCTTCCCCGGGTAGCCGGGCTGTACGGGCACCAGCTCCTGCGCGAAGGAGGGGGAGACAACAAGCTGGAGGAGGAGGAAGAGGAGGATGTGCATGGCCGCTTATAACCCGCCACACCGCCCTGGCTTCCCTACGAAAGTGGCAGAAAGCGCTCCAGCTCCCAACCGGATGGTACCGGCTGTCCATCCACCAGCGCGTCCGCCACGGCCACCGCCGTCAGCGGCGCAAGCAGAATGCCATTGCGGTGGTGGCCGCTGACTACATAGACCCCTTCCACCTCGCCCAGCATCGGGTGACCATCCGGAGAGGCCGGACGGAAATTGCTCCAGCTCCGCACCAGCGGCTTGTCGGCCAGCCAGGGCGCTCCCTGCCGCACCACCTCTGCCAGATAGGCCATGCCCTTCGGGGTCACGCCACGTTCAAAGCCCACCTCCTCCATCGTGGCCCCGACCAAAACCCGCCCGTCCCGCCGCGGAACAATGTAACCTCCCTTACAAAATACCACCTGCTCCAGGCGCCCCGGCTCAGCCCGCAGCTCCATGACCTGTCCCCGTACCGGGCGCACCGGAAGAGGAGGAATGCCCTCCACCTTTCCGGTCCAGGCTCCCGCGCAGAGGATGGGTGTTCCGCGCAGGCTCTGGCCCCCCTCCAGCTCCACCCCTCCCATGCCCACCCGTCGCACCGGCACCCCGGTCACAAAGTGCGCGCCCGCGCGCTCGGCCGCCTGCCGCACCGCGGCCACCAGCAGCGGCGGCTCCACGGAGCCCTCCTCCGGCAACCACCAGGCGCCCGCGACATGGGAGAAGGCGGGCGGCAGATCGGTGCGCCAGCGTGCCTCTGTGTCCGGGCGGCAGGCCTCCGGATCCTCCCCCTCCCCCACGACCCGGTACAGGCCCGAGGCCCACAGCCCGCAGCCCAGACCGGTCGCCTCTTCCAAGGCCCGCACCCAGGTGGGATAGAGTCCCAGAGAGTGGATTCCGTGGCTACGCCCCGGCTCCTTCCCGTGTGCTTCCATGCGGGGGGCAAGGATACCTGCGGCGGCCGAGCTGGCCTCTGCTCCGGGCACCGCCCGCTCCAGCACCGTCACCGGCCGTCCCCGGCGCACCAGCTCCCACGCCACCGCGCAGCCCATCAGGCCGCCGCCCACCACAAGAAAACGCATCCAACCCTCTAACCCGACCGCCAGCAGCAGTTGTCGGTCAGACTACGGAACCGAAGGCCGGCAGTCAGCCTAAGTCTCCATGCGTTGACGCCGCCCCAACCGGTGGCTACCCCCAGACCTGCTACATCCGGCTCAACGTCGGCCCGCCGGTGGCTTGACCGGCCCCCCCTTCTCCCCGAGAAGCCACGATGAACCGATCCATGCCCTTCGTCCTTCTCCTTGCCGCCTGCACCGACGGTTCGGGGAAAGAGAGCTCGACCGACAGCGCGCTCCCAGAGATCTCCGTGCTGGGCGAGGGCGACGGCAGCCCCGGCTCGGTGGCGTGGACCTACATCCTGGGCACGGCTGAAAAGCTGGATGACCCCCGCGATCTAGGCTTTGATGCCTCCGGCAACCTGTGGATCGCGAACCGCCGCGACGACCGCACCTTTATTGTGTCCAATCCTGGCAGTTCCGAGCAGGACTATGAACGTCGAAAGGAAGGAGCGGCCGAACACTTTATGGAGGAGATTGCTGCACTCTCCTTCGACACCGGCACCCAATTTGCGGCATGCGGCGAGACGAACAACACCTACAACGGTCAGGCCCCCGGCAATGACTACATGGGTCCGGTACTCTATTCCACCGACCTGAACATCTTCGGAGTGGAGAACCCCATCGGCCTGGGCTCCCACCTGGACATGGCCCATGAGAGCCCATTTTGTGTTGGAATTGCGTGGGAAACCGCAAACGTTTACTGGCTCTTTGACGGAGAACACAGCGCGATCGTGCGGAACGACTTCCAGGCCGACCACGGCATCGGCATGGACGAGCACTACGACACCATCGTCCACCGCCTGTCCGAACCCGAGGTCACCCGGGTACCCGAGGCTCCCGGCCACATGGTCTTCGAAGCAGAAACCAAAATTCTGTATGTGGCGGACACCGGTGGGGGGCGGATTCTCTGGGTAGACACCACCACCGGAAGTGAAGGTAAAAACTACCGAAACCACGACCCCGGGGTGGTCAACAAGGGCTGGGATGGCGCGGAATGGGGCATTGTGGTGGACGGTCTGGACAAGCCGGGCGGGCTGGCCATGGTAGGGGACCACCTGATCGTGGGCGAGTGGGGCAGCGGCATATTGAAAGAAGTAGACCTGAATGGAAAGGAAGTTCGAAGACTGGATACCGGCTTCGGCGCCGAGCGCCTGTACGGCATCGAGCTGGGCCCGGACGGACAACTGTGGGTGACCGACAAGGACACTGGCGTGTACCGGATCGATCCCTGATGTGGGGACTGCTGTGGGGCTGCGCCACCGGGGGGACCGAAACTGAGGAGCCCCCTGCAAAACCGGCTCCCGAAGAAACAGTATACTGGGCTACAATATCGGGATCTCCCGCCGACAGCCTGGGCAATGCCGTGCAAGGTGCGGGTGACCTCAACGCGGATGGGCAGGATGACCTGCTTGCCGCCGCCTACTTGGGGAACCGGGTCTGCGCCATCTTCGGGCCGATCGCGAAGGGGGGGCACCTGCTGGACGAGCTACCGGCCGCCTGCCTTGTGGGCGAGGTGGACCTGGACTACGCCGGCTACGGCATGTCCGCGACCGGCGACCTGACGGGAGATGGTGCCGGAGATCTGGTCGTCAGCTCCATCGGAAATGCCGAGGCGGGCGTGAACGCCGGCAAGGTCTACCTGGTTCCGGGGCCGCTACAGCCGGGCTCTTACTCCTTGGGAGAGGTGTATTCGACCGCATGGCGCGGAGAGAACATCTCGGACTATGCCGGGATCAACGTGGGGCCCGCCGGCGATCTGACGGGAGACGGCGAGGTGGACCTGCTCATCGGTGCCTCGGGCTTTGACGGCGAAGATGGCGGCGGCGGACGGTTGTACCTGGTCGCGGGGCCCTTCGCGGCGGGGACCTTCAGCCTGGGGGAGGCCTACGCCTCGGTGACCGGGCTGGGCCTGCCCCCCGCCGGCCCTCCCCCGCCCCACGGAAGCTATGGCGTCGGCGACTTTGTCGGAGACGCGCAGGTGGGTGCCATGGATGTGAACGGCGATGGTGTCTCCGATCTGGCGATGGGGGGCCACGGCGATCGGACCATGGGCCTGAACGCCGGAAAAGTCTCGATCTTCTTCGGTCCTCTGCCAAGCGGAGCCGCGTCCATCACCGACGCCGACCTCACGCTGTATGGAGAGGCAGAAGAGAGCTACACCGGCAGCCCGCTGCGGGGAAGCTCCGACATCACCGGCGATGGTCTGGACGACATCATCGCCTCTGCAGACACCTTGGGTGCAGGAGTTGTCTACATTCTAAGCCCTCGCATAGGCCAGACCTCGGTGAGTGAAGCCTACGGCCGCTTTGTGGGGGAGGAGGAGGGAGACCTTTTCGGCTACGCTCTTTCCAGCACCCACGACATCAATGGAGATGGGAGCTTGGACCTGGGTATCACAGCACCTGCCAGCGCGCGCAGCGACGGAGTTTCGGGCGCCTTCTGGTGGTTTTCCGGCCCCTTTTCCCCGGGGGTCACCCCCAGCTCTGCCGGACAGCTCTTTGAAAGCACCACATTCTCGGAGAGCTTTGGCAGCGCCTTGGACGTGGCCGGTGATCTGGACGGCGATGGCCTGCTCGATCTCGCGCTTGGTGCCCGAAATAGCGACACAAATGGTGGCTACTCGGGCAGCATCTATCTGTTCTCTCTATGAAGCCGCTTACCGGAACCGGAACGCGCGCTTGCACGCAGACGGAAGCCTCTATAGGAAAGCCCATGATTCACGTTCTCTATGAAAATCCCGCCTGGCTGCCCCCCCTGGTGCATGCCCTGGACGCCCGAAACCTTACCTATGTGCTTCACGACGTGAGCACCGGAGACTTCCATGTGGAAGGCGACATTCCGGGCGGCGTATGGATCAACCGGATGAGTCCGTCCGCCCACACCCGTGGCCATGCGGGCGGCATACACTATGTGCGGGAGTGGCTGGGGGTGCTGGCGGAGCGTGGGGGTCGCGTGATCAACGGCAGCCGTTCCTTCGCGTTGGAGGTGAGCAAAGTGCGCCAGCATGCGGCCCTGCACGCCATGGGGATCCTCACTCCCAAGACCATCGCCGTGATCGGGCGGGAGCGTCTGATCCAGGCCGCCCGCCAGCTCAGCCTGCCTTTCATCACCAAGCACAACCAGGGCGGAAAGGGCCTGGGCGTGCAGCTCTTTCGCAGCCTGGAGAGCTTTGATCAGTACGTCCAAAGTGAGCAATGGGAGGAGCCGATGGATGGGGTCACCCTGCTGCAGGAGTACATCGAGCCCCCCACCCGCAGCATCACCCGCGTGGAGATCGTCGACGGAACGATGATCTTTGCGATGCGCTCCGCCACCGATGGCGGCTTCGAGCTCTGCCCCGCCGATGCCTGCCAGGTCGGCGATGCCTTTTGCCCCGTCGGCGAAACGCCGGCCGAGCGCTTTACGGTCGAGCCGTTGTCCCCCGAGGATCCTCTGGTATTGGACTACATCCGCTTCTGCAAGCACCACGAAATCGACGTTGCAGGTATCGAGTTTGTGACCGGCGCCGACGGCAGACGCTACACCTACGATATAAATATGAACACAAACTACAACAGTAGTGTGGAGAAGGCGGCCGGGGTGGACGGCATGGGCGCCATTGTGGCCCTGGCGGAGCGGGCCTTGCAGCAGCGTTGACCTGTGGCGGTCCGGCAACGCACGATGACGCGGGACGGACGGCGGCGCGGCTCCATGCTAAGCTGTGCCCGTCGGAGGTCTTATGGTCTTGTTGCTCCTCCCCTCCCTGCTGGCGGCACCGCGCATCAGCGAGCTGCTGTATGACCCCAGCGGCGCCGATCACGATCAGGAGTGGGTGGAGATCTGCAACGCGGGCCCCAACCCGGTGAACCTGAGCGGCTACATCGTTCAGATGGGTGGGACCTCTTGGAAGAGCATCTTCACCATCGGTACGGTGGGGGATCTCGCTCCGGGCGACTATGTGCTGGTGGGAGGACCACTCGCAGGACAGGGCTACTCCGGCTCCTTCACCGACGACATCCAGAACGGCGGAAGCGACGTGGACGGGGTGCGCTTGACGGACGCCACTGCGGTGGTCATGGACAGCGTGCTCTTCGGCGGCAGCAGCAACGGGAACAACCTGCTGGACGATAGCGGCAGTGCCGACCCCGCCCGCGCCGCCGCTTCGGCCAGCAACGGCAAGAGCCTGGGCCGCGACAGCGCCTGCACCGACACGGACAATTCCTCGGTGGACTTCCGGGTCTTCACCACGCCCACCCCGGCCATGGCCAACGTGGCCATCGGTGACAGCGGCGGTGACTCCGATGTCATCGTGAGTGCAGACTGTACGGGGTCCGAGAATGTCGTGATTAACGAGTTTCTTCCTGACGCCACCGGCGCCGATGATGGACAGGAGTGGGTGGAGCTGTACAATCGCGGCAGCAGCACCGTGGACCTGAGTGGCTGGGTGCTGGCCATGGCAGGCTCGACCTGGGACAACGGGGACGAGATGACGCTGGGCTCGGGTCTCGGGTTGTCGCCGGGGGGCTACCTGCTGCTGGGGACCGCTTCGGGCGATGGGCCGCTGGATCTGACCCTTCCCAATGCCACCTCGTCGGGAGAGGGGCTGCAATTGCGATGCAATGGCCTGACCGTGGACACGGTGGTCTATGGCCCCAGCAACGGCGACAGCCTCACCGACGATACCGGTGGGATCGCAAGCTCGCTGGCCCCGAAACCCAAAGAAGCCCAGTCGATCGTACGGAAGGTGGACGGGGTGGACAGCAACCTGAGCGGGGACGACTTCCAGCTCTGCGCGTCGCCCTCGCCGGGGACCGTGACCACATGTGTGTATGTGCCCTGTACCACCGCTCCCGGTGAGATCCTGATCAACGAGCTGTCCCAGAACACCGGGACGGAATTTGTCGAGCTCTACAATGCCAGCAGCGTTCAGCAGGACCTGACCGGCTTCCGGCTGGAGTATGGCACCAGCTCGTATAGCGGAAGTACCGCCGTTCCCGCCGGAACTATTCTGGAGCCCGGTGGCTACCTGGTGATCGAGGGGATGGACCCCGGGAATGCGGGCTCCAACGCGGATGCAATCCGACTTGTCTGCGACGATGGCGTCGTCTATCCCATCGACACGGTGGTCTACGCCGAGGACGGCAAGACCAATACCGATGGCTGGTTGGACGACGACGGGCAGGTGGCCACCTCCTTCGCTCCGGTGGCCGACGATGGGCAGTCCATCGCGCGAAGCCCCAATGGGGTTGACACAAATCAAAGCGGAACAGATTTTCTGTTGGTCAGCGCCCCCACGCCCGGTGCGGAGAACGGCGTGGTCGATCCGGGCGAGTGCGACACCGGCTCGGGTATCAAGGTGAACGAGGTGATGTTCGACCCCGCCGAGGACGACGACACCAACGAGTGGGTGGAGCTGTACAACGCCGGCTCCCAGCCCGTGGACCTGAAGGGCTGGAACCTGGAAGCCGCCAAGTCCTCCTGGGCTGTCCAGTTTGGCTTTGCGGAGTCCACCGTGCTGGCACCCGGAGAGTGGCTGGTTGTCGGCGCAGAAGACGTAGGCGAAGCGGATGTGCTGGCCGAGGATCTGGACCTGGGCAACGGAACCGACGGCGACGGCGTACGGATCACCGACTGTGCCGGCATCGTGCGGGACACCGCTCTCTACGGCGACCCCCTGGCCGACGAAATCTCAGGCGACAACGGCTCCACCGATGTGGTGCAGAACGTCGGCAGTGGCCAGACTCTCGGACGCTACCCGGACGGTCTGGACAACGACGAGCTGGCAGATTGGCTGGTAGAATTTGTCCCCACGCCCGGTGCTGCCAACGCGGGTCCGGTGGTCCGCGAACCCTGCCCGAAGAGCCCCGGTTGCGGCGAAGAAATCCCCGCTCACTGCCCTCCGGCCCGCGGCTGCTCCACCTCCATGCCGCTGGGCGGCTGGGAGTGGGTGCTGGGCACCATGGCGCTGCTGCGCCGTCGGCGCTGATACATTCCGACATGTATCACAAGACACTGCCTTCTACGCAGTGTTTCGTGAACCATCAACAATGTATCACTCCTCCCCTCCCCCCTCCTTCGGCCGCTGCATGGGCATGTGGCTGTAGTCCGCAAAGCTGTCGCGGATGACCACGTCGGTGTAAAAGCGGAGCTTGGAGAGGCTCTGGTGGAGGCTGGTGCCGGGGGCGGCCAGCTTGCGGAGGTAGCGGAGTCCCCGGCGTTGGGCCTGGAAATTGTCCAGCTCGATCTTCCGGGCCTTCCAGGTAGCAGGGTCGGCCTCTTCCATGGGCTTCCAGAAGCTGCCGATGGGGTAGCCCCAGGTCTCCAGATCGGCCGGGTCCACCTGCGCGATTTGGCGGGCCACTACCTCGTAGCGCAGGTGGTTGGCCGCCAGCTCGGCGCCCCAGGTGTCCTTTGAGGAGGAGACCGGACGGCTGTGCTTTTTGACACCGACCGGATCGCCCAGTCCCTTGCCGGAGACCTCCTTTTTCTTGTAATTCAGCGCCTCAGCCTCGAAGGGGATGTCCAGGTAGCTGCAGATGCGCTGCAAGGTCGCCTCGCTCTGGGTGACCAGATCCTCGTAGGAGACGTGCAGAAAAGGCACCGTTGTCTGCCGCATAAACTGGGCCATCGCCGGGATGTAGCGCACCAGGATGGGGTTGAAGGCAGCAGCAGCCTCGTAGTCCCCATCAAAAAAACTCTCGGCATAGCTGGCGAAGATGGCAGCCGGATGCCGGGTGAGCACGATGTACTTGGCGCGCGGGTAGAGCTTCATCAAAAAGGGCAACACCAAGGCGTTTGCCGGGGTCTTGTCCAGGAAGTAGCGCTCTTTGTTGGGAGAGAGGGCGTGCATCTTGTGGTAGAGGCAGTCGGAGTAGGCGCGCAGCGCCTCCAGGTAGTCCGCCTCACCGCCAGGAAGATCCTTCACAATCTGCCGGATCGCATCCGCAGACTGGAGGTGATCGTAGGGGGCTTTGTCCACGTTGCCGTAGAAGCCCAGATGCGCCAGCGGGCCCATCAGGTGCGGCTCGGGTCGGGAGTGGATCTGGGAGGTGGCGTTGAGCACCCGCATCAGCAGGGTGGAGCCCGCACGCGGCGGACTCACCAGAAAGATCAGAGACTCCATCATGCGGGAACTCCAGGGAAGGCCCGCTTAACCCCTTTGGCGCCGCTTCAGCAGCCCATCGTGATGCCAACAGGCATTCCTATCCCAAAGGCCACATATCCGCTGGCCATTCGCCCAATACCCGCACCTCGGGCACCAGCACAACCCCGGTCTGCTCCCGCACCCGCCCCCACGCCGTGCGGATGCAGTGCATCACATCGGTTGCTGTTGCGCTACCCTCATTGACAATAAAGTTAGCATGCCTTTCGGAGATGCACGCCCCACCCGAGCGCCAGCCCTTCAGGCCCACACTCTCGATCAACCGCCCCGCGTGATCACCGGGTGGATTCCGGAAAACCGAGCCGCAGGAGGGCATATCCAGCGGCTGAGTGGCCATCCTCCGCTGAAGGTGGTGGTTTATTTTTTGACGCTCCTCCTCCACCCCGTCGGAGCGCAGGCGGAAGATCGCCGCCGTCACCACAAAGCCCTCCGGCAGGCCCCCCTCCCGGTAGTGCATCGGCAATTCTGCACGGGAGAGCGTCCGAAATCCCTGAGCGTCCACGCCCTCCACCGCCTCCAACACCTCGGCAATCTCCCCCAGCGCGGTGCCCGCGTTCATGGCCACCGCCCCGCCCACCGTGCCCGGCACGCCTGCGAGCGGACCCAGCCCCCCCAGATTCTGACGGGAAACTCTGGATAAAAGAACGGTGTTCAGCAGCCCCGCGCCCGCCCGCAGCCGATCCCCCGGCAGCCACTCGGTCTCTTTCATCGCCAGGCGCACGGTGAGGCCCACCAACCCCTGATCCGGTGCCAACAGGTTCGAGCCATTCCCCAGGATCCACCGGATCTTCGGATAGAGCTCCACCAGCTCGGGCACCGTCTCCACCAGGGCGAAGTCCTCCATCGGACCGCCCACCCGCCAATAGCCGTGTTTGGAGAGTCGCTCTCCTGAAAAGCGCTGCATCTACCGAATACTCCATTGCTTCGGCACCCGCACGAAGTCCGCCTGCGGGTTGCCGTCCACATACACGCGAGAGGCGCCCGCCCAAAGCTGACCACTCACTGTGGCGCTCAGGCCCAGCTCCAGGCTGGCCGCGCCTCCGTTCAGCACCACCCCCTCCAGCCGCACCTGCCCATCCTGCACATGGGTCGCCGAACACAGCCCGCTGTTCTTCAGGGCTTCCAGGCTGGTTGGATCGGCGGTCACCGAAGGCGGCAGCCCAAGCTCGACCGTCACCCGCGCATCCACCGGGCCCGCCACCCGCACCGCCATGGTCCCCGGCGTACCGACCGCAAGAACGCTCGGTGTCACCTGAAGGTCCAGTCCGCGGGGCAGGGCCTGCTCCCAGGGAAGATAGCTACGCTGTACCAGATTCCAGGCCAGGCCCGGCACCGGCGGCTC
>JBEIQS010000370.1:0-3766 GCA_040376425.1 Alphaproteobacteria bacterium | reverse complement strand
CCGCGACCTCCACCGCCGCCACTCAGAGTGTGCAGGTGATCCTGGTCATGGACATCACCGGCTCGTGGGAGCAGCGGAACTTTTTGAAAGCCCGGCAGGCCGCCCTGACCTTCCTGGACTCGCTCCACCAGAATCATGGCCCAGAGGACAAAGTGGGCATGACGGTATTCCTGAACCGCTACGGCTGGGAGTACACCCCGCTCACTGCGGTGGAAGACTCCTTCTCCAACTCCAGCCTGGTCACCGACAAGTGGGCCAAGCTGAATGTGGGCTCCTACGCCGGAGACTACCAAGCGAGCTGGGCGACCGGTACCAACCTGAATACCGTGCATGTGGCCTGCAAGGCCTATGGCCGCCGCCCGACCGCGCCCACGACCTACCCCTACAGCGGGCTGACCTCCCTCTGCACCAGCAACACCAGCACCTGCTACAAGGGCACGTCCATCAACAAGTGGAGTGTGAGCGTTCCTGCGGGCGGTTGTTTCCCCGGCATGCCCCGCTACTACTGGGACGAGGCGGGGACCGACCACACGACCGGCATCGGCATGGCCCGCCGCATGTTCGAAGAAAACGTGGACCCCACCGCCTACAAGGCCATGGTGGTGCTCACCGACGGTCAACCCTCCAGCTACGGCACCAGCGAAGGTCTGCGGCGTACCCAAGGTTGGGTGGAGCCCTTCCGGCAATTCAAGTATTCCGGAAGCCACTCGGCGGCGCAGATTGAACGGGATACACCTCTCGCTACCCAGGCGCTGCACACCGATCTGGGTGTGAATACCTGGTTCGTGAGCTTCCGCGATGATCGTCCCTTCATGGCCAATGCGGTGACCGGAGATGGTTGGTATGCATACACCAACAACGCCTCAGACATCGTCCCGATCTTCGAAGAGATCGCCCGCTCGCTTCCTGTCGCCATCGTTAACTGAACGGGTGCAGGCTCGGCTACGCGGCGGCGCAGCAGCGCTGGAATTCTACCTCACCCTCCCCATCTTTCTGACCATGTTCTCGGCCGTGATCGACTTCGGCTGGCTCTTCTACCAGCAGAGCGCCCTGGATGGGGCGGTCCACGCCGCCTGCCGCGCGGGGGCCACCGAAGATCCGGGCACCGGCGACGCCCTGATGAACCATGTGGAGGCCGTAACCGAGAACCGGATCCGCACCGAGATGACACGGTCGTCGTTGGGCTGTCTGTCCTGCGTCATCACGGTGGACAACCTGTACGCGGTACCGGCGCGCTCGCTCCGCTGTCAGGTGGACAATACCTTCCAGCCGCTGATCGGGCTGGTGCCGGTTTCCACGCTGACCGCCCGCGCCATTGTGCGGATGGAGATCCAACGATGAAGGCGTTCAGAACCCGACGCCCACGGCATGGCGCCGCGCTGTTGGAGTTTGCGCTCTGGATCCTTCCATTGCTGATCGTGCTCACCGGCGTGATCGAGCTCTCCCGGATGATGTCGCTGAAACACCAGATCTCGCGCGCCGCGCGCGATGGCGCGCGGGTGGGCGCGGGCGTGCTGCGCAATGCTGCGGGCAACGGTGTCCCCACCGAGCCCGACATTGAAAACACCGCCACCAACCACGCCCTTCAGGTGCTCACCGATCTGGATCTGGGCTGCCCGGCGGGCTGCAACGTGTGGTCCGAATGGTACGACTCCGCGACCGGACGGAAGTTGCTGCGGGTGCGGGTCCAGTATCCCTATGTGCCGCTGGTCGGGCTCTATCCGCTGGCAACCAGCGTAGAACGCGACTTTTCGATGGCCACCGAGTACCAGCCCTAGCTCCTATATCGATTCGATATATATCTACCAGAGTGTTCCGTCCAGAAGCAGGACGCGGCCATCGCTCTGGAGAAGGAGGATGTCGCCGATACCATCGCGGTTGGCGTCGGTGGCTGCAGAGCAACCGGGGGGCAACAGGATGGCCTGATCGCGCTCCAGGCTGCCGCCGGCACCGGGTAGATAGAGCCGGCTTTCCGTCGCAGTGCCCACCACAAGCTGGTCGCCCACCCATCCCCCCTGCCCTCCCAGCGCCTCTGTGGGCTGGGTTCCCACCAGGGTGGCCAGGGGCGTGGAGGAGAGATCCGCGCCGCTGTAGACGGCGGCGCTTCCCGCACCCACGCCCTGGCCGACCAGAAGGTCGGGCAAGCCGTCGCTGTTGAAGTCTCCGCCCGCAGCGAGGCTGTCAGCGGCCCCGGAGAGCACGCCGTCCGCCAGGCCCAGGTTCAGGCGCCCCGAAGGCCCCGAAAACACCCACAGCCCGGTGGCCCCTCCCACCACCACGTCCCCCAGGCCGTCGCCATCAAAGTCCGCCGCTGCCAGGACTTCTCCGCCTCGATCTCCCGGAACATCGCCGGTCAGGCGTGTCGCCATCCGGCTGACCCGCTGCGAGGGCGCCGGGCTGGGCACCAGATAGATCTCCCCCGCACCCCCCGCAGCCCCCGGGGCCCCCACCCACAGGTCGGGCAGCCCGTCGCCTTCCATATCCACCGTGGCCAGCGATGTGCCAACTTCATCCCCGGTGACTTCGCCCAGAAGGGTGGTCTGCCCGGCGCCTCGCCCGCTCCGGTAGACATAGCCACTGACCGGGCTGCGGCCACCACCGGTTGGCGCACCCACCACCACCTCGGGGCTGCCATTGCCGAGGTCCTCCGCAAAAAGCAGCGAAGCACCAAAGCCATCGCCGCTATAGCCGAGCCAGCTCAGGCCCGCCGCGGGCGTACCCACCAGCGGGCTGCGCAGCTCCCGAAGTTCGCCCGGCGCGGCCAGGAGCAGGTCGGGCAGGCCATCCCCATCCAGATCCCCCGTCGCGATATGGGTGGCGCCTGAAAAGGCCGCATCGGTGCCCGAAAGAGACGCATCCAGCTCCACACAGGCAGCGTCCAGGCCGTCGCAGTCCTGATCCAGCCCGTCAGCGCAGTGCTCCCGGAGCAGCGGCGACTGGGTCGCGTCGGCATCGGCGCAGTCATCTCCGCGACGAGAGCCGGCAGAGGAACAGGCGTAGAAGGCGGAGCCTGCGCCTACACCGTCGCCATCCATATCGGGGTACCACAGGTCGGTCGCCGCATAGCTGACCGCCGGGTCGGCATCGTCCGTCCGGCCATCGCAGTTGTCGTCCAGGCCATTGCAGAGCTCCACGGCCGCCGGACTGCGGGCGGTGTCGGCGTCATCGCAGTCCCCGCCGGCTGAGACCAGGGGCACCACCGGGTCACAGGCGCTGGTCCAGGTGGCGCCATAGCCGTCGCCATCTTCATCGCTATAGCCAGATTGTTTGGTGACGGGATCAACGAGCGGATCCTGGTCATCGGCGGTGCCCGTGCAGTTCTCGTCCTGGTCCAGGGCGTCGCAGAGCTCGGGCAGCAGTGGGGAGCGGGAGGGGTCGGCGTCGTCACAGTCCCCGGCGGTAGAGCTGGAGGAAGCCGGGGGATCGCAGAGGAGGAGGGGGAGGCCGCCGCTGCCGTCCCCGTCGAGGTCGGCGAAGGTGGGGGGGATGCTGGAGAGGTCGAGGGAGGGGTCGGTGTCGTCGGCGAGACCGTTGCAGTCCTCGTCGCTGTCCAGGCTATCGCAGACCTCGGACGCAGCCGGGGAGAAGGCGGGGGCGTTGTCGTCGCAGTCGCCGCTCAGGCCCACAAATCCGGTGGGCGCATCGCAATCCAACGTCGTTTGGGAGCTGTCCCCGTAGCCATCGGCGTCGGCGTCCCGGTACCAGATCAGGGCCCCCAGGGCATCGGCGCCATCCACCTGACCCGAGCAGTCGTTGTCCACCCCGT
>JBEIQS010000472.1:0-1848 GCA_040376425.1 Alphaproteobacteria bacterium | reverse complement strand
GTGGCGGGATTTGAACCCACGACCACTTGCACCCCAATCGCAAGGCAGGCAGGAACAAAGCATGTTTCTTTGAAAATGCGCTTGGGTCTGGTGGGGCTTCATCGGGTCTGATTGGACGAGAAGGATCACAGCGGGATCACAGCCGGAACGGTGGGGGAGGGGAGGAGGATCACACTGGAAGGTGGCCAGGGATTCGAGACGCACAAGTGAAATGAACTGATGCGTGAGTGTTTGTTAAGGGGATGCAAAATGCTGTTATGGGGTGGGTGTTCATGCGGGTAGATGCCACAAACATGCCCTCCAGACCGAACGATGCCCGGATCGGAACCTTCCCGATGGCGTGCTGGACCGGCCTGAGCTTTCCGGCCTGTCGCTCCGGGCGCTCTTTGCCGAATTCTGCGCCATGTCCAGCATCACCTATGCTGGGCAATTCGATCTGTTTGTCGCCGAGGACAGCAACCTCTTCCCAACGCCGAGGCTCTCCGATCTGGGCCAGACCACGAGCTGGCTTCTGGATGTGCAGGTGAAGCCCTGGCTGTCGAGAAAGCGGCAGGCGGCAGTGCGTGTTTCCGATCTCCTCTTCACCCGACGCAGCGCGATGGTGACCAGCTTTGCGGAGCAGGTGGAGGATCTGCTCAACGATGTGGACGTGCCCTACACGCCGAACGTGGAGTTGGAGGGACGCTTTGGGAAGGTGGTGCGGGTCGATTTTCTGACCAGCGGCGCGCGCCTGCAGACGGCAATCCTGACACTATCATCAGGAAGTACCTCGCAGGCACATGTTTCTGCGACAGAAGTGTTCCAGCGTTGGTACGACCTGGATGTATCCAGCCGCCATGAGCAGCGGCTGACGGTGCTGGACGACCGGGCGGATGTCTACCGCGAGGATGATATCCAGCGTCTCCGCGACCTCTCCGATGTGGTGGCGCTCTCGGATCGGCAGACTCTTCAGGATCTTCTGCTGGCAGCGTAGGGGGCCGCTCCTTGTTGTCCTTCGCGGCATGGGCCGCCCCAAAGGCGCTTGCGGCGCTGGGGCCGCACGCGCCTTGCTTGATCTAGGGGATCCTCCGCTTATTTCCACCTTCTTCTTCTGTCTGAGCTGCGGTGGACGTCCAGAATGTTCGGGCTCAGGATGCGGCGCGGGCGCGCTCGTCGGTGATGTCTTCTTCTTCCAATTCGCCAAAGTCAATCTCCACTTCGGCGTCGGGTGGGAACAGGTCGGCCCATCGGGCGGGGGCGGCTGGTGCGGGGGCTTGGGTGGACTCCGCGACGAAGGGGAGCTCTTCAACGGCCTGGTCTTCGACGGGCATCGTAAGGGCTTTGTCTTCGGCGGCTTCTCCGGGGGAGCCAGTCTCTGCCCTCGTATGGGAAGGGTCGGGCACTTTTTGCACGATTTCTTCGGCGTCCACACTGTTGAGCTCTGGTTCTTCGTAGAGCCGAGGTGGCGTGGGATCGGGAGGGAGTACCTCGATATTCACCGCCTCGACAATGCTGCTGGACCCGTAGGCACCGACGCGCTCGGCGCCGGCTTCGGCCCGGGCCTTGAAGCTCCCCCGAAAGGATGCCACCGAAAAATTCTGGAAGTTGCCTCCCTTTTCAAAGTGTTGGGAGAAGACCCGGCCGGTTGCGTAGGTGACGCCGCCGGCTACCCCGGCGATGCTGGCCCCCCCGACGATCCACCCGACGCCGGGCACCAGCCGCAGCAGGCTGTACACCGGCCCGGCGATCAGCAGCTGTGTGCTTAATCCGCCGACGAGGCCGATAAAACTCTGTCGGGCCAGCTCGGCCTGGTAGGGGACACCGTAGAGCGCCGCCAGCTCCCGCAGCAGCTTCAGGTTGACGAGTGTG
>JBEIQS010000326.1:0-4913 GCA_040376425.1 Alphaproteobacteria bacterium | reverse complement strand
GGGCCTACATCCACGGCTACCTCGTGGGCATCCTCGCCAACAACGGGGTGCTCTTCTCGGAGAGTGCCCAGAAGGCCACGCACTTCATTCAAATCTGCGACAAGCGTGGGATTCCCCTTGTCTTTCTCCAGAATATCAGTGGCTTTATGATCGGGCGCGACTACGAACGCGCCGGGATCACCAAGCACGGCCAGCAGATGGTGACGGCAGTGTCCACGGCCACAGTACCGAAGTTCACCTGCATCATCGGAGGCAGCTTTGGAGCAGGCAATTACGCGATGTGCGGGCGTGCCTATGGGCCTCGCTTCCTCTGGTCCTGGCCCAACGCACAGATCGGGGTGATGGGCGGAGAACAGGCCGCAAACGTCCTGATTTCCGTACAAAACGCTCAGCGGGCGCGGGCGGGGGAGCCCCCCATTCCGGTGGAGGAGGAGGAGATGATCCGCGAGCCCATCGTGGAGAATTCCCTGCGCGAAGGCGATGCTTGGTACTCCACCGCCCAGCTCTGGGACGACGGGATCATTGATCCGGCCAAAACCCGCGATGTCCTTGGGCTATGCCTGAGTGTTGCGGGGCGGAACGAGCAGCCCGGTTTTGGAATCTTCCGCACCTGAGGAGCATCATGCCCTTTCGCAGATTGATGGTGGCAAATCGGGGAGAGATCGCCCTGCGCATCCTCCGCAGCGCCCGGGAGCTGGGCCTGGAGACGGTGGCGGTGTATTCCGAGGCCGATCGCGGAGCCGTCCACACCCGTGAGGCCGATCGCACTGTCTGTATAGGCCCGGCAGAGGCGGCTTCTTCCTATCTGAACATTCCCGCACTGATTGCGGCCGCTCAGGTTGCCGAGGCGGACGCCATCCACCCCGGCTACGGCTTCCTTTCGGAGAATGCCGCCTTTGCGGCGGCGGTGATCGATGCAGGCCTGACCTGGGTGGGGCCCCTGCCGGATGCCATCGCGGCCATGGGCGACAAACTGCAAGCGCGGCGCATCGCTCAAGAGGCGGGGGTGCCGACGGTTCCAGGTAAAGAAGGGTTGGAGATGCAGGATTTTCTGGAAGTCGGCTTTCCGATGATCCTGAAAGCTGCGGGTGGTGGTGGTGGAAAGGGCATGCGGCGCGTGAACGAGCCGGCGGAGCTGGCCGATGCGCTGGAGGCAGCCCGCAGCGAGGCCCAGCGGGCTTTCGGAAACCCCACGGTCTACGCCGAGCGTTTTCTGGAGGGGGCACGCCATGTCGAGGTTCAGGTGCTGGCCGACGCGGACGGAAACACCGTGCACCTGTTCGAACGGGACTGCTCGCTGCAACGTCGGCACCAGAAGGTGGTCGAAGAGGCCCCTGCGCCTGGTCTCTCGGAGGCCTGCCGCGAGGGGCTGTATGCAGCGGCCCTGAAGTTGTGTCGCGCGGTGGAATACCGCTCGGCGGGGACGGTGGAGTTTCTTGTATCACCGGATGGCAGCTTCTACTTCCTGGAAATGAATACACGCATCCAAGTGGAACACACCGTGACCGAGCAGATCACGGGCTTGGATCTGGTGCGGGAGCAGCTACGCATTGCGATGGGGGAATCCCTGGGCTATGGTCAGGCAGAGATCCGGGCGCAGGGACATGCGATTCAAGTCAGGATCTACGCGGAGGATCCGGGCAATGGCTTCCTCCCCTCCCCCGGGAAGTTAATGGCGTTCCAGCCGCCGGAGGGGCCGGGCATCCGCGTGGATGCGGGGGTGGAGGCCGGGGGCGAGGTCAGCGTCTGGTACGATCCCTTGTTGGCCAAGCTGATTTGCTTTGGTAGTAGCCGGGAAGTTGCGCGGGCAAGGATGCGTCGTGCGTTGGCGGACTTTGTGGTGATAGGGGTGGAAAACAACGTGGAGTACCTGCGGGATCTGATCGAGGATTCAGATTTTGTAGGTGGAACCATGCACACGGGCCTGCTATCTGCACGCTATGGTGCATGGAAGCGGCCGGCGGTGGACAGCACCCTGTATGCGGCGGCTTTTTTGATCGCACAGCGTCTGGGCGCCGGGTTGGGTCGGGGTGATACATCTGATACATCCGCGGGGCGCGATGATACATCCCCTTCGTTGTATCAAGATAGTAGTCCTTGGAAGCGGCTGAACGGCTGGAGGATGCAATGAAGACACTCCGGGTGGATGGGCTGCCGGTGGAGGCTGAGCTGCGTGTGGAGGGCGAGGCACTCTTCCTTCAGACGGTGGAAAAGCAGCTTCCCCTGACGGTAGAGCAGCACGCGGATGGGAACTACATCCTGGCGGTCGGGGATCGTCGGCACCATGTGCGTGTGATCGGCGGAGAGGTGTGGATCGACGGGCGCTGCCGGACGGTGGCGCCGGTGGTGAAGGGGGCCGGTCGCCTTCAGGTCACCGCGGCGGTGCGGAGTGGGACAGCGGCGGGGACGCCCCCGATGCCGGGGGTGGTGAGCCGGATCCTGGTGGAGGAAGGAAGCCGGGTGGAGGCGGGAGATGTGTTTGCGGCGATCACGGCGATGAAGATGGAGCACAGCCTGCGGGCACCGGTAGGCGGGCGGGTACGGCGGGTGCTGGTGGCCGTGGGAGCGGCGGTCAAGGCCGGGCAGGTCCTGGTAGAGTGGGAGGAAGGATGAGTGTAAAGCTCGAAAAACGCGGTGCGGTCCTACACATCACCATCGATCGGGCGCCGGTGCGCAATGCGCTGGACATGGCCGCCTTGGAAGGTCTGCAAGAGGCCCTGGACCAGCTCGACTCCGACCCGGAGCTGCGGGTGGGGGTACTGACCGGGGCGGGCGACCGGATCTTCTGCTCGGGAGCGGACCTCGCGGCCATCGCCGGCTCGGGGCTGAGCCCGGCGGAGGCCATGCATCGCTACGCGGTGGTGCTGGGGAGGATCCTCGCTTGCCGGCGCCCGCTGATCGCGCGGTTGGGTGGGCATGTGCTGGGCGGCGGTGTGGGGCTGTTGTTGGCCTGTGATCTGGCGGTGGCGGCGGACCCGGTGCAGATCTCCCTGCCCGAGGCCGCCGTGGGAATGTGGCCCATGATGGTGGGGGCGCTGCTGCTTCGGGATCTGCCGCGCAAGCAGGCGTTGGAATTGGCGCTGACCGGACGTAAACTCTCCGCGATGGAGGCGCTGAAGTTGGGCCTGCTCAACCGGGTGGTGCCGCCCGCCGAGCTGGATGATCAGGTGGGCGCTCTGTGCGACGCCGTCCAACGGATGAGCCCCAGCGCGCTTCGGTTGGGCCGGGCTGCCTGGCAAAGATCCTTGGGACAAAGCCCGGAACACGCGCTGGTAGAGCTGGCAGCGGCCTTGGGTGCACTTGCGTCCACCGAGGATGCCGCCGAGGGGATGATGGCTTTTTTCGAAAAACGTACGCCGCAGTGGAAAGATCGATAGGCGGATAACAGGAGTTTCTATGCGCATTTATGACGGTCCCAATACTCAGCCCGACCGCCCCTGCATGATCACCTGCGCGCTGTCCGGGGTGGTTGCCAACCGAGCTCAGTGCGCGGCCATCCCCTATACACCCGAGGAGTACGCCGCGGAGGCCAAGCGTGCCTACGAAGCCGGTGCTGCATCGGTCCACATTCATGCGCGCAGTCCCGACGGTCAGCCTTCTTTTGAGATCGAAGACTACAAAAATATTCGCGACGCGATCACGGCGGCTTGTCCTGTGATCATCAACTTCTCCACGGGTGCGGTGGACATTTCTGTAGAAAAGCGGATTGCCTACCTGGAGGCATGCAGGCCCGGCGTGGCGGCCCTGAACATGGGCTCGATGAACTATGCGAAGTACCACGAGAAGAAGAAGGCCTTTGTCTTTGACTTTGTGTTTCAGAATCCCTTCTCGGAGATCCAGGAGTTTTTGCAGGCCATGAACCGCCTGGGTATCAAGCCGGAGATGGAGTGCTTTGACAGTGGGCATGTGGGAAGCATCCATCCGCTGATCGACATGGGCATCCTGAAGGCGCCTTACATGGTGAGCTTGATCATGGGCGTGGTAGGCGGAATTCCCGGTACTGTGGCCAACCTGGTCCATCAGGTGTCTAGCCTTCCACCCGGTTCAGACTGGGAGGTGATCTCGCTGTCGTTGGAGCAGTGGCGGATGTTGGCCGCCGCCTGTGCCATGGGTGGCAACGTGCGCGTGGGGCTGGAGGACAATTTTTACCTTTCTCCCGGCGTGATGGCGAAGTCCAACGGCGACCTGGTAGAGAAGGCGGTGCGCATGGTGCGTGATCAGGGGCGCCGGGTGGCGACGGTGGAGGAGTGCCGGGAGCGGTTGGGGTTGGTGCATCTTTGACTGGTTCGGGAGGCTCCCCTCTCCGCAGTACTCGGTCTGAGATCGGATACAATGTCGCTCCCCCCGGAAGCGCCCATGCTCCTCTCCCTCTCCGCCCTCCTCCTCGCCGCCGAGCCCGACTGGTCCACCGCCGGTGCCGAGACCGTGCAGAACCTTGCCGCCTACCTCCAGGTGGACACCACCAACCCGCCCGGAAACGAGCTTCGTGGTGCCCAATTTCTAGCGGATTTGCTTGCAAAAGAGGGGATCACTTCTGAGATCGACGAGTTTGCCCCCGGTCGGGCCAACCTCATTGCGCGCCTGCCGGGATCGGGCCAGGAAAAACCCCTCTGTCTGATCTCCCACATAGATGTGGTCACCGCCGAGCCCCAGTTCTGGGAAGCGGGGAAGGGTCCTCTCTCCGGCACTGTCGTCGACGGCTTTGTGTATGGACGTGGCGCCCTGGACATGAAGGGCATGGGCATACTCGAGACGATGGTGCTCATCCAGCTCAAGCGTCAAGCGGTGCCACTTCGTCGGGATGTAATCCTGTTGGCTGTGGCCGATGAAGAAGTGGGAAGTTTAGGAATGGAGCGTGTGGTGGACACCATGTGGGATCGCATCGGCTGCTCCCACTCCGTCAATGAAGGCGG
>JBEIQS010000193.1:0-11048 GCA_040376425.1 Alphaproteobacteria bacterium | reverse complement strand
CGACGTACACTCTGCCGCCCGTGCAGCGTGGAGCGGATCGGTGGCATCCTGCGCCTTGGGATGCTGCGGTCGGATGTCCAGCCGGTCCCGTACCTTCAGTCCACCTGCCGCGATCCAGGCGGACAATTCCTCCCGTGTCCGCAGCCCCAGGTGCTCGGCGAGGTCGGAGAGAATCAGCCAGCCCTCTCCACTCGGCTCCAGGTGCTCCCGCAGACCGGCCAGAAAACCGCGAAGCATCTGGCTTTCCGGATCATAGACCGCATGTTCCAGCGCCGAGCCGGCCTTGGCGGGCAGCCAGGGCGGGTTGCAGACCACCAGCGGCGCCCGGCCGGAGGGGAAGAGGTGGGTTTGCAGCAGCTCTACCCGCGCCGAAAGGCCCAGCCGCTCCAGGTTATCCCGCGCACAGCGGATCGCCTGGGGGCTCTGGTCGGTGGCGACAATTTTTGTAAGGCCCCGCCGAAGTAACAGCGCCGCCAACACGCCGGTGCCCGTACCGATGTCAAAGGCCAGCGTCGCCTTGGAGGGCAGAGGAGCCTTCGCCACCAGCTCCACATACTCCCCGCGCACCGGCGCAAACACCGCATAGTGCGGGTGGATCTTCGCGTTCAACGCCGGAACCGACACGCCATTCTTCCGCCACTCATGCGCCCCGATCAGGCCGATCAGCTCCCGCAACGAGGCGACATAGGGCCCCTCCACCTCTCCGCGGGCCTCCAGACCGGCCTGGCGCACATCGGGTGCCCGCCGCAGAGGAATCGAATGATCGGCGTTGAAGGGTAGGAGGAGCATCCCCAGGGTTCGGGCCCGCTGCCCCGCCTCCATGCGGTGCCGGTGGAAGGCCTCCGTGGGTGTCGCTGCGGGCTTCCGGTCCTTTTTCTCCATCCGACGGCCCATCGCCGCCAGCAATTGCTTGGCGTTGAAATAGTCTCCCCGCCAAAGCAATGCGGTGCCCTCGCAGGCAAGTCGGTAGGCCGCGTCTGCGGTGATCGCGTCATCCGCCACCTGCACCCGCCGGGGGGGCCCCGCCCCCGTTTCCGAGCGCCAGGTGGCCTGCTGTTGCACGTCGTTCTCGGTCCAGGTCAACAGCGGAAGAGACATTCCCGCTGCTAACATTGCGGAACGGGACATTCCATAGCGATCGTTTCCCTGCACGCGCCGCGAGAGCGAGATAGCTTGTACGGGAAGACCCCGCCGAAGTGGGGTCAGGCGGGCCAAAGGTCCGGGGAGTCCAGGATGCCAAAGGGTCAACAGGGTCAGGGAGCCAGCAACAAACCTAAACTTTCCGTCAAGGAGAAAGCCGAAAAGAAGAAGGCGAAAGAGGCGAAGAAGGCAGGTATCTGAGCGACCGTTGGGGGGGCCGGGCTAACGCCAGGCCCCGCCATCGCAGAGTCGCGGCTGATCCAGGGGTGCCACCATCGCCAGGGTGGTACACATCTCCTCGGGGAATCCAAGCGTTTCCCCAGTTTCATTGTGCCAGGTGCAGGTGGTGCGTAGCGCGTCGTGTGGGGCCAGGGTCAGCTCGCCCGGCTCGAAGACATCCATCTTGGCGTAGGCGCGATAGCCGTCCGACCACTCCGGCACCTCGTGGACCCGCTGCGTGCCCGTCTGCGACACCCAATCCACGGCGTAGCTGCTGCCGTGCTCGTGCATATGGCTAGAGAGAACCAGCACTTCCAGCTCGGTGGGCCAGGAGCAGTCAAAGCTGCGGCTGTGGTCCCCCGGAGGAATGTCCAGCCCACCCACGTCCAACTGCATCACACCCACCCACTTCTCCACCTCGTCGATCTCGCCAAAGCCGATGTTCACCGCCGAGTTCACCAGAATGTCGCGCCCGGTGGTGTTCACGTAGTGGGTGTCCAGCACCCAGTGGCGCCCCGCCTCCAACTTCACGGCGTAGCCTTCGGGAAGGCGCAGCATGTTGGTCACTTCGTCGGGAAGGCTTGAATGGCCGCCCTCGATATCCATAGGGGGAACGCCGTCGATGAAGGGGCGATAGGTCATCGCCTCCTCCATCTCACACTCCGCCAGGGTGCCGTCCGGGGGGGCGTCGTCCTCGTCCACCAGCTTGATCTGGTTGTGGTGGTTATAGGGTGCTGCCTGATAGGTGCGCAGCAGATTTACAGCCTGGTCGCCCCCATTCCAGGTTCCGTAGTAGCAAAATAGCTTCTCGGAATAGGCGGGGACCAACAGATCCGGAGAGCGGATCTGTACGCTTTTACCCTCGGCCTTCGGGTAGTCCTGGCGAAGATCCAGCACTCCCGTGTCCTGAACCTCCTCGTTCGCGGAGGGCGGCTGGCAGGCGAGGGCAAGCAGGAGCATCATGGAAGCAGCATAGCTCCGAAGCTTCCGCCGTCAAGATGGTCGTGCCGACCGATCGACGGAAAGCCCATGATCTCGTCGCGACTTCAGGCTATGCCAGCAACGGGAGCTGCCCGTGGTCACTGAGCGCTGGTACATCATCCTGGAAGCGGCCGAGCTGCCGCGGGATCGTCCGTTGGGCATAACCCGGCTGGGGGAACGTTTGGTGTTGTGGCGCAGCGGCTCCACCATCCACGCCACCAGCGACCGCTGCCCCCACCGGGGCGCGTCCCTGGCGATGGGCAAGGCCAACGGCGCCTGCGTCGCCTGTCCCTTTCACGGTTTCGAGTTTGACGGCGATGGAAAATGTACCCATATCCCCGAGTATGGCCCGGAAAAGAAGCCACCGGCCGCCATGCGGGTCCGGTCCTTTCCCGTGCGCGAGGCCAACGGCTTCCTCTGGCTGTGGTGGGGTGTAGTCCCGGATACACTTCCTGAGATCCCGTGGTTTGCCGAGCTTGATTCAAGCTATGTCTGGCACGGCTTCGCCGATGACTGGGACACCCACTACACCCGTGCGGTGGAGAACCAGCTCGACTTCACCCACCTTCCCTTTGTGCACCACAACAGTATCGGCCGTGGAATGAAGCCGCTGTTGCGGGTGATCACCGAGCAGGAGGGGGACCGCCTGAAGGTGAGCTATGACCCAAGCACCTACGACGCCAAGGGCTTTTTTGTCGAGTTGATCGCGCCGAATTTGTGGCGCAACCGGCTTGCGCCCGGGGTCTGGGCCGTGGCGGCCTTTGTGCCGGTGGAGGGCAACCGGACCCGCCTCTATCTCCGGTTCTACCAGAACTATGTGCGTGTGCCGATCCTGGGCTGGCTGGTGTGCTACGGAATGAACGTGGTCAACCGCCGGATCCTGAAGCAGGACAAGGACGTGGTGCTGGCCCAGCTCCCCAAGGAGGTCACCCCGGACCTGCGCGAAGTGCTGGTGGCCGGCGACGCGCCAATCGCTTTCTGGCGACGTTGGCTGCGGAGCAATGGGAAGATGAACCTGGAAGAGGAGGCCGAATGATCGGACTACTCCTGTTGCCGACCTGGGCGGCCGAGGTGCAACTGGAGCTGGTGGGCGTGCGGCCGGACGGACAACCCGTAGAAGTAGCGATTTTCTCAGCGGAAAATGCGGGTTTTCCGAAAATGGAAAAGGCGGTGCGGCGCCTGCGGGCGGTCGCCTCCTCCTCCACCCTGCTGCTGCCGCTGGGCGAGCTGGCGCCTGGCGACTGGGCCATTGCGGTCCACCACGATCAGAATGCCAATGGAGAGCTGGATTTCTCCTGGTTCCCGCCCGGCCCGGCCGAGGGCACCTCAGCCTCCTGCCAAAGCCGCCCCTTTGCGATGCCTTCCTGGTCTGCTTGCCACTTTTTGGTGGCGACGGAGGGCATGAAGCAGCGCTTGGAGATGTGGTACTGAGCAGGCGGGCCTTGTGCCTGCGGACGGGAGCGGCTATGCTGCATCCCAAGCCGGAATCAACGTGCTTCTTGTTGCGCTGCTGCTGCCGGGTTGTCGGGGACCACAGGAAGAAGGCGGCTGGGTGGATGTGACCGCCGATGACCGCTGGCCGGTGGACAGCGGGGCAGCGCCCGGGCCCGCCTGGACCGCGCAGGAGGTGGCCGATCGGGTGGATGCGGCCGTTTCCCTGGGGATTCCGTCGCCGCAGCGGGTGCTGGTGGACTACCTGGAAATGCTCTCGCATGGCGACGAGGGTTGTCCGGGAAGCTACTTTGAAGAAGGCTTTGTGGTGTTGGGTGGCTGCGATAGTCTGGAAGGCTATCACTACACCGGGGCGGCCGGCGTGGTGCGGGAGGACGAGCGGCAGGGGGAGGGGGACCAGGAGCACGGGCACCTGCGTATCAGCTCTGCGCCGGCCGACTATGTGATCACGCGGCCGGACGGTAGCCGCCTGATCGCAGGAGGAACCTTCTTTTTGGAGCAGCGTGTCCAAGATCACCGCATGGAGTGGTCGGTGCGGATCGGGGGCACCTTCGAGGATGAAGCGGCCACCGACTGGTTGGGAGCCGGCTTTTCTGGCCTGCTCAGCTTTGACGGGCTGGCCGATGCGCAAGGGGAGCAGCAGCGGGTGACCGGCTCGATGTCGGTGGGAGATGTCGCCATTGACATGCAGGACGTGGTGGTACAACCTTCCGTATGCCCGGATGGCTTTATGGGCGGTCGCTTTCGGGTGCGTCAGGCCGATGCCACCTGGAACACCGTGGAGCTGCCGCAAGGCTGCGGGGCCTGCGGAGAGGTGTTGTGGGAGGGCAAGGAGCCCTTGGGCAGCGGCTGTGTGGACCCGCAGCCCTGGATCCAGCACCTCGCGGCACTTCGAACATGGTGATGTTGTTGTTGGTGGCCTGCCCGGCCGAGCCGGAACCCGCCGCTACGGTGGAGCTGCTGCCGCTGGAGGCGCCCCGGTTGGCGCGGCGAATGAGCATCGATCTCCGCGGCGTCCTGCCCACCACGGAGGAGCTTGACCGTGTCGATGCCGACCCTGCCGCGATCGCGGAATTACGGGACGAGTACTTTGCCGATCCGCTGTTTGAGGAGCGCCTCGTCGAGCTGTACCAGGAGCGCTGGGGCACTCGGGTCGACGAGTTTCGGGGCTACTACTTCGATTTTGACCTGCCGGAGACGGAGAACTACAACTTTCTGCGGGCTATCGGCGAGGAGCCGCTGCGGGTGGCCGCCCGGGTGGTTGCGCAGGATCTTCCCTACTCAGAGCTGGTGACGGCGGACTGGACCATGGCCAACCCCATGTTGGCCGCCATCTTCCCCCTGGACCGGCCCAACGGAGACAGCGAGTGGGTGCAGTCGCACTACACCGATCTCCGGCCTGCGGCAGGGGTCCTCACCACAAATGGGCTTTGGTGGCGATATATCAGTCCCATCAATAACTACAATCGCGCCCGAACGGCGGCACTGCTGAACCTGTTGGTCTGTGAAGATCTGCTCTCCAGACCTGTCGTATTCACCACCGCACTGTCCACGGATATTGGCGAAGTGGATGCCGCGGTGCGCACCGAAGCGGCCTGCCTGGCCTGCCATGCCACCGTAGAGCCAATCGCCGCCACCTTCTTTGGTTTTCTGGATGTGGACGATCAGAGTGCGCGGGAGATGTCGCGCTACCACCCCGAGCGTGAGCACGAGGGCAGCGACACCCTGGGGGTGGAGCCGGCCTGGTATGGGCAGCCGGTGAGCGGGCTCGAAGAGCTGGGGCGCGCCATCGGTCGGGACAGCCGCTTTGTGGACTGTGGGGTAAAAACATTTGCGGAAACGCTGCTTCGACGACCGGTAGAGGATGGCGATGAAGGGCTGCTTCGCGACGCGCGGGAAGCGATGGTGGACGAAGGCTTGCAGATGAAAGCCGCCCTGCGGGTGATCACCGACAGCCCGGCCTACCGGGCCGGAGCGCTGAGCGGCACGAAGGGGGGCGAAAGCCAGACCACCCGCCGCATCCTCGTCGCAACGCAGCTACGTTCTATTTTACGAGAACTCACCGGGTTTGTGTGGAACCGGGCAGGGGCCGAGGAGCTGGACTGGGACCAGACCGGCTATCGGATCATGGGCGGCTCCGTGGATGGTGACCTGTTGAGCGCGCCTCAACAAACCCCCGGTCTGACCTGGGTTCTGCTGACCCGGCGCACTGCGCAGATGGCCGCACGCGCCGTGGTGGACTCCGATCTCGGGGGCAGCAGCCCGCGCCTGCTGGAGCGCGTGGACCGCAGCACCCGGCCCGGAGATCCCGCTTTTGACGCCCAGCTCTCCCAGTTGTACTGGCGCCTGCTGGCCCAACGGGCCGACACGCCCACCCGCGATGCGCTTGGAAGCCTGTGGTCCCAGAGCTACGCGGTCCAGAATTCCACCACCGATGCCTGGGGCGCGGTGGTGACAGTCCTCCTGCGTGATCCGGAGTTTTTAAGCTACTGATGCAGTTCCGCCGTCGCGACATTCCGGGCCTCTTTTTCGGCGCCGCTCTGGGCGGGCTGGGGCTGTTTTCCGGCCGCCAGGTCCGAGCGGAAGTTCCGGCGGAATCTCGGCGCTTTCTCTTTGTTTTTGCGGACGGAGGCTGGGATCCCACCTGGGTCTTCGCACCGGCCTTCGACAATTCCAACGTGGACATGCCCGCCGATGGCTCCTTCCTCGCCGAAGAGGGGGGCCTCCGGTGGGTCAGCCACCAGAGTCGGCCCTCCGTGGACCGGTTTTTTCGGAGTTGGGGGCCGCAGACCTGTATCCTCAACGGAATGGAGGTGCGCTCCATTGCGCATGAGCGCTGCATCCGCCTGCTGCTCACCGGCTCGGCCACCCCCGGGCAGGCCGACTTTGCTTCGTTGATCGCCGGGGGATCCGAGCAGTCGGTCGCCCTGGGCCACATGGTCTTTTCGGGGCCCGCCTTTCAGGATGCGGCGTCGCGGGGCACCGTGCGGGTGGGGGGGCGCGGACAGCTTGCATCGCTGCTGGACGGGAGCTGCGCGCAGGGTGCCAACCCCGCCCTGGGCCTGCCGCCCACGGGGGTACAGAGCCTGGAGGATGCCTACGTGCAGGCGCGCGTGGTCTCGGCCGCCGAGCGCGCCGGTCGCGGGGCCGAAGCGCGGGTTCAGGCCGCCTACCTGCAGTCCCTCCAGGACATTCCCGAGGCAGAACGGTATCTTCCCAGCCTCTCCGCTGCCTCCTCCGACAGCCTCTCCCAGCTCTTGACGGCGGTAGACCTGCTGGGTGCGGGCGCATCCCGATGTGCGATGGTCCGTGACCTGGGCTACTACGACACCCGGTGGGACCACCACTCCGAATTGAATCGACAATCTCCCAGCTATGAGACCCTGTTTTTCAACCTGCAGCAGGTGATGGAGCGGCTCGCGCGCAGCCCCGGGCTGTACAGTGCCAGCCTGTTGGACGAAGTCACCGTCGTGGTCTTTTCCGAAATGGGGCGCTTTCCCGTCCTCAACAGCTCGCTGGGCAAGGATCACTGGATGACCACCTCGATGATGCTGCTGGGGGGCGGGATTCGTGGGGGTCAGGTGGTCGGCGCCTACAGCGACAACTTCACCGGCGTGCCGATGGTGATGGAGAGCGGCGAGCTCGATCCCAGCGGCAAAAAGGGCGTGTTGATCACCCCGGCCCATGTGGGCGCCACGCTGCTGACGCTGGCAGGAATGGACCCCAAAGCCTCCCTGGGGGCCGGCATCGAGCCGATTTCAGCGGTGATCGCCGCATGATCGCCCTGGTGCTTCTGATGGCCTGTGCGCCGGAACCTGCTGCCACCTGTGTGGTGGATAGCGGAGGTTGGCGGCCGACGTGGAGCAATTTCGGGGAGAGCTGGTTTGTCACCTGGTGCGCAAGCTGCCACGCGGCCGATGCCCCGCAGCGTTTTGGGGCTCCCGAGGCGCTTGTTTTTGATACCGAAGCACAGGTGAAAAGCAGTCTCTCCATCATCCGCAGCAGCGTGCTGGGCGGCAGCCCCACGATGCCGGTGGGGGGTGGGCTCCCGGAGGAGGACCGGCAGGCCCTGGAGCGCTATCTGGACTGTTTGGAGGCGAAGTAGCGTGCCCGGTCCTCGGCGGTGGCGGCAGGGGCGCCGATCCCTGATCCTCCGGTTGCTGTTCTCCCTCGTGATTTTTGTCGCGGTCGCCGCTGCCGGGGAGCTGGTCGCCCGACAGGTGGACTTGGAGGGGCCGACCTGGAACGGCCGCGGCGGCGGCACCGCGGTGATCATGGCGCGCCACCCCAGCCGCCTGTGGACCATGGCGCCCGGAATCCGCCCCAATGCCGGTGTTCCCTCCACCATCAACACCGATGGGCTGCGCGGCCCGCTGCCGGAGCTGCCGCGGCCGAAGGGCCGCCAGCGGATCCTGGTCACCGGAGACAGCAGCTTTTTCGGGCATGGCGTGCGCGACGAGGAGACCCTGGGCGTGCAGCTTGGGGAGCAGCTTCGGCAGCGTGGGCTGGACGTGGACGTGGTGAACGGGGCGATCCCCGGCTATTCCACCGCGCAGACCTTGCTGTTGTTGGAAGAGCTGGGCTGGGCCTACCAGCCCACCCTGCTACTGGTGGGGAACCTGTGGTCCGACAACAACTTTGACGCCTTCAAAGATGCGGATCTGCTGCGCACCGCCGAAGTGAGCAACCAGCCCTGGCTGGGGAAGTGGGCGCTCTTTCGGGTACTTTCGGCCCTCTCGGACCAATGGCGGGGCGGGGAGCGGGGGCGGATGGTCACCTGGACCCGAAGCGCCGCCTGGCCCAGCACCGGCACCCGGCGGGTGCCCATCCAGGACTACGCCATCAACCTGGATAGGATCATGCGCAGCGCGGCCGAGAGGGACATCGGGGTGGCGCTAATCGCCCCCACCAATGTGGGCCTTGTGGAGGGGCGCTACCCGGAGGGTGGGCATTGGGACGTCTATTTTGAGGTGCAGGCGCAGTTGGCGCGACGGCACCATGTTCCGCTGCTGCGGGCCCTGCCGGCGCTCCAGGCCGCGGGGGAGGGGAGAGCGCTGTTTGTGGACGAGATGCACCCCTCCGCTCGGGGAAATGCGCAGTTGGGTGCTGCCTTTGCCGACGCGCTGATCCAGGCCGGATGGCCGGAGAAGCCGCTGATCGCCAACGGCTTCCCCGTGGACGCCAGCGGCTTGGTGGATGGTCCAGTCGAAAAACTCGGTCTTCCTCCTCCTCTGCCCAACTCCCCCCAATTCCAGCTTTTTGAGGGGGCACGCGAGCTGCGCAACCTGGAGGGTACCGTGTCCGGAGGAACGCCGCCCTACCGGATGGACCTGCTGGATCAGGACGGCGTGCTGTTGGAGCGAAGCGAGCTGGCGGCGGCCGGGCCCTTCCGAATTCCGGTGCTGACCGGTGCCGAAGGGGTGGCGGTGCGGGTGGAGGATGCCAACGGCGCCCAGCTTCGGGCCGACGCCCGGCCCGGCGTGGAGCCCCTGGTGGTCGTGCTGCCCTGAGTGGCCGACGGCGCGGTCCGGGGCTATCCTGTGGCCATGAAGACCCCTCTTTTCTCCCCTGCGACGCCCGTTCCGCCCCAGCGAGCGCTGATGCGCCTCGGGCGGCTGCTGCTGGTGGTCGGGGTGATGGGCTGCGAAAGCCCTGCGGAGGACTCCGAAAGAGCGCTGCGACCGGGCGAGCTACAGAAGGTGGAAAGCCGGGCCTGTGCGGCACCCGGGCCGCTGTCCTGGCGGGATCGTGCCGAGGAGTACGGTCTGGAGGGCAGCGCGCAGGCCGTGGACCATTTTGAGGGGGGGGCCGTCGCCCTGGACGATGTGGATGCGGACGGGCGGCTGGACCTGGTGGTGGCCATGCCCAGCAGTCCGGTGCGGATGTACCCCGCCCTGGGAAGCGGGCGGGAGCCGCAGGTGGTGGGTGGAATGGCGCCCATGGCCTTTCTGCGGTGGGATGTAGACGAGGATGGTGGTGCCGACCTGGTGCTGACCGGCCCCATGCCGTCGACCCTGATGCGGCGGGAGGGCCACTACGAGGAGGAGCTGGTCCCCGGCTTTGACCTGCGAAGGCTGGTCGCCTTGCATGGATCTTCGGTGCTCAAACAACTGGTGCCCTTTGATGCGGACGGGGACGGGGATCTGGACCTGTATGGGCCGGTGAACCCCGGCTCCGGTGCGGCCGACCCGGAGTCGGTGGACGACGTGGTGCTGTTCCGGGACGGCCCGATGGAGTGGCGGACGGTGGAGCTGCCCGCCTCCCTGGCCGGCACGCGTCCCTTTGACGCGGCCGTGATGGATCGGAACGGCGTGGATGCGCTGTATGTGGCCAACGACATGGGGGCCCAATTTGGCGGAAACCAACTGTTTGTGGGCAGCCCGGAGGGGGTGGAGGACATCACCACGGACTGCGGCTGCGGGCTGGTGGAGAGTGCCATGGCCGACGAAGTGGCCGACGTGAATGGGGATGGGCTTGAGGATATTGTCATTGGCTCAACCTTTCGAAGCCTGCTGCTGTTGGACAGTGGCGACGGCCGCTATGTGGACGCCTCGGCCGCCACCGGCGTCTCCCAATTCCCCAATGGCCGGTCCATGTCCTGGGCGGTCGCCGCCGAAGATTTCGACAACGACGGCCGTATGGATATTGTGATCCCCCAGGGTGACTTCCGGCCGATGAATGGAGGCGACATCTACGAGAGCCCCATCAACGCCCTGTGGCAGCGGGAGGACGGTACTTTTGAGGATCGGGGCCCGGAGTGGGGCTTTCCCACCGAAGGCTCGCACCGGGCCACGCTGGCGAGGGACATGAACGGGGACGGGGTACTGGACTTTTTGTTGACCCAGGTGGAAAAGCGTCCCACCCTGTTGGTGTCGGAAGGCTGCACCGCGGGCGAGTGGCTCGAAGTGGACGCCCCAGAGGGCAGCCGGATCCGGGTGGAGGTGGGCGAGCGGGTCTACATCGGCCGCGCCACGGCCGATGTGGCCTACGGCGCCACCGCGCCACCGCAGGTGCACTTCGGGCTGGGAGAGGGCATTGGAAGGGTGGACCGCATCGTGGTGCGCACCCCGGACGGCGAGGAGTATTCGCTGAAAAACGTGCCCACCCGCACGCAGGTCGCCGTCCCCGGCTACGCCTTCCAGGCGCGGCTGGGGGGCTGAGGGCGGGGCGGCCGCGAGCTTTTCAACTCTTCAGAGGGTGTTGACACTATCCCACCGCCGGCAGCGAGGAGCCCAGGCGTCGTAGCATGAGGCGGT
>JBEIQS010000020.1:0-49820 GCA_040376425.1 Alphaproteobacteria bacterium | reverse complement strand
CCCCGCCCCACCTCCTTGCCATCCATGGAAAGAATCACAGCTACCGAAGGGGGAAGCTCCCCTTTCAGCGCGATTTGCAAGGCCCTGAGACTCAACAGGCTGGAGAGGCCGTCGCCAAAGCCGCTGCCCGGGGTGTAGTTGGCCAACAGCCAGCCCGCAAGATCCGAGGAAAGCTCTGGATCGTCCTTGAAGACAATCAGGGCCAAGGCCGTGGCCTCCGCCGTGGTGGCCCGACTCCCATCTCCGCGGCTGCCCTCTACGGACAGATAGCGGGTGCCATCGGTGGCCTCTGCAATCGCATCCTTGACTTTCTTACGCAGGGCCTCCGCACTGCCGGGCTCCACCACCTCGGCTACCAGCCCCCACACCGCCACATAGGGACTCTCCACCCGTGCCGCATAGCGCTCAAAAGCCCCCTGGGCACGAAGACGATTGGACCGGTTCTCCGGGCCCAATGCCCAGGCCGCCTGCGCCGTGGCCACCAGGATGTCGTCGATACCCGCTGAGCTTCCCGGCCAGAGCCCGTCCGGTGCCTGTGCTTCCGCCAGTGCCGCCCGCATCCGCCCGGCAAGCACCCCCTCCAGACTTTCCGGGGCCGCCTCTGCAAGCGCAATCAGGGTGGGGACCGCCACCGGCGGGTCCATCCGCAGGCTCTGGCGACGAAGACGCTGCAACGCACGCAAGGCAACGGCGCGTCGATCCTCCTCTTTCAGCTCTCCACTCTGCACCAACGGCGTCGCCTGGGTGGCCAGCAGCCAGGCATAGGCATCCGTCCAGATGCCGCCGCCCCGCCCCGGTGCCACCACCAGCTCAGAGGCGACGAGAGACAACGTGCCTGGATAGACCTGGAGATCCAGCCTGCCGGTGACATTCGGGGCCTCCACCCGCATCTCCCGCGGAGCGCCCAGGGTACCCCCCCGGCTTTGGTCCACCGGGCGCCCCACCGGCCGCACCGGCACCGAGCGCTCCACCGCATCCACGCCCTCCAGCGTGGCCGTCACTGCCAGCCTACCGACGTTGGGTGCCGAGATCTGCACCACCTTCGCCAGACTTCCATAGGCGGGCACACTGACCATACCGGCGCCCGCGCCGGTGCCCCCTTGGACGCTCAGCGAGAGCATTCCCTTCAATGGCTCGGCCTGCTGGGACACCACCTGCACCGGAAGGGCGAAGCGGTCCCCCGCATAGAGGTAGGAAGGAAGGTTCATATCCACATAGGCGGGCAGGGTGGAGAGAAAGGTGGTGGTGGCGCCGCCCTGGGCACCCGACCCGGTCAGGCCCAGGGCCAGCACCCGCCAGGTGGTCAGGCTGTCGGGCACCTGCACCGGCACGGTCAGGGTGCCCTCAGCCCCGGTCTGCACCAACGGCATCCACAGGAAGGACTCCGGGAACCAGGATCGCAGGGCCGGAGCTTCCCCGTCCCTGCTATCCGCGGGTTTCCGTTCCGCCGCATTATCCTTCTCTTCTTTCGCGCCCCCCAGCGTCAACAGGACGTCATTCGCCACCTCTTGCTGTGCAGCCCCGGGGGCCCTTGCCTTTGCGGCAGCAGGAGCGGCAGGCGCACCGCGCCCCATACCACCGCCCTCTCCTCCGCGTGCATCCTCCTCATTCTCGTCGTACCGTCCGTTCTTCTCCGACTGTTCGGGGGCGGCAGCAGGGTACATTTCGCCGCCGCAGGACAGAAAAAGGAGGATCATGGCGACTCCCGGGCCACAAATTGGGGCCAATTCTCAACGTCTTCGGGCAGGTGGGTGCCGTCGGCCACCATCAGGCGGGGATCGGTGAGCACCAACAGGTCGTGGGGCAGCATGGAAAGATGCAAGGACCGACCAAAAGCGTCGGTGGAAGGTTTCTTTTGGAGCGCGACCTCCCACATCTCCAACATCTTGGCGGGGGTCAACAGCGCACCGGGCGCGGCGGCAGACTCCCAGCTCCGCACCTCAGCGCGGGCCGTCGAGTAGAGATCGTAGAAGGCATCCTCCAAATCGCCCGTGGTTTCCAGGTTGCTCTCGCCCTGGCAGCTCAGGCTCTCCTGGCCCGGCGGGACCGGTGGCAGCTCGTTGATACGCATAATCGTCGCTTCTGCCGCGTAGTTCCCCCGGATCTGGCCGGTCTCCAGCGCCTTGGCATCCAGCATGCCAAAGGCCGGCGTGCCGGTCTTGGCGCGCACGGTGATGCGGGCGAAGGCATCGGGTGCGGGCAGGGTGACGAGGCTGCCCAGGGTGCTGTCCACCCCGCTCAGGGTCAGGCCCGCCGCCACCGGCTGCGTTCCGTTGCGGGTGGTGATCACCAGCGATGCCTGTTCCCCAGGTCGAACCGACTCTTCCTTGATGGACAATCCAACCTCCAACCGCTCCGGCGGCCGGATGTAGAGCAACGCACGGGCCCCCGCGTACTCCACCTGCGCATAGCCGGACCAGTCGTTGGGAACCTGAAAAGTGCCCTTTCGAAGCTTGGGATCCACATCAAAGCGGAGGGCCGTTTTGCCCGGCCGGTTCAGGTACAGCTCCTTGGGGAACTCGCCGCTCCATCCCGGCCCGATCACCGCGCTCAGCTCGACCGTGGCGCCGGGGTCCACCAAAACCTCCGAAAAGCGAAGGCGGAGGGCGGGAATGTCGCCCGGAAGCAGGTTCACCTGGCCGCGCAGCTCGGCGCCCGTGGGCGCTTCTGCCGAGACCGTATACTGAAAACCCTGGTAGCTACTGGGTTGTGGACGACGCTCGCTGGGGTCCTCGGGGACCTGCACCTCCACCCGCAGCAGCCCGGCCCCCGCCTGCTCCGGGGTTGCGGGCTCCGCAAAGCGAAGGCCGCCCAGGGCGCGTGCAACACAACTATCCACCGTGGATGGGATCGCGTCGCCATCCACCGGGATGGGCCGAATACGGGGCGCCATCGCCCCTTCTTCCACCATCCAGGACCAGCCGGTTCCCAGGCTTCCGCTGTTCTCCACGCCCAACGCACAGGGACGCGCCTCCAGAAGCACCGCATCCAGCGCTTCGCGATCCAGGCCGCCCACCACCACCTCCAGGTCGGCACTCAGCGAGGGGGTCTGCGGATCCTCCACAGCCACCCCCAGCTTCCACAGGCGCCATCCGCCCGGCAGCCCCTGCCGCCCTTGCAGGTTGCGGCGCAGGCAGCGCTCCAGGCCGCCGTCGCCCTCCACCCCCACCTCTTCCACCCGCCCCGAAGGACTGAGGAGTACGGCAAGATCCACCTGTACTTCACTGCCCTCCACATAGCGACTGCACTCACGCAGCAGCGGCTTCCAGCGGTCCAGCGCCACCTGGCCGTCCACATCCAGGCTGCCACCGGAGAGGCGATCCTCGGTACTCACAAAGCGCAGCTCTCCGATCTGACTGCGAGGGCGTTTGCGAATCGGATTTTGAGGGAGAACGATGGTCACAGGCGCACCGGGATCCACCTGAAAGCGGGCAACGCCGTCCTCGTCGGTGGTGGCCATGACCCCCTTGTCCTTGCCGTCCCAGGCGCGGCGCAGGCGGACGGGAGAGGAGGCCAACGGTCGGCCATCGGTGGTGGTGACCCGCAAAAAGAGGCGATTGTTGGCCGAAGGAACGAGGCCATTCCCCAGCTCGGTGACCGCAGTGGCCTGGAGCTGGTCTGGCGAAAAGGGGACGGCCAGGGCCGCCCAGAGCTGCTCGCCGGTCAGATCGGTGACACCGGCGGTGAAGGAGATCCTGGTGTCCTTTTGAAGATCCAAGGGTACCGCACCGAGATCCACGGAGAACCTCCCGGAAGCATCGGTGCTCAGAAGGCGCTCCTCCAGCCAGGGCAGGGGCGCAGGCCAGGGGGCAGGATCGGTGGCCGACGCGGGCTGCTCCTGCACGCGGAAGCTGACCGTCGCGTTGGCGACCGGGGCCCCGGAGCTGTAGCGGGCCACGCCCTCGATCTTTAGTTCATCTCCCGGATGATAGGCGGAGAGCGCCTTCAATTCCACCGTGAAGCGGGGCAGCTCAAAGGGCTTCACCTCCACCTGCACCTCGTCGCTGTCGTCGCCGGAGCGGTAGCGGATGGTCCACATCCCCAGCGGTGCTTCGTCGTCCAGCGGGAAGGAGGAGTCCGAGATTCCAAAGGGGCCTGCTTTGTTTTTCTCCTCCAGCACCACCTGACCGGAGGGATCGAGCACCTGCCAGATCCCCGGGCGCCCTTCCAAGGGGCCAAAGTCGGCTTCACGCATGACCACGGAGCGGAAACGGATGGTCTGCCCTGGCTTATAGAGCGGCGAGTCTGCCAGCACATGGGCCAGCGCCGGCGCGTAGAGCGGCAGGGAGGCCTGAGTGGTGATGGGACCGAGCGGCGAGTCGATCTCGGCCAGCAGGGTGTAGTCGCCATCGGGCACGTCGGGCAGCGTCACCTCTGCCCTCCGCCCGAACTGCCGGCTGGGATCAAAATCCGCCTCGATGGGGCGGCGCAATCCGTCGGGCGACACCAGGCTCAGGCTGGGGGAGAAGCGGCGCAGCGGGGTGGGATAGACATGGCCTCCCTTCCCCAGAACATAGTGGCCGGTGGCATGAATGGTGATACTGCCGGTGGTGCCACGGCCCAGGTTCGAGCCGGAGATCCGCGCGGTGGGAAGGACCTTCCCGGTCGGGCACTGGTAGACCAGGATGCCATCCAACAGCCAGGAGCGCCAGCAAGGCCCGGCCACCCCGGCACACAGCAGCAGACTGACCGCCGCGCCTGCCGCGGTGTACATCATGAAGGTGCGGAAGCTGCTCTTGGCCATGAAGCTCCGAAGGGGGAAGACCGGAGCTTAACGCTTCAGGGGGCGGGAGCTTACGGGGAATCGGCTGAATGCGCAGCGCCTTGTGGTAGCATCGGCGGGGGGTCCTCATGCAGCCTGCCGTGGCCATCTTGATCGATGTGGAAAACATGCACCGCTACCTGCGCGACGAGCAGTCCTTCTTGGACCTGCTGGAGCGCATTGCGGAATACGGAGATGTACGCTATCGACGCGCCTATGCCAACTGGACAAACACACAGGCATCCGCTCTCTATAGCAAGATGGGATGTGAGCTGATCCAGACCTTTCATCCGGCCTCCGGCAAGAACACCGCCGATATTCAGATCGCGGTGGATGCGATGGATCTGTTGGCCTTGCATGGGGATATTGGCTGCTTCGTGCTGGCTACGGGAGACTCGGACTTTTCGCCGCTGTTCCGCAGGCTGCGGGAGCGGGGCCGCGCCGTAGTGGGCTGTGGTCCCCGTTCGCTGCTCTCAGAGACGGTTAAGTACCACTGTACCTACTTTATCCTGGCGAACACCCTGCGGAACTCTGAGCCGGTCAAGGCCACCGAGGCGCCGCACGAGTTTTCGCCGCAGGAGGCGCGAAAGCTCCTGGCGCGGGCGCTGCGCACCCAGCCGGGTCCGGTGAATGCCTCGTTGATCGGGGAGATCATGCGAAAGGTAGAGCCCAGTTTCGATGTTCGGCTCCTGGGTTTTCCCAGCTTTCGCGCCTTTTTGGAACAGCACCCGGACCTGGCGGAGCTGCACCCGCACGACCGGGGTGCGATCTATGTGACGGCTCGCGCGGGCACCGCGAAGGTGAAGGGTGGGGAGAGCAAGCCCGCCGAGGCGAAGAACGAAGAGACAACGCCAACAACACCGGGCGTCGGGGCGGCCCCTGTGGCGCCCACGTCTTCTCCCGAGGCCCTGTCGGCGGCCCGCAGCCTGCTGAGCCGGGCCCTGGCGGGCCTGCACGGCAAAGAGGTGAACGCCTCGCTGGTGGGCGAGCACATGCGCGCCTTGAATCCGGACTTCGACAACAAGCACCTGGGCTACAGCAAGTTCATCGACTTCCTGGCTGCCTGCCCGGATCTGTTGGTCATCCGGGCAGAGCCGAAGGGCGGTAACTATGTGCGGGGGTTGGGGTGATACATAGCGGCATGTATCACGTTATTGCTTGACCAACGCCGTAAAATCGGACCATTGCTCCACCTTAAAGGCGCGGATGTCCCGCACACACAGCGGCAACCACGATAGGGACTTCAACGCGAGAATCGCCTGAAACAACTTGGCCATATCCTGGTCATCGCTCGTGTACAGGCTTCCCTATCGCCAGGTGAAGCCGTGGTCCTGCAGTGTCCTACGGATATCCGCTTAGGCCGCTGCTGGATCCCCTTTGGGATGATGAAGCTGCGTGTCTTTCACCACCAGGTCGAAGGCAATCGCAAACATCAGGACTCCTCGGGATCCCGGAGCACGTGGACATAGGCACGCTCCAACTCCTCTCCCGTTTCGGGAATCTGAATCGACATCTCGTGGGTGTCGCTTCCCTGCACGATGCCTGTAACCTTGTAGACAGGCCCCGTTTCACCAAAGCGCCGAAAGGAACCTATGAGATCTTCCGGCCTAGGGAGTTGATAGACCATTGCACACCTCCCCCTAAGGATATCCATGGCGGGGCGAATGTCCAGGCGAGAGACTACCCCTCCAAGCCCAGAATCTTGCGCAGCACCACCTGATCGCCCTGGAGCGCAGTGCGCTGCATGTAGAAGCAAAGGCCGCGTTCGCCGCCCAATTCTTCGCCACCGCCCGCGCGGCCGGGGCCGCCATGCACCAGGGCGGGGAGTACCATTCCGGGAGGTGTGGCAGAGTCGGCGATCTTGCTGCCTAACAACAGCATCCGGCCCAGCCAGGATGCCGCACCGTTGACCAGTTCTTCAAGCCAGGGGCGCTGGTCGGATACCACGGTACTGACCAGGCTGCCCTGACCCATGGACAGGATGCAGGCCACCGCACCGGCGCTGCCATCATAGGGCAACAGGCTGACACAGGGGCCAAAGATCTCGAGATCATGTACCTTTCCGGGGGCAGATCCATCGTTCATCAGGATCACCGTGGGGGCCACATAGGCGCCCTTTCCAGCGGGCGCATCCACGCCGTCCACCCGGCTGCTTCCTCCACAGAGCAGCTTTCCTTCCGAGGCCAACGTCGCGATGCCCGCGAGCACGTCGCGCTGCTGCGACATCGTGGCCACCGGGCCCAGCGTGCCACCCGCCATCGGGTTGCCTACCTTCAAGCCGGAGAGGGCATCCACCAGGGCCTCGCCCAGATCCTCGGCGCGATCCGCGGGCACCAGGACCCGCCGGATGGCGGTACACTTCTGGCCGGTCTTCTGGGTCATGTCCTGCACGATCAGGCGCAGTGCCGCCGACCACAGGTCGGAGCCCACCTCGACATCGGGGCCGAGAACCAGCGCATTCAGGGAGTCCGCCTCGACATTCACGCGCACGCTGTTGCGCAGCAGGTTGGGGTTGCTGCGCAGCATGGTGCCGGTCGTCGCGGAGCCGGTGAAGGCGAGGCTGTCCATGGGGCCCAGCCGATCCAGCAGATCGCCGGTGCTGCCACAGACCAACTGGATCGCACCTTCGGGAAATTTTCCGCTTTCCACCATCAACTGCACCATTCGCCAAGTCAACAGTGCGGTGGAGGTAGCCGGCTTGGTGATCACGGGCACACCCGCAAGCCAGGCCACGGCCAGCTTTTCAAAGGTGCCCCAGGCGGGGAAGTTGAAGGCGTTGATGTGGACGGCCACACCGGCGCGGGTGGTCCACAGGTGCTGGCCCACAAAGCGCGGGGAGCGGGTGAGCGCAAACATCTCGCCGTCGAGGATACTTTTCCGGTTTCCGGTGCGCTCGGCCAGCTTCTCACCAAAGACGGAGTAGGCGGCCAGGGTGCCGATGGCGCCGTCCACGTCGAACTTGGCATCGCCCCGGGTGCCGCCGCCGTTGGCCTGGCCGAGATCCAGCAATTCTTCCCGGTTTGCGTGGAAGAGTTTGGAGAGGGTCATCAGCAGCGCGGCGCGCTCTTTGAATGTGAGCTGCCGCAGTGCCGGGCCGCCAAGCTTCCGGGCATGGTCCAGCACCGCCCCAAAGTCGATGCCGGTCGCGTTCGCCTCGGCCATCACCTCTTCGGTGGCCGGGTTGATGAGCAGGGCTCCGGGACCATTTCCCTCAAACCAACGGCCAGCCACATAGGACGAAAGACGGATCATCGCGACTCCAGCGGAGCAGCGAGGCTAACTGCTTTTTGAGGGCCCGCCCAGCCTCTACTTCCGCTGCTCCAGCCGGGAGAGGCCATCCCGCAGCTTCTGGCTTTCGCTGCGCAGGCTCTCCAGGTCGCGCCGCAGGCCGGCCAGGCCCGCCTCGGTGCTGCGGCCTTCGCGGATGTTGGCCATCGCCTCGGCCGCCAGCCGGCGGGCGCGTCCGTCCCCGGCGGAGGCATGGACCCGGTCCAGGGTGGCCAGCGCGCCGGGGTCCTTCAGCACACCTAAGGCGTTGATCGCCGCGATCTTCAAGCGATAGTCCTCGCTCTCTGCCAGCAGGCAGAGCCGCTCGCGCACGGGAAGGCGCACGGCCTCCACCTCGTCCCCCAGCCTGCCCAGCGCCGCCGCCGCCGCGGCCCGGGCGCGGGTGGGCTTGGTTTCGTGCGTCCAGCGCACCAGCAGGTCGAGCACCGAGGCATCACGCAGCAGGCCCAGGGACTCCAACGCCCGGCAACGCAGCAGCTCCATCCAGCCCGACGGCCCGGCCAGGGCGGCCTCGGCACGCACACGCGCATCCGGCGCGCGCAGACGCCCCAGGCTGCGCAGGATTTCGCCTTCCACCTGAAGGGACAGGTCGCTCTGCGGAAGCAGCGCGGCGTCCTCGGGGCTGCCCAACCGTCCGATGGCGGCCACGACCGCCCGGCGGGTCTTGGGGTGGCTATCCGCCAGCGCCGCCTTCAGCGCGCGGCGGGCCACCTCTCCCCCACGCTGCCCGAAAATCTCGGCGATTTCGGCGCGAACCCCCCAAAAGGGGTCCGCCTGCAAGGCCACTTCCAGCGCGGCGATGGCTTCGGGGCTGCCCTCTTTGTCCAAGGCACGCGCGGCGCGCACCCGCATGGGCGGGCTGCTGCCTTCCTTCAGGGCTGCGATCAGCAATGAGCGGCTTCCTTTCAGCGAGATCTCCGAGAGGATCTCGAACTCCGGGTCCACCTGCACGCAGGTGGGGGCCTCGACGCAGGGCAGCAGGTAGGAGCGCTCCCGTGCATCCAGCGGCAGCACCACGTCGCGACCGTCGATACGAATGCGCAGCGGAAGATGGAAGACCTCCGCCACTCCTTCGCCAGTCTGCGTCTGCTTGACGCCCACACTCAAGAGCCCGTCGGCGTGAGAGAGGCTGACCTCCAGGCTGGCATGGCCGGCCCCAAAGATCATCTCTGCGAAGAAACGATCCAGGTTTTTACCGGAGATTTCTTCCAACGCCCGCTGGAAGTCGCGGGTGTGGACGGTCCCGTAGCGGTGGCGCTTCAGATAGTGATGCACCCCTGCCCAAAAGGCCTCTGCCCCCATCAGCGTGCGGAGGCTATGCAGGACCAGCGCACCTTTTTCGTAGAGGTGGCGATCAAAGAGATCGATCGGCGCGCGGAAGAGGTAGGAGACGATGGGACGCCGGTAGCGGCTGCCGTCTTCGTCCAGGTACTGTCCGCACTGCTCCCACAAATGCCAGATCCCCTCGTCCTTCCCACGGGAATGCCCGATCCAGTGGTGCTCGGTCCAGGTGGCCCAGCCCTCGTTCAGCCAGCCCTGGGACCAGTCTTGACAGGTCACCAGATCGCCGAACCACTGGTGGGCCAGCTCGTGGACGATCAGGTCTTCCGCGTCCCAGTCCAGTGCAGCGCGATCGTCGGTAAGGACAATGTCGATCAACGTGGTAGCAGCAATATTTTCCATGCCACCGAAGATGAAGTCGTGCACGACGACCTGATCGTAGCGCGGCCAGGGGTAGCGACCGTACATCCCGGAGAGAAACTCCACCATCTTCGGCGTATTGCCAAAGACCCGCTGCACCACCGCGGCGTCTGTACCCGCCGGGACCACATAGCGCACCGGAATGTCGTCCCAGGAGTCCGCCTGCACCTCGGCCTTCATCACCACCAGGGTGAAGAGGTAAGCGGGCATGGGCTCGCGCTGCTCCCAGCTCCAACGCACAAAATTGCCTGGCGGGATGGGGTGCTCGCTGACCAGTCGCCCGTTGCTGACCACGACATAGCCCGCGGGGGCGGTGACCTGGATGCTGTAGGGGTGCTTCACCGAAGGGTGGTCAAAGCAGGGGAAGAGGAAGTGGGCATCCTCGTCCTGGCACTGGGTCCAGGCTTCGGCCAGACGCTCCGGCTCGGCTGGAGTGGCTCCCACCCAGTACAGTCCCTTCCGCGGAGAGCCGGAATAGCGCACGGTGATCCAGCCGCCCTCCGCCTCCTCCACCGTCAGCACGCCGTCGGCATGACGCCACCGCAGCGGTCCGGTCTCGCCCTCCACCGCCTGCACCGCCAGCTCTGCAAGGTGCAGGCGCAGCGCGCTCTGGCCGCCGGGCAGCCGCTGCACCCGAATCCGCGCCACACCGATCAGCGTCTTGGCGACGGGATCCACGGCGAGATCCAGGGCGATCTCCTCGATCTGGTGGCTGCGGTCCGGCGGGTAGGAGGGGGTGGTGCCGGCCTCCGCAAAAGGGCGCGGTCCCCGCAGGGCCCACCCGGAAAAGCGGCTTTCCTGCTGAAGACTTTTGTCGGTGAGATGGCTGGACATCGCGCGCCCCGCAAAGGACCGCGCGGATAACCCGCTACGCCACCTTCCACCAGTGAGGAGAAACCCCTATGCCACTGCCCACAGGCGGCAGCCATCCCCACCCGCGGAAAGCAGAAGGTTCCCCTTGGGAGAGGGAGAAATGGCCATGACCGGACCCCGATGTCCGCTGATAAAGCGCAGTCGATCGCGACTACCCAGGTGAAAGGCCGCCAGCTCTCCCCGACGCGTCCCCAGCACGGCCAGATCGCCGGCCCCCCAGCTCACCACCGAAGCATCCACCGCGCGCATGTTCCAGCGCCGCTCCTTGTCTGAAAAAAACACGCCTCCGTGGCCCAGTCCCACAATCCGGTCGGGCCCCATCGCCCGGAGCACATGGCTGCTCGGCTCCTCTTCCGGTACCGCGCCCCCAAGGTGGCCCCGCCACAGGCCCCCGGTCAGACTGCGCGCCAGGAAGGGCTGCCCGTCGGCGCCCACGGCAACGATGGTCTTGGGTGGCAACGAGGCACGAACCCGCGTTCCCCCTTCGTGATCCACTACCCGTAGCTGCCGCTGACCATCGGCATCGTCGCCCGACAGCACCCAGCCGCCCGCAGTGGGGAGCAACAACACCTGGCTGATCAGTCCCACACTTAGCGTTGCAAATGGGGCTGTCCCCTCCCAGATCCGCATGCGCCCGTCGCGAGCCACCTGCGCCAGCCGGCTCCCACGCGACACCATCGCCACCGGCTCGGGCAGCCCGCCGCCCCAGGGCGCCGTGCCACCGTCGGTCTCAACGCGCCAGATTCCACCATCGGCCGTGGCGACCCGTAGCTCCTCGCCCCAGTCTATGACCCGCGGATGCGGAACGGGAAGCGCAAGAAGATGCTCCAGCACTTTCGCACGATGGAGGTAGTGTGCGTGACGATGGGTGGGCTCGTCCTGGGCGTCAGGCACGATCCGGTCCCCGGCGATCGGCAACGATCAGGGCCTCCTCGTCCTGCGAGACGGCGACCGGATAGATGCCGTCGAAGCAGGCCATACAGGTGGGGCGGCCCGCGGTTTCCCGCAGACCCTCCAGCGACAGGAAGGTCACGCTGTCCACTCCGAAGGCATGGGCCCACTCCGCTTCGGGCAGCCGGGTGGCCACCAGCTCCTTCCGGGAGGGCATATCAATGCCGTAGAAGCAGGGATTGCGGACCGGCGGCGAGTAGACGGCGAGGTGCACCTCGGCCGGGTTCACCTGCCGCACCAGATCGGCAAGCCGGCGCACGGTGGTACCCCGCACCACCGAGTCATCAACAAGGATGACTCTTTTTCCCTCAAACATTTCGGGAATGACATTCAACTTCAGCCGAAGGGCAGCCGCTCGGGTCTCCGCATCGGGCATGATAAAAGTTCGGCCTGAATAGCGGTTTTTGATGAATCCTTCGCGGTAGGGCAGACCAAGCGTCTCGGCCATGGCCTGAGCAGCGGGGCGCGAGGTGTCGGGCACGGGTATGACTACATCCGCCACTTTGCCGCTTGCACGCCACTCTTTGCCCAGCCGCTCCCCCAGGCGCCAGCGGATGTCGTAGACCCGCCCCTCTTCCATCTTCGAGTCGGGCCGCGCAAAATAGATCCGCTCAAAGATACAATTTCGGGCGGGGAGCGGCTCCACCTCCACCAATTGCGGCTCCTCTCCCGCCCGCAACAGCAGCAGGCTGCCCGGAGGCAGGTCGCCCACCCGCCTGGCACCCAGGGCATCCAGCGCCACCGACTCGCTGGCCACCACCCATGCCCCGTCCTCCCCTTTTCCGTAGCATCCCGGCCGGATTCCGCGCGGATCGCGGAAGGCCACCAGGGTCTCCTTCCCCTCCACCTCCAGCAGGGCTGCACAGGTGTAAGCACCCTTGACCACGGCAAAAACTTCGCGCACTGCCTCACAAAGCGCGGCCGTTCCGAAATCGGTCCCGTTGGCAGTCACCAGGGACTCCGCAAAAACCAGGAGGATCGGCTCTACATCGCAGGAGGACTGTACCCGAAGGCTACGCTGCCGCAGCCAGCCCTCCACTTCCGAGAGGTTGGTGACGTTGCCGTTGTGAGCCATCACCACACCGGGGCGCCGTGTGTGAAAAGGCTGGGCATCCTCCCGTAGACCGCCACCGACCGTCGGGTAGCGAACATGCCCGATACCGCTGGAGCCCCCCAGCCGCGTCAACACTTCTGGCGTAAATACCGATGCCACCATCCCCAGGTCCTTGTGCAGGTGGACCCGTCCCCGATCCAGGGTGGCGATGCCGGTTGCATCCTGCCCACGGTGCTGCAATGCAGCAAGGGCAATAGAGAGCGATGTAGAAGCATTGTTTCTACCGATCATCCCGACAAAGCCACACATCTCAGCGCTCCAACAGGCGGATGAGGATCTGCGCCTGGTACATTGCGTCGTAGTCGGCGCGGTGTTTGAGGGTCAGGTCTTCGGGAGGAACACCCAGGATACTATCCAGGTTTTCCTTACCGGTGTCGAACCAATGCAGGTGCAGTCTCCCTGCCGCCAGGGCCTTGGTGTCCAGCGCCTTGTAGCCGAAGGGGTTGGGCAGCTCCTCCGCCGCGTAGCACCAGGCCACAAAGCTCCAGTCAAAGGGGGCATTGTGGCCAACAAAGACGGGCTTGGTGCCCGGTCGCGTCGTCTTGCGCACCCACTCAGCAAGCTGTATCAGCGCGTCGCGCCGCGGCAGTCCCTCCCGACGCAGCCGCTCGATGTCCAGGCCGTTCACCTTCATGGCGCCGGGATCCACCTTGGGGCCTTGCGGCGCCAGCTCCAGATAGAGGCTCTCCCCGAGCTGCAGCCGGCCCTGATCGTCCGGCGCGACGACCACCACACCGAGGGAGATCATGTCGTAGATCGCGGGCACCGGACCTGAGCACTCGATATCCAGGGAGTAGTAGGTCGCACGTGTTTCGGTCATGGGCCACCTGACGGGCGCCCTGTTTACCGTACTTCCAGGCTTTCCGCTACGGTCCAGCTCACTGCAGCCGTGGATGCGGTCGATTCATCCCAGGGAAGCAGGATCCGACGCTCCCGAAGGCGTCCGACATGCAGCCGGGCCGGCAGCGGGAGCAGCTCGGCCGAAGGCAACAACTCGGAACGGATCAGGAATTGGCCGTCGTCATCCGTGCGACAGGTGACTGTTTGTTCGCCGATCTCCAGACGAACCAACACTTCATCACTGCCACCACCCGCCACCCACTCCAGCCAGAAGCCCGCCGCGTCCACCGAAGTGCCGGCCACGGGCGACTGGATCGCCACCAAGTCGGGCACCGAAAAGAGTGCTTCCTGCTGGAGCTTCGGGAAGCTGGGGATCTTGGTGGACACCAGTCCGTAGTCGCCCACCACCGCCGCACTGGTCTGCCCCTGAAAGTCGCCGGTGCCGGTAAGCAGCACAGGGGAGGAGGAGGCGGGGGAATCCAGAAGCAGACTTCCTTCTTCAAAAATCTGGAAGGCGCCCTCGGCAGGGGCCTGGTAGTCCACTTCACAATCATGCAGGGGCCCCAACTGCTCCGCGGCGGTTCCGGTCCAGTCCAGCGGAAAAAGCAGGCGGGCATCGGTGGGGGCGTCCGGGTAGCGCTGAATCCAGCCTACCAGGCCCACCTGATCGCTGCGGTCCGCAAAAAAGGTGAAGGCCCCCGGCAGCAGCAGGGTGGAGGAATCAAAATCCCGAAAGATTTCAAGGTCTTGGGGACCGGGCACGGCGGTGGTCCCGTCAAAGCGGGCGGTGAGCTGCACCGTGCCGAAGCTGACCACGGTAGCTTCGTCCCCTCCCAGCAGGACGCGGGTGGTGTCGTCGAAATCACCGCCGCGCAGGGTGACTTCTGGACGGCTTCCCACCTGCGCGTAGTCCGGATAGATACTCTGCACGCGCAGGGCATCCGGAAGCTGGTCGTACTTCGCTTCCAGCTCCTGGTTGCTGATGAAGATGCAGGCAGAGAGCAGCAGCAGGCTCATGGCGGTCCATATAACCCAAAAACCGAAGGTCACGCGATGGGTGCGGAGCGGGAAACAGGTCTTGACGCTTCCGTGCGTACCGTACACCGGCAAAACGTGCTAGGCGGAGCCACGGCTGCGAAGCCATTTTTTGAGGAGCACGGGTGTCCGACGGTCTGGATCTGAACCTGCAAGCCACCGATGAGGCCGAAAAACCCCGTCGTGGCTGGATGATGGAGCTGATCAGCTCCTGGGGGCCGCCGCTCTTGATCGTGCTGTTGCTGCGCTCGATCGTGGCAGAGCCCTTCCAGATTCCCTCCGGCTCGATGGTTCCGACGCTGGCGATCGGTGACTTCATCCTGGTTTCCAAGTTCAGCTACGGGCTGCATCTGCCCTTTTGGGGCCTGCGCTTTGCGGGGCTGGGGGTCCCCTTCAGTGATCAGTGGCTGTTCCAGCTCGAAGAGCCGCTGCGGATGCCGAAGTGGTACCGCGATTTTGAGATCCTGCCGCTGGATGAACCGGCGCGCGGCGACATCATGGTGTTTGTCTATCCGCCCACCCAGGACAGCAACCCGACCGACTACATCAAGCGATTGGTGGGCCTGCCGGGCGATACGGTGGAGGTACGGGACGATGTGGTCTATGTAAATGGGATGGAGCAGCCACGGGTTGCGACCGGCGGCTTCAGCTACAGCGATCCCAGCCCCGGCAGAAACTGCCGTAGCGAAGATATGAAGATGTTCACAGAGCAGCTTGGCGATCGGTCGCACTCGGTGTTGCAGACCACCTCCTACGCCGGCCGGGTGGCCGACTGGGGCCCCAAGCAGGTTCCGGCCGATCAGTATTTTATGATGGGCGACAACCGCGACAACTCTGCGGACAGCCGCTTCTGGGGCTTCGTTCCACGTGATAACGTGCGCGGCAAAGCCATCCTGGTTTGGCTGTCCTTTGACCGCTGCTCCTCCAGCGTGACACCACTGGGGCAGCCTCGCTTTGACCGTATCGGGACCATGCTGAACAGGTAGGTCGCGGCAGAGAGCGCCGACTTACTGGACCTTCATCGAGCCCTGGCCCTGAAAGCCGTCCGCGGAGATGTTAAAGGTGAGCTGGATGCGGTGGTTGCTTTCGTCGCGATTGCCCCACATTTGCGCCGTGCGCTGGGTGCCCCACACCACCGGCTGCCACTCTCCAGTCAGGCTGTTCCAGGAGATGCTGCCGGACAGCGGTCCCGCCGCGTTGACGTCCTGGCTGACACAATCGGCGGTGCCGGTGAAGCTGTCGTCGGTGGCCACGACGATGCGGGCCGTGCCGGTGCAGGAGGCCTGCTGGCCGGCCCCATTGGCGCCCCAGGTCATAAACTGCGCGGTGACATCACCGACATAGACCTCGCCGGTGGGAGGGGTCCCGGTATCGGCATCCGCGTCCGTGTCGGTATCGGAGTCGGTATCCGTGTCGGTGTCGGTGTCGGTGTCGGTATCCGTGTCGGTGTCCGTATCGGCCTCGGCGCTGTCCGTGGCGGAGTCGGACTTGCCCAGGTCAATCTCGGTGGGGTCACAGGCGAAGAGGAGGGAGAGCAGCATAGGGGGATGATACCGGATATTTGTGGAGCGTCCACCGGCGGCCACCGGGATGGGAGAAAAAATGCGGTCCCGGGGTGGCGTACCATCGGGCTACAGTGCCGCATACTCCGCGATCAAGGCCACAACAGCGCGCTTCCTGGTACGCCGGAAGGGAAGCGGGGTCGCGTCTGAGGGGTCAACGGGTTCGCCTTGGCCAAAGGCGGGAACCCCGGCTATACTCCCCCCATGCTCTCCGCGAACTCCATCGCCGCTTCCGGTCTGGCTTTCCAGTCCGACCGCCTGTATGTGGTGGCGGCCAACACCGCCAACGCCCTGACCCCGGGCTACAAAGCCGGCGTTCTGACTGGCGTTGCCCTTGAGCAGGGCGGCGTTCGGGGTGCTTTTTCGCGCGACCCCAGTGCCGGCCCCTCGGTCGCCGATGCGCAGGGCCTGCTCCAGGAATTGTCCAATGTAGACCTGGAAACCCAGGCAGTGACGATGATCAGCGCGCTGCGCGCCTATGAGGCGAACGCCGCCGTTCTCCGCACCACGGATGCGCTGCTGGGCACGGTGCTCGACCGGCGGGCTTGAGCTCCGCGCCTTCGGCGGACTTCATCCGCCGCCCGCTCACTCACACTTGATGCCATCCAGCCGTAAGACATTATTGTCTTCGTGGCACTCGTTCAGCTCCCCGCCGGTGCCGTTGTCATCCGCCTGAATCACCAGGATGCCATCGGGCACATCCAGCGGGTTGAGCGTAAAGCCCACTGCCTCTGAGGAGCGGCCCGGGGGTACAGAGCGCCCGGTGCGCAACGTCGCAAGCAGGTACTGCTGCCCGTTGATCTCAGAGTAGACCGAAATGGGGATACTATCCCGCATATCCACGGTCCCCCCGTTGCCCAGGCGCACCATAAGCCCGATCATGCCGTCCTTGCAGGACTCGTCACAGGAGACCGCGGAGGGGATCACGTCGGGCGTGGAGCCGCCGGAGACCGGGTTGATATCCCCGGAGCGGAAATTGTTGTGGTCGGGCCAGTTGTCCGCCGGGGGGGAGGGAATACTCAGGTTGTCGTTGATGTTCGTGATCGAGTAGGCGTGCTGGTTCCATACCGGTCGCGCGTATTGCCAGTCGTTGTTGGCCGAGCCCAGGACATAGATGCCGGTAAAGGCACTGTCGTGGTGTCCTCCGCCTTGAGGAACCACAATCTCAGCCATGCCGTCGCCATCCACATCGGCAATGGTCGGATACTCGTGCAGCGTACGCGAGCTGTGGCCCTTGTCGGCGAGGCGCACCGCACCGGTGGCCCCGTCAAAGATCCACAGCGTCGTCTCGTCGCCATACACCACCTCGGCCTGGCCGTCGCCATCGAAGTCGAACACGGAGGAGCCGGTGGTGTGGGAGGAGGCGTCCAACACCGGCTGGCTCCACTTGAGCGTGCCGTCGAACTCGTAGACCGAGTAGCTGGTGTCGGTGGCCACCCCGATCTCAGGCACAAAATCGGCGTCAAAATCGGCGATGGTGGGAGGCCCACCGTTGCCGATGCCGTCCAGATCCCAGGAGCCCCACACCGTGCAGTCCTTGTCGAAGACGGTCATCGTCCCGTTGCCGACGGAGACCACGTCCCCCTCGTCGTTGCCATCAAAGTCAGCCACCGCCGGAAAACCGTCCTGTATCCCCTGAACCTGGCAGTACACCTGCCCCTGGTAGTCATAGATGGTATTGCCGGTTACAATCTCTTGCAGCTCGTCGTCGTCCAGATCGATGGGCACTGAGATGAAGCCCACCTCCGAATAGGCCGCATAGCGCCCCTCCCCTTCGGTACCCCAGGCGCGCAAGGCCCCCGTGGCCCCCTCAAAAATGATGGGGCCAAGCACCACCTCTACCGGGCCGTCCCCCTCCAGATCGGCGATGGCGGGCACATGCCCCGCGCAGAAGAGCGCAGCCTCCTCGGCCACCCACTTCACCGTTCCATCCACGTTGAACACCGAGAGTCGGCAGGGAGGCTCGTCTGAAGAGGCACGCGGAAGGCTGACCTCCACCTCCACATAGTCCGAGTCGCCCGAGGAACCACCGCCGCTGTCGTCGGGCTGGGGTGGGTCAGAATCCGAACCACCACCCCCGGAATCGTCCGGACCGCCGGCCACCACCTCGGTCAGTACCACAATCTCGGGCACGCCGTCGTTGTCGATATCACCCAGGGCCACCGTGGCATAGCGGTAGGGATAGACCTGGTAGTCTTTATAGGTTCCATCATAAATTGCGCGCAGTTCCTCCACCCCGTCCCCGGAGACGATGTGGATGCCGCCGTGGTTGATCGGGGGCTGCCCGTCGTCGCCCACCATCACGATGTCCGGGATGTCCCCCGGTGAACCCCAGACCCCGTCGCCGTCGTCGTCGGTCATGTGCCCGACCATGGGCGCGGTCAATACCTGGCTGGTCTCCGGATAGTCCTCAAAAGCCGAGATGTTCCACTCGACCACGGTGTCCAGCGTGCCACTCTGGATGGTGATGGTGCAGTTCTCGTCGATCGGCCACTCCAAGACGATCGTGCCCTCCTCCTCGCAGGGAAAAGGCAGCATTCCAACAGCAGTATCATCTCTTGGATCGTCAAGAGAGTCTGCGCCGGGGTTCTTGACGTTGGTGCCGAGGCCGTAGTCGGGACAGGCGAGAAGAAGCGAGAGCCAGAGCATAGCCACCCATGCCCGCGATCGCGGGCAGTTGGAGTATAGCCTTCGTCGCGCCGCTCCGCGCGGTCGCCGACGATTCCTTATCCACCTTCTACGGCGATCAGGCGGAAATCACATTGAAAGCTACCTTTCTCTACCACCTGAAGCTGTAGCTGCACCACGTCGTCGGCCTTCCAGTCCCACACCTCTCCCCAACCTTCCTGCTTCAGATCGCCAAGCGGCACGGTCACCTCGATCCAGGCCGCTGATCCGTCGCCACAGCGCAGCTCTGTGCCGTAGAAATCATAGCGTCTGGAGGTGCAAGACTCCGGCTCTTCCGGAGCGGCGCTCACCTGCCCCCGCATCGGCAGGCTCAGCCGGTAGCGCTGCCCATCCCCTCTCATCGCCAAGCGTAGCTGTTTGTCCTGGCGGAGGCTCAGCCCCTGCACCTCGGCCCCCGATCCCGCAAAGCCCTCCTCCTTCCTTCCTTTCCAACGCACTCCGCAGGCCAAGCCGGGCGGCGCATCCTCCAGCCGCTCCAGGGTGGACACCGACTTCCCCGCCTCGCAGCGCTGGTCATCAAAGGCGAACCAGACCCAGCCCAGGCGGCTCTGCATCGCCCCACACCAGAGCTGGGAGCCCAGCGGTGGTGCGGCGGGATCCATAGGTGGTTCCTGGGGATCCGGACTTCCCCGTTGCCAACGGGGCTCCACCGACTCTCCCGGGGTACAGCTCAGCAGCAGCAGCAACATCCTCCGCTTTTAGCCTACCCGCCCCTCCCAGACCCTCTGGCGCAAGCGCCTTTGTGCTACTAATTCCACGAGAGGGCGCCGATGCTGCTGCTGGTCCTGCTATTGGAAATCGCCTTGGCCGCTCCAGGCGCGTCGCCCACCAGCTCGGATCCGGCCGCGATCCTACAGGAACGGCGGGCGGCGGCGGAGGCTGCTCCGGCCCAGCCTGCGACGCTGCTCGCCTGGGGGGACGCTTTGTTGGCGGCACTGGAGGCCGGCCAGACCCTCTCCCCCGGCCGCGACGTCAAGCCATGCCTGCGCGCCATGGAGCGGGCCGCCAAACAATCGCCTTCGGACGCCTCAAGGCTGCACTCAAAATCGGCGGAGATCCTTGCACAGACGGGGAAAACCGACGCGGCCCTGGAGCTGGCATGGCTGGCGGTGGGCGCCGAGCTGAACCCGCAGAGCCTGAACCTGCTGCTGAGCCTCCAAAAGCAGGTGGATCCGACTCAGGTTGGTGCGACCTGCTACATCGTTCGGTCGACCCTACACGACGATGGGCAGCGCCTGCTCCTGTTGCAGCGCTGCTTGGATGCAGCCGCCCCCGCCCCTTTTCCAGCGGGCCTACCCTGGGCCTCCGCCGAAGATCTCAACTTCTATCAGGCACATCTGGACCAGCTCGCCCAGAAGGAAGCCGCCGAACAGGCCGCCAGGGAGGAGATCCAGCGTAAGGCCGCGATGTTGGCGGCGCCACAAAACGGGCCAGGAAACCGCCGGGTGACCGAGGTGACCGGCAGCATCACCTGTACGGCCGGGGTGCGCCTGTTCAAGGGTACCGCGCGGGGCACAGGCACCTATGCCTGGTACTATCCCAAGGATACCCTGTCCTATTCGATACGCGAAGGGGATCAGCTCTGCCTGTGCGATGCCCAAGACCAGCGCAGCCACTGCTGGACGGCCACGGGCGCCCCCACTGCTACGCTGGTCCTCGCCTGCGAGGGCATTCGGCCGGAGTAGACAGGGAAAGTGAATGACTGTTCATTTTTTCTTCGCTTTCTTCCCTGACTCCCAATCAGCCCCTACACGGGCCCACAGGCTCCAGGCCACCCCCTCTTTCCGCTCCACCGTTGGCGCATAGCCGCCGTCCAGCTCTGCAAAAAAGCGCCGGTAGGCAAAGCGGTTTTTCCAACCCAGGCCAAGCTCCGCGCGCTCGCCGGGGATCTCTCCCACCCCCTGCACCTGCTCGCCCTGCCACCAGACCCAGTCCAGCAGCGGCCCGGTGCGGAAGGACCAGCGCTCGCCCCCCAGAGAAAGTACAGGCCCAAGGCGAAGAGAAGCATAGTCCTCCGCCCGGAACTCCGCCCAAGCGGCGCCCGCCAGCGGCACCACGTAGGGGTTCAGCCCCCCGATGCGGGGCGTCGTGAGCCAGTCCTGCCCCTCCGCCACCTGAGCCTGCACCGTCAGCTCCGGCATAACCCGCCCCGAAGGTGCCCACTTCCCATAAAAGGCCACCTGCGGAGCGACCCCACGCAGCTCCAGATCGGCGCCCATCGACAGGCGCAGCTCCGCCTGAGGGGACCACCAGCCCAGCACCGCCAGGGGCGTCAGCACCCAGCGCGCCTCTGGCACGGCGATCTCGGTATTCTCCCGTCCCGAAAATCGATACCAGCGCCCGGTGAACATCAGCCCACCGTAGGTGCCCTGCGAAAGGTACCAGATTTTTCCCGCATCCAACCCCGCATACATCCCGTTCAGGGCCGCCGCCGGATGCGGCGCCCCTTCCTTCCACGGGGAGATCACCATCTGGGCGGCAAAGGCGGCAAAACGGAGGCCCACCCAGGCCCGGCCCTGCGGCTGAGTGGGCGCCCAGCGCAGGTCCACCGTGTCGGTCTGCAAGGCGACGGACCAGGGGCCCTGCGCCAGAGAAAAATTCACATCGCCGTGGCCATCCACGCTGATGTCGCCGCCAAGATCGAAGTGAAGGAGCATCCGCCGGGCCTATGCTGTGGCTGGGGGTCAGTCCAGACGTCAAATGCTGTTCGCAGGCGGGCCGCCCCCCTCCGACCGCCTTAGCTTCGCAGCATGGACATGTCCTTCTCTACACTGTTTGGCGGGATCGTCTTTTCGGCGGTGGGTCTGATCGGCTGGAAGGTCGGCCGCGCACGCAACAGTATTCCAAAAATGATTATCGGTGCCGCGCTGATGGGCTTTAGCTTTGTGGTGCCCGGCGAGCTGTGGATCTGGGCCGTGGGCTCGGCGCTGACCGTGGGACTGGTGTTGGTGCCCTAGAGTCCGGCCTTACAAATGGAGGACCAGACCCGACGCGCCACCTGGGTGGCGAGACGATCCGAGCGGATCAGGTCCTGGCGCAGCTCCAGCTCCAGATAGGGCACCCCATGAACGGTGCCATGGCGATTGGCCGAGTAGATCAAGCCATCTTTGCCGGAGTAGGGCTGGTTCGCCTCCACCCGGAAACCCTCCGCGCGCAGGCTGTCCACCCAGCGCTGCCCCAGCTCGTCGTAGTGGTCGAAGAGCACGCCCGCCTCCACCTGGCGCGGCACTCCTTTCCACACCGGCGTAAAGGAGTGGATGGACAGCAGCAACCGCGGCCTGCCCATGCGCACCAAGGCATCCACGGCGTGATGAAAAGGCTCATGGAAGCGGCGGATCCGAGCCTCGTAGTCAGGAGAGCGGTTGAAGGACGGCTCTCCCTCGTCGCCGCAGCGTCGCAGGATCAGGGTGGAATCGGCGGGGTCGCGGTTTGGATCCAGGAGCAAGCGGGAAAATCTGGAGAGCACCGCCACCGTGGAAGCATGGTGCGCCAAGCGCCGGGTGACCATCCGCGCCCCGATGTCATAGCCCCAATGATCCAGGAGCAAGCGACGGTCCGCCGGACGCGGACGCCACGGCGCAGGCACGCGGTTGGAGGCATGCTCACAGGTGAAAAGCAGCCCCCCTTCTTCGGGCCGGCCCCAGATTTCGACGGCATCGGTGTTCACCCGCGCCGTCTAACCGACCGGTCGCGCCCACGCAGGCGCCTCAGGCGGCAATGCCCACCAGTCTCTCACTGTACTCCCACAATTTCTGTGCAGCCTCCACATCTTTTCCGTAGCTGGTAGGTTCTTTCTCCCGAGACTTGGCATAGTACCGACCGCTGACGGCCGCCAGCTCCGGGGCCGTGGCGCAGTACATCGACGTTTGTGCACCTTTGGCGGGCGTGAGAAGAAATGGAGCAACCAGGCGGGTAATCCACTCCATCCAACCCGAGGTGTCCCCGTCCCGGGCGAAGCCGGTCGCAACCACTCCCGGATGTACCGCGTAGGCGGTGACCCCAGTTCCCTCCAGACGGCGCGCAAGCTCGGCTGTGAAGAGGACATTCGCAAGCTTAGAATCACTATAAGCGCCAAATGTGGAATATGGCGTACGTTCCCGCATCAGGTCGGAAAAATCCAGTCCTTTGCTTTGGCGGTGGGCATCGGAGGACAGGTTCACAATCCGCGACGGGGCACTGGCCTTGAGCAGGCCCATCAGCTCATGGGTGAGCAGAAAGTGACCCAGGTGGTTGGTGCCAAAGGTTGCTTCAAAGCCATCTTTGGTCAGGCGACGCTCAGAGAGCACCACCCCCGCATTGTTGACCAGCACGTGAAGGGCGCCGTGGCTGGCCCGAAAGGTGGCGGCCGCCGAGCGCACCGAGGCGAGGTTGGCGAGGTCGAGCACCAGCAGGTCCACCTCGGCGTTGCCCGTGCTCTTCTGCACATCTTCGACCGCAGCCTGGCCTTTGGCCCGGTCGCGCGCGGCGATGGTGACCCTGGCGCCCATGGCGGCAAGCCCGCGTGCCGTCTCCAGGCCGATCCCCGAATTACCACCGGTAACCAGGGCAACTTTGCCAGTCAGTTCCTTGCTCATCTCGCCTCCGGTTGGAGTTTTCACACCGACACCAGAAAGGCAAGGGCAGCGGGCCACTCAGCGGGCACGCGCCGCCCCGGAGCGCACTGAATGAAGCTTCATTCAGAAGAAGAATGGGAATAAGGCAGAGGATCGTCGATACCATGCATGGCGCGTGCGGCCCGAGCGCCGCAGGCGCCTGCCGGACGACACCTAGAGCTCAGGAATCCAAAGCCACCCGCTGTAGTACCCGCTCCCATCGTCCCCTGGCGCTGCGATCGCCACCTCCAAGGTGCCATTGGCGTCCAGGTCCCGAACCATCAGGTCGAAGCCCAGGTTGTCGTAGCTGGAGGTGCCGTGGAACGAGAAGAGGGCGTCGGCGGGGGTCTGGCCGGTGCCGCTGCCCACGTCCGTGAAGATCCAGGCGTAGCCGGGTGAACCAGAGGAGTTGCTGCTGCTGTTGGGCTCACCAATGAGCAGCTCTGGACTGCCATCCCCATCCATATCGGCGTTCTCCAGGGCCCAACCGAACAGGTTGCCGGTGGTGCTGGTGTAGCGCTCCGTGGACACGGCGGTGGACACGGTTCCTTGGAGCGAGGCGAGGTCAGAATAGAGGTAGACCGTGGAGATCTGCGGCGCACCCACCACCAGATCGACGGCACTGTCCCCATCCAGGTCGGCCAGTTGCGGGTGCGCTCCGTAGCAATAGTAGTCGTTTACCGCCCCGCCCGTAAACTTGACCGTGTAGATGTTGCTGATGTTGTCCGTCACCCCCAGGATGTTCTGGCCACTGACCAGGTAGGCGGCCCCGGTGTAGGCGTTGTCCCAGATCGCGCAGGTCAGCAGGTCGTCGTAGCCATCCCCATCCACGTCGGCCCCCGACATGGCGTTGCCCAGACCATCACCACTTCCGGTAATGTAGCTGTCCGCATCGGCGACCTGCATGGCCCCCGTCAGGTTGTAGCTGTCCAGAACAATCATTTGGGCGGTCTGCGGCTCGGCATACACGATCTCCGCAACGCCGTCGCCGTTAAAGTCCAGGCCGGCCTCCAGCCGGGCGATATTGGCCGTGCCCAGGCCCGTCAAGGTCAGGTCTGCATCGACAGGCGTGCGCGCACCCGCGATGGGGCCCCAATAGACCGAAAGGTTTTCGGCCGCTCCATAGTAGGCATCCGCACCGGCCACCACCAGATCCGCCTGGCCGTCGCCGCTGTTGTCCACCATCCAAGGCGAAACCACTGCGGCGAGGCCGTAGGCACTCCCCACGACGCTGGCCTCGGCATAGCTGGACACCGGCCCGCCCCAGCTTGCGTAGCTTGCCCCCTCCAGGAGGTAGATGGAGCCGTTGTCATAGTCCCCCGAATAAATCCCACCCACCACCAGCTCGATCGCTCCGTCGCCGTCCAGGTCCCCGGACCCCAGGGAGTAGCGGTAGCCAAGCGCCTCTCCATAAGCTCCCTGCACGAAGGCGGTGTTGGTGACGCTCACGTTGTATTCCTCCGCCACCCCGTCACAGTCGTTGTCCAGGCCATCCAAGCGCTCGCCCGCGCCCGGAGAGCTGTCCCCGTCCTCGTCGTCGCAGTCCCCGTCGTTGGCAGAGTAGCCATCCCCGTCGTGATCGAAGCTTGGACAAAGCCGATTTTCTGCCCCAGGGCTGCCGTAGTCTCCACCCGAGAGCGGGTCATCCTGGCTGCACCAGCGGCTGCCGTCCGTCAGCGAGCTGCTGCTGTAGTAGTAGGGGTCCATCCCCAGGGCGTAGCCGGACAACATGCCCCAGCTACTGTCGTAGTTCAGCTCCGCAATGATGGTGCCGTTGGCCTCGACAAAGAAACTATCCGCAGAGGAGAGGGAGAAGTCGCTGCGGCTATAGACATAGTCCAAGCTGATCCCGCCGTTGCGGCTGGTATCGCCATCCACGCCCAGCACCAGGTGCTCGCCCGGTGCGATGGGGAGGCTGCCACTGATGACGATCTCGTTGCCGTCATCCGAGAAAATCCGCCACCCCATCAGGTCGCGCGGCATGCTGCCGGCGTTGTACAGCTCAAAGTACTCACCATACACGTCGGACACGGCGACGGGATCGGACATAATCTCTACGACGAGAACATCACCCGGATTCACAAAATCCTCGTCCACCAGGCCGTCACAGTCGTCGTCGTTGTTGTTCTCCACCTCGGTGGTGGGGCCGGTGGCGGTGGCGTCGGTGTCGTTGCAGTCGGTGCCGCCGGCGGTGACCGCCTCCACGCCGTCGCCGTCCTGATCGTTGTCGTTGGCGCCGTCGCAATTCTGGTCGACACCGTCGTACCAGATTTCTGTTGCACCTGAGTTGATGGTGGGATCAGCGTCGTCACAGTCGCTGCCCACGCCGCAGGTGACGCTACCCTCGCCATCACCATCCTGATCGTAGTCAGAGCGGCCCCCGCAGTCGCTGTCGATACCATCGCAGGCGACCTCTGGGGCACCGGCGTAGGTGGTTGGATTTGTGTCATCACAGTCTGTCCCGCCTACACTCTCGCTCTTCTGGCCGTCAAAGTCCTGGTCGTCGTCATCCGCATCGTCACAATTCTGGTCGATGCCGTCGTACCAGATCTCGGTGGCGGTGGTGGAAATGGCGGCGTCCAGGTCGTTGCAGTCGGGGCCCCCGTAGGCCGAGCTGTCGTCGCCATCGCCATCCTGATCGTAGTCGGAATTGCCGGCACAGTCGCTGTCCGCGCCATCGTACCAGGCGTCGGAAGCGCCCTGGTACACGGAGGGGTTGACATCATCGCAGTCGGTGCCGCCATAGAGGGCACTTTCCTGCCCATCGGTATCCTGATCGTAGTCGTTTACACCATCACAATTCTGATCCACGCCGTCGTACCAGATGTCGGTGGCCGCACTATTGACGGATGCATCGCCATCGTCGCAGTCCGTACCTCCACAGGCCGGCGGCCGCTCGCGGTCTCCGTCGCCATCGGGCTCAGCGCGCCCATCGCAGTTCTGATCAAAGCCATCGCAGGCATCGTCGGCCGCGCCCGGGTTGATGCTGGGGTCGCTATCGTTGCAGTCGTCTCCGCCATACTGCACGCCGTTGTAGCCATCGCCGTCGTCATCGCCGCTGGCGGTGCCGTCCAAGGTCACCGTGGCCACCGGCCGATCCGGGTCGTTGGAGCTGAAGATCAGCGTCGCGCGGTCCGCTGCCCCGTCGTCCGGCTGGTAGCGCACGGTCAGGATCTGGGCCTGTTGTTGGGAGAGGGCAAAAAAGCCAATATCCACCGAAAAAACTGGAGAAACGGGATCGATGGTGGTGGTCACCTGGAGGGAGCTTTCCACCTCGCAGGCATTGGTCACCGTGATGGTTTCGGTGACGCTGCTGCCGAGCGCCACGTCGTTCCACGCCAAGCCGCTTTTGTCCACCACGAGTGTGGCGCAGACATCCGCGTCCGCATCGGTGTCCGTGTCGGTATCGGTATCGGTATCGGTATCGGTATCGGTCTCCTCGGGCACCGACTCCTTCCCCCCGCTACCGACCGTGCAACCCACCATCATTACCCAAAGCAACCACGGACCTTTCGACGGCATGACCTCTCCTCTGCGGGGCCCGCCTAACCTGTCCTCTGCCCACGTCGGCAGTCTCAGGCGCGATCCACACCGGCGGCCGTCGCATCCCCAAGTCCAGAAGGTTGGCGCTCCGCCGCCACCTCAGTGGCACCTGCAATGGCCCGCGAAACCCGCCAGACCAACAGACCCGCAGGGTTTCAGGGATCAGGGCTCGTCTTCCCCAAAATCCGGCGGGGGCGGCTCCTCGCCGGGGCCTTCGTACGGCGGGTCGGTGGGCGCCTCGGCCTTCATGCGCTCCAGCTCCTCCGGTGTCGGATACTCTCCGGGGGGGATGTAGGGCTCGCCCCGGCCAGGAACAAAGGGCTCGCCATCTGGGCCCTGCTCCAAGGCGGAGGCACCATTGGCCTTGCGGGCCTCTTCCAGCTCTTCCCGACGCTTCCGCAGGCGCTCCCGCCGATCCTGAATGCGCTTCTCGCGGGCTATCCTGCGCTCATCCTCGCTCATGTCGCTGGGAAGGGGGGAACCACCTTCGCCGATGCCACCGCCAAGCGCCACCGGGCCTGAGCCGGTGATCGGCCCCGCCCGCTCACCCACACGCGTGCGGCTAAGGCGGAAGGAGGGCGACGCCAGCGTTCCACTGATCATGGCGTGGTACTTGCCATCTTCGTCGCGCGCGCGCTTCATCTCCGGCGCGATGCGCGCCAGCTCGTCCAGGTTGGGCGGCAGGCTGAAGGCGAGCTCCAGGCGGTTGCGGCTGCGGGAAAGTTTTTTGTTGAGGGTGATGTCGCCGGAGAGGGTGGCGGTCAGATCGGAGCTCTCAAAATCTCCGCTCGTCACCTCTAGTTTTCCGTCTTTCACCTCAAAAATGACCTCGGCTTTTGTGAAATTCACTACAGGAAGCCCAAAACCCGCTGCCTTACTCCCCTCTCCCAGACCCAGGCTCGAAAAACCGACCCGCAGCTTGCCCTTGGATTCCTTCAGCTCCTCGGTGTTCAACGACAGTGACGCTTCGGCCTCCAGGGTGCCTACGAGGTTCAATACCGTCTCGCCGTTCTGGATCGGAAAGCGGGAGAGGTCGAGATCGTGGGCTTCTCCTTCCACTTCGGTCAATGCGGTGGAGGTGGAGAAGGTACCGTCGATGGTGCCCCCCCACAGCTCGGCGGAAAAGGCCACCGCGCGCTGGCCCAGCGCCAGGGGCAGTAGCTGCGCCCGAAGGGCCAGCTCGTCCAGCTTGAGGAAGGAGGTGGCCTCCATTCCCGGCTTCGGGTTGTCCTTGCTGCGCTTTCCGCGCTTGAGCGCCATCACCTCGACCTGACCCATCTGCACGCCGGTCAGGCGCCACAGCGAAAGATCGCCCATCTGAAGCGCAAATTCTCCCTCGTTGGCCTTGTCGAACTCGTGGATCACGCGCTCCTTGGCCACTTCCGAGGGAAAGGTCACGTACAGTCCCACCAGAGTGAACAACACAAACCAACCAAGGGCGCCCATGCCCCACAGGACTTTGTTCATCATGGCGTTTTCTCCTCGGTGGTGCTGCTTTCCTCTTCCACCAGCTTGAAGGCCGCGACATCAAGCGTCACATTCAAAACTTTCTGGCCGTTGGCCGCCGTGGCCCGCACCTTGCTCCCGCGCACCTGCAGGGGGTAGCCGCCGGTCTCCACCTCGTGGAGGAAGTCATTGAGCTGCTGCAGGTTGATGCGGTTCACTTCCACCTGGAAGCTCTTCTCCTCCAGGTTTCCATCGACCGTCACTCCCTTTTCGCGGACCTGGAGGTTGGCGGCGATGCCCACCTTCTGTGCGGCGCGCTCCACAAAGGAGGGAAGATCCTGACCGGCGGACTGCCGCAGCTTGTCCTCGATGGCCCGAATCTGCTCGGCCGCGGCGTCCTGATCCATCTTCATGGACTTGAGAAGGGTCAACTTGGATTCTTTGTCTTCGATGCGCGAGCGCAAGTCCGCCAGGGTTCCCTGACCGTACCAGAATCCACCGCCCAGTACAAAAATGAGTGCGGCGACGATCATCGCCCCCAACAGGGTCCGGTCCCGGGGACTCAGGTTGCCGATGACCTCTTCAAAACGTCCCCGGAGGGGCTCCACAAAACTGGCCATCAGCCCTCCCCGCCGCCGGCGGCAGGCTCTTCGGCCTCGGCTTCGCCCAGCGGAATGGTCATGGTAAACTGTAGTACTTCACCCACCTTCTTCTCCTCCCCCTTCTTGGCCCCTGAAAACCCGCTCTGACGCTTGAGCGACTCTTCGATCTTCGCCGCCGTCTCATAGCTGTCCGTTTCGGCCTTCATCACGATGGAGTCGGACGAAATGGTCAGCTCGCGCACGTCGATCCGGGCTTCGGTGGGGGCGGGCACCCCGGCGGAGATCTGCTTGAGCAGCTCCAGGGTAGGCGGCAGGCCCCCCACGGTGCTGCCCAGGGCTTCCACCCGTCGCGAGGTCTCGGTGGTTCGCTCCTGCATGATCGCCAGCGCCTGGCTGGGACTGGTGACGTTTACCGCAGGTACATCCGGGAATGTCTGGGTAACGGTGTCCTTGATCTGTTGGTCCAGCTCGTCCACCCGCCCATAGGCGTCCGAGAGCTGCACGGCAAAGAGCACCACCGCCGCCACCACCCCCAGCGCCAACGCGCCGCCCCCCCAGGTCACCAGTGTCCACAGGCGCTGGGCAGCCCCCTGATGAACGAACTCTCCAATACGAAGGTCCGCAATCTTGACCTCGCCCGCTCCCGCTCGTGCGGCCGCGGCGGCCAGGGCAAAGGAGGGCGGGTGCCCACCGGGCACCACCACCGCACGGGCAGGCACGCCCAACATCGCCGAAAGATACGCTCCCAAGCCATTCAACTGCGAACCACCACCGGCAAGCAGCAGCTCGTCCACCCCCACACCGTACAGGTCCTCCAGGGCCACCAGGGCCGTCCGCAGCTCCAGCGACCAGGCCCGCACACTCTCCTCCAGCGCCCGCTGCGGGGGCTCCAGGCCGGCCAACGAACGGGGCGAGGTGGTCTCTTCGTCCACCCACTCGGCCTCCACTTCGGTAAGCGCCGCTACATTGGCCTGGTGCTTGTACTGCTCGGCCTGCTCCCAGGCGAGGCCCGACTCAGCGATGGCGCCGGTCCAGGCCGACGATCCGCTGTCCAGCACCCGCCCGGCGATCAGGCTTCCCCCCTGACACAGGGCGATGACGCAGCGCCGATGTCCCACATCCAGCACCACCTGCACGCCGCGGGTGGCGTAGGCGGCGAGCAGATCGGCATCCACCGGCATCATCTTCGGGTCCGCGCCGGCCTTTTCCAGCGCCTCCAGCCGACGGCGCACCACATCGCGACGGACCAGCAGGGCCAGCGTGCGACTATGGCCAGCCTGAACCTCAATGATTCGGGTAGCCAGCAGCATGTCGTCCATGTCAAAGGGCACGCCCGCCTCCACCTCGGAGGGTAGGGTGCGCTCGATCACCGCCTTGTCGGTGAAGGGCAATTTCACCACGCGGATGGTGGCCTGCTCCATAGGAAATGCGACGACCTTTTCCCCTTGGGACCAGGTTTTATCGCCCTCCGCCAAGAGCTGGATCGCCTCAGTGAGCTGGGGCTGGCCCTCCTCCCAGGGCGAAGGGACCTCGCGGGCCTCCCCCACCGTGAGACGGCGGAAGCTGCCCTCCATCTGGACCAGGCGGGTGCGCCAGGAGCCGGTGTCGATGCCGGTGATCAATGCCATGGGAGCCGCCTATCCCGGCAGGCGGGGCGGGAGGTGCTCATTGTATTCTCCAATACATGAACTTACCGTCCTTGCTGCCGGTGGTGTTGTCGTAGTTGAGTACGGCCGTCAGGGTGACCGCGGTGTCCCCCACCGTGCCGGTGGAGGTGATGGTGTAGACCTTGGTACGGGTGCTGATACCGCTCGCAAAGGTGGCGGCGAGATCAGGGAGCTGGTTTCTGAACCAGGCAGTGACATCTGCGGGGCGCTGGAAGGAGGTTGCGGCCCGGTAATTGTCCAGCTCCTCGAAGATACGCTCCATGTCCGTCTGCGTGATCAGGCGCGGCGAGTTGGCCTGGATCATGGCGGCGATCACGGCACGATCAGCGCAGTTGATGTTGATCTTCTGGCTGCCGTAGATGGTCAGCTTGTCGGCGTAGCGATCGTAGACCTCGTCCTGCCAGCCGGCCACAAGGCGCAGCTCCTCAGGCGTATCAAAGGGAGCATTTTTGGAGAGGTAGGGGCTGGAGAGGCGGTTGTAGAGGTCGTCCTCGTAGCCGCCGGTGCCCGTCGACACGTTGCCATCGGCGTCCACCCAGTCCACGATGTTGCCGATCAGGTCCCAGGCATCGATGTTGCGATCGCGAAGCCAGGCTTCGTCCTCCTCAGTGCCGGTCAAAAGCCGATAGACCACCTGGGCAGCGGCCATGTCCTGGATGGCCTGGCCGGTGGCGTGGGTGGAGAACATGTTGAGGTTGATCTTGCAGTCCTCACCCTCCACATGCGCGGAAAAATCACCATCGAAGTCCAGAAAACCCTTCTTCCCAAAACGGTTGGTCTCTTCAGAGGCCTCCTCGCGCACCTCTTCGCTGACCTGACCGGTCTGTTTGTAGCTTTCCACCTCTTCTTCATCCGGGTCGCCGCCGGTGGCGAACATCATACGCAGCAGCCCGGTGTCGATGGTGGACAGAATCTCGACCAGGGTCTTGCCCTGCAGCAGCGTCGTGATCATCTGGTTGCCCTGCAATTGCTGGCTTGCCAGAAGGATCAAGCGGAAAAAGGCCAGACCCGAGTGGGCGAGACCGGTGGCCACCACCTCGTCGCGGCCGTGTACGGCCTGAAGGTAGCGGACGCGCGATCCGAAGCGCATATCCGTCACCAGCACCGTCATCACCATGATGGCTGCAATCACTAACAATAGTGCAACACCTCTGCGGTCACGACGCTCCCGCTCCCGGAGCAGCCGGGGTGCGGGGGGGGACCAGCGATGGCGGAGGGTGCTCATTGGTTGGACATCGCCTGCTTGGCGAGGGGTTTTGCGTAGAGCAAGGGAATAGTGGAGGTGTAGCTGCGCTCAGAGAGCAGCTCGGGGTCGTCGGGATCAGGAGCAAGCAGGGTCAGCACCACCTGCACCGCACGGGGCAGCAGGTTGGGCTGGTCGGCGCCGGTGGAGTCCCACTCCTCTACCCACTCCGCCGTGTCCGGATTCAGGTAGCGCAGGTTGAATACTTTGACCCGATATGCCAACGGAAGGATCTTCCCATCCTTTTCGGGCTCCTGATCGATGCGGGGGGCCTCCCGGCGCAGCAGCACATAGGCGCCCGGCGTCGTGGGGTCATCCTCGGTCCACAGCGTGACTTCGGTCTGATCACACTCGCGGGAGTCGCGCAGCTTCCGATGGTGCGAAAGAGACGCAAGCCACACTCGATCCGGATCGCCGTTCTGTCCGGTGAAAAGCGTGCGATAGGTCATCGTGGCGGTGGTGTTCGGCGTCAGGTAGGCCATCGAGATGTCGCGATAGAGCGTGCGCATGGCCACGCGCGCCGCCTGGTTGGTGGCGTCCTCCTCCTCCAGCACCTGCTGGGCCCGGACCGAGGACCCGATAGCCATGAAGGCCATGGTGGCGATCGTCGCCAAAAGTCCAAGGGCAATCAGCACTTCTACCAGCGTGAATCCCCTTCTCATTGTTCCACCGGGCTGTCCTGAGGGACGGCAAGCTGGCCCGAGGGGTTGACGGCGTGGGTGACGATCTCCACACAGGAAAGACAGCCGTCATCCGAGGAGAATTCGTCATCGGCTCCCCACCACACCACCACGCGGATCTCGCGCAGATAGGGCGAGAGCATCTCGCCAAGGGCGTCGCCGGGGATCATCGAGGCGAGATCGGTGGGCTCAGAGCTGCTGCCCTCCTCCCCTTCAGGGGCTTCCGGGGGCCCGAGCCCGGCATCCTTGAGATCGCCCATCGCCCCTTGAATATCGCCAATCTGAAGGTCGACTTCCCGGATGGTGTAGGCCCACTGGTACTCGGACAGGTCGTCCAGATCCACGTCGCCGTACACCTCCCGCATGTCCTCGAAGTTGCCGGCCTCGTTGATGTCGGTAGCCGAAAATCCTTCTCGCTCCAGGCGTAGCTGAGCCTCCACCAGCTTGTGGTTGGCCAGCTCCGTCGCGATGATGTAGCGCTCGCTCTCCAGGCTGGCCATCACCGCCATTCCCTGGCTCTCCACCATCACGGTCATCGCCAGCGCCAGGATCGCCAAAGCGACCATGATCTCCAGGAGGGTAAATCCGGAGCGCTTCATCGGATGCTCGGCGGGTCTTCCGGAAGCCAGCTCAGGCTCTCCAGAGGGTCCAGATTTTCGCCATCCACATGGGTTTCTCCCGAAAGTGGCTCGATCTCCACGGTATAGCCATCGTCGGGATCGTCGTTATCCACGATGCGCACCACCGTGTGGTCGGCGGTGCCGTCGGGATACACATAGGAATAGACGACGCGCTGCTCCTCCGCATCCTCCGGCGCGGTCTCGGACGGGGTCTGCGGCTGGCCGTACTGGGGGGTGTAGACCCATGCAAACATACAGTCGGCCGGCAATGCGCCTTCGGTGTCCAGTCCGGGGTAGGAGAGCCCGGCAAAACGACTGCGGTCCTCCTCCGGAGCCTCGCCCTCCTCCTGCCGGGCCATTTTCGCACGGTCCTTGATCATCGTGCGATTATCTTTCTCCCAGGCTTCCAGCTCTTCTGGCGTACCGAATACGGTTGCTTCCGGATCACCTACCTCGATCTTCCAGGTTCCGGTGTCCAGGTTGAAGGCGAGGCGAAAGGTCACATTGCGGAGCGCCGCTTCGGCAAGAAGAAAGCGGTACATCTGCGCAAGCTCGCGGGCGGCGGCACGCTGCTGCACGTCGAAGACCCCGGCAAGGCTGGGAATGGCGACGGCTGCAATCAGCGCCAACACCCCCAACACCACCATGATTTCGACCAGGGACATGCCCTGCCGCCTGCGCATGGGCTACTCGTTCAGGGCCCAGGACTGGATGTCGGCATTCGCCCCTTCTCCACCTTCCTGGCCGTCTTTGCCCAAAGAGATGATCTCGTAGGGATGGTTGCCGTGGGTGCCGGGCGACACGTAGATGAAGTCCCGACCCCAGGCATCCTGGGGAACCTCCTCGTTGGTGAGCAGGTTCTTCACCGCGGCAATTCCATCGGAAGAAGAGGGATACTTGCCCTTGTGTTTGGACGAGTACACCATCAGTGCATCTTCCACCCGGCGAATGGTGATGCGGGTGGCATCCTGGTTGGCCGAGTCCAGGTAGCCAACCACGTTGACCAACAGAACGGTCATCACGATGCCGATGATGGAGAGGGAGATCATGATCTCCACCAGGGTCATGCCCTCGCGGCGGGAACGAAGCAGTGTACGACGCATGAGAACTCCAGAAGAAAAGATATCAGTTACGGACCACCGAGGAGAGTTGCAGCAGCGGCAGCATGACCCCCAAGGCGATCAGAAGGACAACTCCGCCCATGACCACCGTGAGCACCGGGGTGAGCAACGACGTCATGGTTTCCAGCGTGCTTTCGACCTCCTGGTCATAGGCATCCGCTATCTTGGACAACATACCCTCAAGCTCTCCGGTTTTTTCGCCAACGGTGATCATATGTGTCACAATCGGTGGAAATTCCCCCGATGCCTTGAGCGGACCGGCAATACTCTGACCTTCCGCAATGTTGCGCCCCGCCCCTTCCACGGCCGCAGCGATTACATCATTGCCTACAACTGTTTTTGTAATCGAGAGCGCCGTGAGCACCGGCACGCCGGAGGTGAGCAGGGTGGCGAGCGTGCGGCAGAAGCGGGACACGGACACCAGGCGGGTGACGCGGCCAAACACCGGCAGCTTCAGCATGCGGGTGTGCATCCAGTACCGACCCTTGGGCGTGCGGACATGGCGGCGGAAACCCCACGTGCCCACCGCCAGCAGAAAGGCGACCAGCCACCAATAGCCGACCAGGAAGTCGGAAATCACAAACAACACCTGCGTGATTATCGGTAGCGATGCGCCGAAACTATCGAAAATTCTTTTGATTCGCGGCAATACCCCGGTAAACAGCCCCACCACCAACAGCAGCGACATACCGGTCATCAGGACCGGATAGGCCAAGGAGGAGGTGAGCTTACTCCGCATCGCCACCTGCGAGAGAGTGTAGCTCTCTAACCGCGCCAGCACCTTCTCCAGGGCGCCCGACTGCTCGCCCGCATCGACCATATTGATGAACAGTTCATCAAATACCGTCGGGTGGCCGCGCATGGCTTTGGCCAGAGAGATGCCCTCGTTCACCTTGGCACGGACGTCGACCAGCACTTCCTTGAGCTTGGGATTTTCGGTCTGGTCCACCAGCGCACCCAGGGCCTCCACCAGGGGGATGGATGCGCCGATCAGCGTAGAAAGCTGGGAGGTGAACTGCGCGATATCCTGGACGGTGACCCGCTGAAAGTAGCGTTCAAAGTCGATGTTGACGTTCAGACCCTGGCCACTGACCGCTCCCTCTTTCTTCAGCCATACGTCCGTCGGGAAGCGCCCCTGTTTGCGGAGGCGCGACCGAGCAGTCTTGGGGCTGTCGGCGTCCACCACTCCGGTGACCGCTTTGCCTGCTGCATCCAGCCCTTTGTACTCGTAGACGGCCAAAGGTCAGTCCTCCAGGGAGTCTTCCTGAGTTACGCGCATCACCTCGTCCAGCGAGGTGAGTCCCGCCAGCACCTGTCGAATCCCGTCGTCACGCAGGGTCAGAAGACCATCTTCGATAGCCTTCTTTTTGATGGTGGTCGCCGAGGAATGTGCAATTACCAGCTCGCGCACCCCTTCCGTGACCATCAGCAGCTCGTAGATGCCGGTACGGCCCTTGTAGCCGGTGCCCAAGCAGGCCGGGCAGCCCACCCCTTTGAAGATGGGACGGCTGATCTGTTGACGCGTCAAGCCCGCTTCCTTCAACTCCACATCAGACGGCACATGTGCAGCCTTGCAGTGCGGGCAGAGACGACGCACGAGTCGCTGTGCCAGGACGGCCACCAGGGAAGAGGACACCAGGAAGGGCTCCACGCCCATATCGGTGAGACGGGTGAAGGCGCCGGCAGCATCGTTTGTGTGCAGGGTGGAAAAGACCAAGTGGCCGGTGAGCGAGGCCTGCACCGCGTTTTCCGCCGTCTCCTTGTCTCGGATTTCACCCACCATGATGACATCGGGATCCTGCCGGAGATGCGCGCGCAATGCAGAGGCAAAAGTCAGGTCGATCTTCGGATTGACCTGAGTCTGGCCGATGCCTTTCAGCTCGTACTCGATGGGATCTTCGATGGTGAGGATGTTGATGTCCGGCGCATTGATTTCGGCCAGGGCCGAATACAGGGTGGTGGTCTTGCCCGATCCGGTGGGGCCAGTGACCAGCAGGATCCCGTGAGGACGCTGGATCAAGGTTCGGAAAGCCGCCACCATCTCGGTGGCCATCCCCACCTGGTCCAGGTTGAAGACCTGGCCCTTCTCCAGAATACGCATGACTACCCGCTCGCCGTGGCGCACGGGAAGCGTACTGACGCGCAGATCGATCTCGCGACCGGCGATTCGGGTGCGGATGCGTCCATCCTGCGGAATCCGCTTCTCAGCGATGTTCAAGCCCGCCATGATCTTCACACGGCTGACGATGCTCGCCTGCAGCTTGGGCGGCGGCTTGACGATCTCGTAGAGCACCCCGTCGATGCGGAAGCGCACCACAAGCTCGCGCTCGAAGGGCTCAATATGGATATCCGAAGCCCGATCCTTGACCGCCTGAGTCAGAAGGGTGTTGACAAACTTGATGATCGGCGCCTGGTTTGGGTCATCGAGAAGATCGGCATCCAAGGAGAGGTCATCGGCGATGTCCTCGTCCCCCCGGCGGTCCTCCTTGATCTGCTCCATCACCGCCGAGGCGGACTGCGCGGCACGGTCAAAGGTCTTGTTGGTGGCGTCGCGAAGCACATCTGATGGAACCAACAGCGGCCGCACGGGCTTGCCATACAGAACCCGGAGATCCTCCAGCATCGCCAAGCCACGCTCGTCGCAAACTGCAACCCGCACCGCCGGACCGTCCAGCCAAAGTGGCAGGATGCCCTCTTCGCGCGCCAGAGCCAAAGACAGCGGACGTACCAGGGTAAGGTCGATACCGTCCAGCTCAATGGAAGGATGCCAGGGCAAACCCAGCATTGCCGCCAAGGCCTTGGACGCGGCCATCGGCGTGACCGCCTGTACCCGTGCCGCACCTTCCAAGAGCGAGATGCCCGCCCGCTCACTTTCGCGGCGGGCTTCTTTCAAGCGTGCGGGCTCTACACCCTGTGCGGTGAGCAGATCCTCCAAGACGGGACGACGGAGTGCCATGGCCTAGTTCCCATCCTCGGGCTCAACGGGCTCGGAAGGCTCCGTCGGCTCGGTCGGTTCGTCCCCGGGGGCATTCAGGTTGATCTGAGAGCCTTCCTTGGCAGGAGGCGCATCCAGATCGTCCGGTTCGCGGGCGGGCTCGGCCTTGGTGCGGTACACACTCGGCTCGTCCACCACATTCATCGAGTAGCGCAGCAGCTCGCGCAGGCGGCGCTCCTGTACCTCGCCCGACTGACCATAGAAGCGACGCAGGAACTCCTCGCGTTGTGCCTCTTTGATCCGATACACCTCTTCCAGGTCCGCGGCTTCGGAGATCACGTGCGGGGTCAGGAAGATCAGCAGGTTGGTGCGGCGGTCGGTGACAGACTTGGAGCGGAAGAGTACGCCCAGAAGCGGAATATCACCCAGGATCGGCACCTTGCTGACCGTCTCGCTCTTGGTGTTGCCAATCAGACCGCCCAAGACGATGGTCTGGTTGTCGCGCACCACGACCGTGTTCTCCACCTTCCGTTCCGAGGTGATAAAACCCGCCGTCTGCGCGGACAATCCGCCGTTATCGCCACCCTCCACCTCGGACACCTCCAGGCTTACCTCCAAGGTGACATAGTTGGATTCGTTGATTTGGGGAGTCACCTTCAAGGTGATGCCCACATCTTCGCGCTGGTAGGACACAATGGCGTTGCGATTGACGTCAAAGCCGGAAGAGACCGGGAAGGGTACGTTGCGACCCACATTGATGGTCGCCTCTTCGTTGTCCATCACCAGGATGGACGGGTCGGAGAGGATATCCACCTGCGAGGTCTCGGCCAGCGCCCGCAGGGCGATGCCGAAGACCGGCACGTCCAACATGGTCGATGTGCCGGTGGTGGCATCCAGAATGGGGATGGCAATGTTGGGACCGAGCACACCCACCGCAAGTCCGGACAATAATGAAGCGGTGGACAAGCCCACCGAGGAGGCTCCGAACTGCGCCGAGCCGTAGCTCACATTGCCCGCCGAGCCACCGCCTCCACCGTGGAGCCCCATGCCAAAGGAATTCTCCTTGTTGTCGGCCACTTCCACCACCACCGCCTCGACAAAGACCTGCCGACGGGGAATGTCCAGGCGATCCACGACAGTGCGCAGCACACGGAAGTCTTCCGGCGAGGCGATGATCACCAGCGAATTGGTGTTGGCATCCGCCGCAATCTTCACGTTTTCCAGCGCCGAGGTCACCCCGCTGTTGCCACCTTCCGTACCGGTGGCGCCGCCAGGAACCATGGGAGGCCGCGGCGCCCCACCCGAATTGTTGTTCGGCGTGCGGCTGTTCTGCTGGCGGGAGTTGCCCGCGTTGCGGGAGGAGGAGGAGGAGGCAGACGACCGGCTGGAGGAGCCGCCAGAGGAGTTGGACAACGACGAGAGTACCGAGGACACATCCTCGGCCTTGGCATGCTCCAGGTAGATCACGTGGATCTGGGAGCGACTGGCCGGGTCGATGTCGATGTCCAGGCGTGCCACCAGCTCCCGGATGCGCACGATGGCTTCTTCGTTGGCCATCACGATCAGCGAGTTGGTACGCTCATCCGCCATGATCTTGGAGATGAAGGCCGCGTCGGTACCTACCGCAGTGGCCGAGGCCCCCCCACCGGCAGCCGGGGCCGCAGCCGCTGCGGCACCCCGACGGCGTGCCGCAGCACCCGTGGCCGCCGTCGTGGAGGCGGTCGAAGACGCGGTGCCGCTGGAGGTGGCGCTGACGCCAAAGATCTCCTGGAGGATCTTCTGCACGTCCGCCGCCGTCGCATAGCGCAGGGGAATCATCTCGATGCTGCTCTTGGGCGCGGCCACATCAAGCTGCATCACGATGCGGTACACCCGCCGGATGTTGTAGGCGCTGTCCGTGATGATCAGGGTATTGGTGGGGTTGTACGCGATGACCTTGGCTTTTCCGCCCGACAACTCCCGCACCACGGAGGAGATGTCCTGTACCGCCACGTTCTCCAGCTGGATGATCTGGGTGACGAAGCGGTCCGAAGCGGGAATGTCGTCGCCCTCGTAGACCCGCAACGGGGTGCTGGACGCATCGCTCGTCGGCACCACCTTGGTGTTCTTGCCCACGTCTACGGTGGTGTAGCCCGCAACTTCCAGCGCCGACAGGAAGGCTTCATAGGCTTCCGATGCCGATACCTGCTGGTGCGAGATGATGGTCACCTGGCCCTTCAGATCTTCGCCAAGAATGAAGTTCTTGCACATGATCTGCGCCATGTACTTGACCACATCCATCACCGGCGCATCCACAAAGTCCATGCTGACCTTTGCGGAGGGCGGCACACAGGCCACCTTCTGGTCGTTCACCGTCGCCGTGGTCCCGGGGGTCACCGGAAGGGGCGCAGGCGCCTCCTTGGGGGCCGGAACAGGCGCGGGGGCCCCATCCTTGCCCGCAGGGGGCGGAACGGGCAGCGGCGCCTTGGGCGGCACACCGATCGGGGGCTCCGGGGGGATGTCCTGCGCCCACAGCTCATTGGCCCCGAGGCCGAGTACAAAGAGCGCGCAGACACTCCGATAGAGCAGCTTGCTTGCCATAGTCCTTCCAGATGCTTGCAGTGAATCAGCGGACATCGTAGTCCATTGTCATCCGCTGGTTCCGACGGGTGATTTCAAAACTGAAGGAGCCCTGGTTTTTCAGGGAACCATAGGCGGACATCGCACCTTCGGTGCTGGTCAGGGGCGTCCCATTGACCGCATGGACGATGTCGCCATTCTTGATACCGAGCTTGGAGAAGAGAGAACCCTGCTTGATAGCGGAAAGGCGGAAGCCATCCACCTCGCCATCGGGGCCCTTGTGCGGGCTGGCACGCACCTGCGTGGCCAGGGACTCCAGGTTGCCCATGGCCTGATCCAGCACCCCGCGCTCCACAGTGAACTTGTTCTCGGAGACCTTCTCGACGCCGCCCTCGCTGGCGCCGGCGGCCGGCGCGGCGCTGGCCACCGGGCGGCTGCCCCCCTGGTCCATACAGATGCAGATGTTGGCTTCCGTGCAGACGCGCTTTTGCTCGATTAGCGAAATCTTCCCATCGCTACCCAGCATATCCCCAATACCAAAGGGGCGCGCCTTGGCCGACCGATCGCCACCCTCGGCAATCAGGGCCGTGGAATACTGCATCGGGACCACCACCATCGTCGCCAGAAGGCGCGTAGAAGAGTCCGCCTTACACTCCCCATTCCCCGTAGTGGCAGTCGGCTCGCGATAGACGGCGGTGGAGTCAAAGATGTTTCGGCGCACGATGGTGCGGGCATACTCCTCCGACGAGGGCACCCGCGCCGTGCTGAGCCCGGCCGAGGCGCCGGGGCGCACCGACTCCTCTTCCTTTTCCCCCTCTGGCTCGGTGCCCGGCTTGGGCCGCTCGCCCTCCCCACTGCCGGGGCCGGCATCGGCCACCACCTCGTACTCGGGCTTTTCGGCGTCCGCAGGGGCCGCGATCAGGCGAGCCACACCCTGGTTGATCACGGCGCCCAAAGCAATGCCCAGCACAGCGAGCGTCGCAGCGGCGAGGAGGACCCGGGGACTGGGAGCGGAGAGCTTCGGCAAGCGGTCACCTTGACCAGAGGAATAGCAAGTTCCGGGCCAACCGCACAGGGGGCCCCATGCGGCAGAAAGGCCACCGTATATGACAAGCTGTCACGCCGCGCCACCCCGACCCCCCACACTGCGACAGGCTGGCAGTCGCGTTTTGTCTCAGGCCCTTCCGGCGGGGAGATTGCGCGGCCCTCTCGGAAAAGTCGGCAAAGGGACCGCTCTGTCTGCTTTTGCAAGCGCTGGTCCCGGGCGCAAAACGGGCGCGCGGCGATCGGACGTGATAAATCGGGAGCCTCTTGGAGCGGGCGTGAAAATCCGGACGCGGACCCTGACCGTCGTCTTCACCGATATGGTGAACTACACGCGCACGGTGTCCGGTAGCGACCGGGAGGGTCTTCGGAACCTCCTGGCCCTGCACGAGCAGCGGGTGGGCCCCATTCTCCGCGGCCGCCGGGGGCGTATCGTCAAGAACATCGGCGATAGCTTCATGGCCCTTTTTGAGAGCGCAACCGACGCAGTGCGGGCCTGTCTGGACCTGATGGAGAGCAACCCGGCGGGAGAGGGCGCCGAGGTGGCCTTTCGCGCTTCCGTGGCCACAGGCGATGTGGAAGAGACCGACACCGACGCCTTTGGAGAGACCTGCAATCTCTCGGCGCGCATCAATGCACGCACGCCCCCCGGAGAAGTGTGGTTCTCTGCCTCCACCTTGCTGTGTATGAACCAGGCAGAGATCCCCTGGGAAACGGTCGGGCGCTTCCCCTTGAAGGGTCTGCCGGGCGAAATGGAGCTGCACCGGGCGGTGCCACTGCACACGATGGTGCTGCCGGAGGTGATCGCACGCGCCGCCGCGCAGAAGCTGGTGGTGCGCTGGTCCTCGGGTGAACCGCCCCCGCAGGTCCCTCCCGGCGCTCAGATTCTGCTGGAAGGCTTCCGGCCGGGTAGTCCCTACCTGCAAAGCAGTATCGAGCAGCTTCCGGTGGTAGACTCCAGCCATATTTGGCTGTGTACCTATAATATCTCGCCACTGGACCGCTACGAGTGGCAGCGGAACGGACGTGGTCTGGTGATCGGAACCCCGGCTGCGCTGAAGGCCGCGCTGGAAAAACAGGCCCGCCCCCAGAGAAAGGCCGGAACGGACACACTGATCCTGGATGCCATGCCCGCCGCGTGGGAGCTATCGGTGGCCGGACTGGCTCTACCCGCCGTTTCCGCCGCAGGCCCATTGCAGGAGGTGGTGGCCGGCTACTCCTACTATTTCACCTCGGATGGACGTTGGGTGAACCAGAGCGACCGGGCATTGCTGCGGGTGGACGTGGATGGTCCCCGGGCACAGCTTCAGGTCCTGTCCCCCGGGGTCAGCATCAACGGGCGTGGCTGTCAGGTGAACACCACCCTGCTGTTGGAGGCCGGGCTGGAGATCGGCGCGCTGGATCTGCGGCTTCGCTATCACCTTCTGGGGCGCGAGGGCTACCTGGGTGCACTCATCGGAGAAACCCAGCTCAAAGTCGGTTTTGACTGGGGACAGACCGTAGAGATGGGGCGCGAACCGAACCATCCGGGACTCCTGCTTCCAGCGCGCAACAGCCAAGACAACATCCGGTGGTGCAGCGGAAATCGCGCCGCGCGGGCGAAAGAAAAGGGCTTCACCCTCGATAATGTCCTTACCGGTCGTCGTCACGCTTCGGTGGCGGCAACGCAGGACCGCCTGAGCCTGTCCTCCATCCACGATAGCTGCCCCACGCTGCTGTGGCGCGCCGAACTATTAAGCCGGTTGGTAGCTGGTAATCCGCCAGCCACCCTGGAGCCGGGCGACCTGCTGATCGCAGGAACCACCGCCGTGCGCTTGGGCAAAGGCGCCTAGGCCAGCACCGGTGCGGGGACGAACAGGCGCAACGCATGCTTGCGAACCTGCACGTGCAGCTCGGCCACACCGGATTCACCTGCAAAAAGCCAGGAATCCCCATCCAACTGGCTGGGAACCCTCCCCCCCAAGGGCATGAAGCTCAGGTGGAAGGAAGATCCACGGATCACCTCAGTGATCGGGTAGATCTCTTCCGGCATGGGCAGGCCATCCAGGTTCACCACGGCCGCCGCCGCCCACTCATCCTGGCCATAGACGGGGATCAGCTCGATCTCGCCATCCTCCGGCGATGCCGTGCGGTCAAAAACCCAGACACTGGCGTAGTAGCGGGTGTTTTTCAGGACCAGATCATGCAATCCAGAGAGCACATAGGTACCCTGCGGGCTGCGCACGGTGAGGTCGAAGCGCCCCTCTTCCACCCAGGAGCCCAGTAGCGCACGCAGGGTGGCCCCCGCATAGACCCACTGGTCCCGGTAGAGATCGCGGAACAGCGGGATGCGCTCCGCCCACTCGCGGTCTTCATTCCGAAACTGTAGAATCTCCGCCGAAAAACCAAAGCCCATACTATCAAAAAACCAGCCGCTCCCGCAGGACTGCCCCATGCTGTCTATGGCCTCCACCCACACCCCGTCCACGGGCACGGTGTGGCCACCGACGACAATCTCCACATGGCGCTCCAGATCGTCGGGGGGAATCCCGAAAGAGCGCGCCTGGTTATTGCCGGTACCGGTCGCAATCAGCCCCATAGGTAGGCCCGTGCCGCTGCGTACCAGGGCCTCGGCCACCTCGCCAAAGGTGCCGTCGCCCCCCATCGCAAGGACGCCCCGGTAGGCCCCGGTGCGCAGCTCCGCGATCAGCTCGGCCTGGTTCCGGCGCCCGGGCACCGTCGCCAGCATCCGGTGGGCAAGGCCCGCCTCGTCCAGAAGCCGACGCACCCGATCAATCCGGGCCGCATTCAGCCCGGACCGCGACGATGGGTTGGCGATCAAAAGCCACATGCCGTTTCATAAGCACGCCTGTGCCAAGGACAAAGGGCGCGCAAAAGGAAAGGCCCCGGCTTTCTTGGCCAGGGCCTTTGCGGGATGGAGAAGAAGGGGATCGAACCCTCGGCCTCCGCATTGCGAACGCGGCGCTCTCCCAGCTGAGCTACTTCCCCGCAAGCCGCAGCCATGTAGCTGAAGGCTGGAGGGTTGTCAAGGCGTCAATTGGGCAGCTCATCGTCCGGCTCCGGATCCTCCTCCATACCGAGAAAGTGCCGCAGCTCATGTAGGAAAGTGCTCCTGAGCTCTTCCCGAAGTTTTTCCGGGTTGCCCGCAACCCGCCTCAGGTTGCAGCGGTAGAGGTGGATGGTGGGGGGCAGGTTCCAGAGCCCACCTGTTTCACGCTCCGCCAGACTTGGCCCCTGTACACTGCCCAGAAGTGTAGTGGGGCTTACTGGAGGATTGAAGGTCATCAGGGTGACCAGGTCCGGAACGTCTTCCAGCACGATCGGCACCTGGCGCATGTAGTGGCGCAGCTCGGGAGGTAGCTCGGCCAGCAGCTCCCGCACGCTCTGCACCATCTCCGCCTCTTCCATCGGTACCGGCGCGGGAAACTCCTCTGGATCCTCCAAAGCTGCCGCTGTGTAGTCGCGCAGGGCTCCGTCCTGGTCCCCCCGACGCTCCCGCAAGCAGGCCCGGTAGTAGAGTGCGGCTGGATGCAGCGGCTCAAGACGCAGGGCGGTCAGCAGCGCCACTGCAGCGACCTCAAAATCCAGTTGTTCGAAGTTCTCCCGTCCCAACGCCGCCCAGCTATCCACATGGTTGGCATCCTGCCGCAGCGCTTCCTGCCAGCGCTGAATCGCGCCTTCGCTGTCCCCTTGCTCCGCCAGAACGACACCCAACACATACAAGGACGCCGGGCCCGGCTCCAGCTCAAGCGCTTCCAGCGCCATGGCATAGGCCCGTTCCGGCTCGTCGATGCTCAGGTCCAGCGCTTCCTCGCGCAGCGTCGCTGCTGCCTTCAAGGACCCGCCTGAATGGACACGCCTCCCACGGTGACGACCGCGTCATCCTGCGGGAAAGGCTGCACGCGCATGCCACGGAAGATCCGGCGAACACAGGTCATATCTGCGCGTGGGGCACTGACCGGATCCAGGTCCACCCACAGCACCATACCCGAGCTGCCGTAGATCCACGCCGAGAACCGGGGCGTCAGGGAGCCGCCTCCCCGGAAACAGGTACCGAGGACCGCCGCATTCTTGCCGACTTCCGTGGCCAGATCCGGACGCGCGGCCCCCGAACCCGCCGATGCCGGGGGTGGCCCGGTCATATCGACGTCCGGCTCCAGGTCCACCCGACGCGACATCGCGACATCCGAGGGGGGAATGGTCAACTTGACAGGTTTGAAGCCCTGTGTAGTCAGCTCAACCACCGTGGCCTTTCCGGGTGGGCGTTCCAAGCGCAGCTGGCTGCCGGTTCCACTCCCGGGTACCCCGTCCACCACCATCTGCTCGGCATAGGGAGAGACTTCCAGGCTGACCGAAACGGGAGGAAGGTCCTCGCCAAAACCACCCAACGCCCAACCGACACCCGCCACCAGGATCAGAAGGGTGGCAACCATCCCTACGATCAGCGGGATCGAACGTCCAGTATGTTCCGGGCGTTGCACCTGAATGGTCACATCCCGCCACTCCCCGTGCGCTCCCTGGATTCGCACGGTCGCGGTGGACGATCCAGCAGGAAGACGCTGCGGAACAACGGTGAGCACCAGCACCTGCTCCCGTACATCCGGATTCAACTGCATCCGGTCCACATCGATACCTTCGCCACGCACCATCACCTGGCCGGGCATCCGCCCCGCCCCATCATTGCGGACCTTGATCTGAATGGTCAGCGGAGTGGTGGGGTTTTCCAGGGTGTAGTACAGCGGACCATCCACCGTCAGGCGCGGGTCCTGGGAGCGGATAACCACCGGCTCCGGCGCCACACCCAAGGTGGAAGCGGGAAGATCGGGAGGTGGCGGTGGCGGCAGCGGACGCCGCACCGACCCCACATCCGAGTCATCCTCGGGCTCCGGGGTCTTCTCCGGGTTCTGGCTGTAGATCACCGTGGGGTTCAGCGAACCACCGGCAGAAAACGGGTCCCGGATGATGGTGTTTTCATCATCCGCCATCCTGTGGACGTTTTCGCGCGGCTGGTCGCGGTCGGCGAAAGGATCGCGCTCGGGCAGCACCGGCGTGCTGCTGGGCTTGGGCAGATCCTGGAGCAGGTGCTCGGGAACATAGTCCTCGCCCACCCCGGCCGGGCCCGATTTGGCGGACGCCGGCGCCGGGGCCGGGGCCGATCGTCCGGAGAGGTTGGGCGCGCCCTTCTGGGGCACCACCACCGAAAACACCCCCGTGGTGTCGTCGTCGTAGGCCCGCGACCGCTGGCGATACTCGTCGTAGGCGAGGCGCGCGTCCGGCTTTTTCAAGACGCTGATCGCCCGGTCGAGGGCCATCAGAATGTCCGCGCTCTGCTTGGTGTCCTTCAGGTTCCGCGCCTTCCGATAGCGGGCCCGATAGGCCTCGTCGATCTCGGCATCAGTGGCCTCAGGTGCCACCTCCAGCACCCGGTAGTGATCGACAGACAGGTCGTCCGCCGACAGCTCCCCGCTCTCCCGCACCGTGGTCTCGGTGTAGAGGGAGAGGTGCTGCTGAATCACCGGATCCTTCAGACCCAGCTCGCGCCCCTTTTGAATCAGACCCGTCTCCACCGCGGCGGTCACCGGTCCGGCTTCCACCGCCCGGCGAAGATGAAGCAGGAAGGTCTCCAGCGGGTTGGCGGCACTCTGCGTCCGCACCAGCGTGCGATAGGCCTCCAAATCGCGGGTCATGAGCTGGCTGAGAAAACCGTTGTTCTTGATAACAAAAAGCGCTTCCGACTTGTACTTCGGATTGGACTGCTGCCCCTGTGCCCAACGCCTCCGCTTCCGAACAGCCTCGTCAGCCTCGGCGGCCGAACACTCATGCGAGAGTTCGTAGTAGGCAAAGAGATCGGAGCGCCCCTGCCCTTGCAGGAAACGCGCGACCTCGTCCAGTTCCTTCTGATCCATGCCCACCCAGTCCAAAACGGACAGCAACGATCAATACAACGCCTTTCTTATCCGATACCGGTCCGCAATACCACTCCGCCGGTTCCATTCTTCAACGGAGTGGCCAACTACCCTCTTTTCAAGGCTTCCACGGTGCGATCCAGCGCAACCTGCTCCGTCACCACGGGGCTGTAGCCGAAAGCCTCCTGCGCAGGCGCCAGGCTGTAGGAGTGCGAGCGGCAGAGCTGCTCGGCCACAAAGCGGGTCATCGGCGGCTCGCCCGCCAAGCCCAGCACCCGCCACACCGTCTCGGCGACAGCCCCGACGGTTCGGGCAAGGCCGGGAGAGATGTGTCGCTTCACCTGCGGCACGTCGAGACGACCCAGGAGCTTGTTGATCCACTCCCACAGCACCACGGGCTGCGGATCATTGATAAAGTACGCTTTGCCCGCCCAGGAAGCCCCAGGCTGTAGACGGTCCGCGGCCTGCAAGTGCGCCACTGCCGCATTGTCAATATAGGTAAGAGATACCTTATTTTTTCCGTCCCCCACGATGCGCAGGCGGCCCCGACGCGCCCGGTCGATGAGGCGCGGGAGCAGGTTGGGATCCCCCGGTCCCCAGATCAGGTGGGGGCGCAGAGAGACGGTCGCGAGCGTCGGACTGTTTGCAGCCAAGACCTCCCGCTCGGCTTCCGCCTTGGTCTGGGGGTAAAAAGCCAGATAGGAGGTTGGGTAGGGAAGGTCGTTGCCCGCGTTTTCGTGGTCGCCCGCATCAAAGACCACCGACGGGGACGAGGTATAGACCAGACGCGAGATCCCATGTTTCCGACACGCTTCTAATACCACACGCGTCGCAAGAACGTTGCTGCGATGGAAGTCCTCCATCGGACCCCACACCCCGGGCTTCGCGGCGGCGTGTATCACCAGATCCTGGCCGACAAAGGCCGCATCCACGGCCGCGGCATCCGCGAGGTCGCCGCGATGCAGTCGCACCCCGGCCGCCACCAAGGCGGGATAGTCGCCACGGGCAACCACGGTGACCTCGTCGCCACGCGCCAACAACATTCGTACGATGGCGCCACCCAAAAATCCACCACCGCCGGTCACAAGTACCTTCATGCGCGCACCAAGGCCTTGGAAGACTCCAGCTCGGCCTTCAGGCTGAGGCGATGGATCTTGGCATTGTGCCGGGTATCCACCGGAAGAGCAGCACGAAACACGACTTCCTCCACTTTCCCGGTCGCGAGGATCTTGGTCCGCAGGGGCGCCGACTCCGGTCCCTCCACCACCAGCACCGGGCGCTGGGCGCCCCGCGCCCCGGGCCCCACCAACGCGCAGCGGCTGATCTCTGGCCAGGCGTTGAAGATTCCCTCCACCGGATCCGTATACAGGGGGCCGTTGGCCGTCTCCAGGCGCTCCGCCTTTCGTCCGCAGAACCAGAGCCGTCCGGTTGCATCCAAGTATGCCAGGTCACCCATCCGATGCCAAATCCTGTTTCCTTCACGAATTTTTGCACCTGCGGTGGCCTCTGGTAGGGCGTCGTAGGTCTCGGTGACCACCGGACCCGCCACCGCGATCTCGCCGATGGTGCCGGGCTCGCCCTCCAGGTGACCGCCCGGCTGCAGGCGGGCCAAAATCCGGGCATCGGCGAAGGTGGCGAGGGAGTCGTCGGTGATCCCGATGATGGCCACGTCCAGATCGGGGCGCCCGACGCATGTGCCTGCACCGTTGCGGGTTTTTTCCGCCGTCTCCGCCAGCACATCGGCGCCGCGCATACAGGAGACCGGCAGGGACTCCGTTGCGCCGTAGGGGGTGTAGACATCGCCGTTCGGCATCACGCCCCGGGCCACCTCGATGAGGTCAGGCGGGATGGGCGCGCCGAAGGTCATCAGCCGCTTCATATGCGGAAGCTCGGTTTTCTGATCGGCACACCAGGGGAATACCCGGCGCCAAATCGCAGGGGATCCCGACGCCGACGTACACTTCCACACCCGCGCCGCCTCGGCCACCTTGGCGGGGTTGCACTTGCCGGGTTTGGCAGGGTCCAGGTCGGGAATGACCGAGGTCATATTCAGGGCGCAGTCAAAGAGGGAGAAGAGCGGAAAGGCCGCAAGATCCACCTCTCCTGGTTGAAAGTCGAATACCCGCTTCAGGGCCTGAACCTGGGCATCGAACATGCCGTGGGTGTAGATCACCCCCTTGGCCGGCCCGGTGGAGCCGGAGGTGAAGAGCACGGCCGCCACTTCATCTGGCGCGCTATCTACCATCGTAAAATCAGGTGTATCCTGGATTATCTTGGCAAAGCTATGGCCACCCCACAGCCAGCGGGTTCCGACCGTGACCGGGTGGGTCACACTGCGAAAGGGTGCGGGAAAGAGCACACGCGCAAATTGAGCAAGGGGGATCCCCACAAAAGCGGTGGGCTTGGAACGCTCCACCGAGCGCAGAAAGTTGGCCCGACCCATGCCCGGATCGATGAGCACCGGCACAATCCCCGCCTTGAACAGGGCGAAGGTGATAGCAATCAGCTCCACACCCGCGCGCACCATCAGCAGGCAGCGATCCCCGCGGCGGATGCCGGAGCGCAGTAACCCGGCCGCGATCCGATCCGAGTAGGCATCCAGCTCGGCAAAGCTGAGGCGACGCCAGCGGGAGCCGGGCTCCGGCTCCACCTGCGAGCCCGGCAAGCCGGACGGCAGGGAGCCAGGGGCCACAATGGCCGTTCCACCTGGATTGTCGCGCGCTGTTTGACGAAGGTCGCGGGCAATATTGCTGCTCATGGTCATCTCCTCAGCAGCTGCTCCAGGCAGCCCTGAACCCGATCCGGTGCATCTTCCATCACATAGTGCCCGGCGTCCTCCACCTTCACCACCTCTGCCGCGGGCATCCGACGCTGGAACTCCTCCCGGAAATGGGGGGTGAAGCACCAATCTTTCTCCCCCCAGCACAGCGTGGTCGGCAGGTGCGACAGCCTGGCCAGACCCTGCTCCACTCCCTGAAGGGTGGCGTAGGATGGATGTGCAGGATCCATCGGGATATCTTCCACAAAGCGCAGCGTGGCGATGCGGTT
>JBEIQS010000358.1:0-4114 GCA_040376425.1 Alphaproteobacteria bacterium | reverse complement strand
CTGTGAACTTGATGGCGTTGGAGAGCAGGTTTACCAGCACCTGACGCAGACGCTGCTGATCGCCCACAAGGTGGCCGGGCACCTCGGGATTCACCAGGGCGCGGATCTCCAGGCCCTTCTGATAGGCGCGACTGGCCAGCCCTTCCGCTACCGCACCCACCAGATCCCAGATATCATAGGATCGCTCCTCCAGCTCCAACTGACCGGCATTGATCTTGGAGAAGTCCAGCACACCATTCAACAGACCCAGCAGCGCATCGCCGTTGTGTTGGATACGCTCCAGGCAGGCGCGAATCTCGGCGGGAGAGCTGGAATGGAGCGCGATATCCGCCATGCCCAGCACCGCATTGAGCGGGGTGCGGATCTCGTGGCTCATGCTGGCCAGAAATTCACTCTTGGCCTGATCCGCTTCCAAGGCCGAGTTGCGGGCCGCCTCCATGGCCGCCTGGGCATTGTGACGTGTAGTGATGTCATGTACAAAAAATGTCCAGACCGGTGCGTTGGTGCGCACGACTGCGATCTCCACCACCACCTTCTGCCCATCCGGCAGGGTGGCTGGACATTCATGGTGGGCCCGGGCGCGCAGCTCCGTGAAGTCCATACCCACTAAGAGGTACTGAAGCACAGAAGCGCCCACCGAACCAGGATGGAGGCCCAAAAGATGGGCCGCCGCGGCGTTGTACTCGGCCACCCGGCCGTCGCCATCGGTGGAAATCACCGCATGGAAGGCGTGCTGGTAGACCAGCGCCCGACGATGCTCCGTCTCACGAAGTTGGCGTTCCATCCACCAATGCTCCAAGCCACGCTCCAAATACTCGGCTAGCAACTCGAACAGGCGGCTCTGGCGCTCCTGGAGGCTGTCCTCGCGCGCGGCCCGCCAGATCAACGCCATCTCCATCCGCTGCAGCGGTAGGACCATGTCCAAATAAGCACGCTCTGGCGCCACCAATCGGTCGGTGATGTGGGCCAGCTCCGGCCAGGCGGGGGAGGGAGGCTCGCCCCACGAGGCGATCATCATGGGCGTACTGCGCAGATCGAAGGCCGCCGCCGAGGTGGCAGTCACCCACTCCCCGATCAGGCGCAGGCCCGCTGCGGAAGCCTCCACCATATTCGGCGCAGTCTGCAGGGCCGCGTGGAGCTGGGCCTGGAAGCTCAGGTGCGCGTTGGACTTCCGAAGATCATCAAGTCGACGGTCCAAATCGAAGAGTGTAGTCTCCCTTACTTTTTCCTCGGTGATGTCGGTGTGCTGGAGGAGAAGGTGAGTGGTCAGCCCCCCATCGCGCACCAGCGAAAGGACGATCCGATCCCAGAAGCTGCTCCCATCCGGCCGCAGCACCTCAATATCCCCGGTAAAGGGCTGAGAGTTCTGGATAGCCTCCATCAGCTTGTCCCGAGCCGCCTTCTGCGATTCGGTCGTCGGAAGCACTAGCTGTTCGTTGGGATATGGCTCAACAAATGGCCTTCCAAACATCCTTGCGAATGGCCGATTCTTGTAGATCACGTTTTTGGAATCGGACTCCAACACCACTACCCCGAGGTGCGCATCCTGGAAGGCCACTTCGAGGAGGCGCGAGCGGAGGGCAGCCCGGTGGCGGGAGATGGCGATTTCGGCCGTGGTACGGATGTCACGCTCATCAAATGGCTTAACCAGGTAGCCATAGGGAGCCGCACGCATGGCCCGCTCGATGGTGGCTGTGTCGGCGTGGGCCGTCAGGAAGACAATGGGGATGTCCATCCGCTCCTGAATACGCTGGGCCGCCTGGATCCCGTCCTCCTTCCCCCGCAAAATGATGTCCATAAACACCAGCGAGGGTCGCAGCTCCTGGGCATACTGGACTGCATCATCGCCGTTGTCGGCGATAGCCCGGACATCATAGCCTAGGTGGGTCAGGCGCTCGCTCAGATCCCACGCGATGATCGACTGATCCTCCACGATCAGGATGGAACGGTCCAGTTGTGCAGCTTGTGCCATCGAGCCTCCGCAACCCATTAGCAAAAGGCGTGCCAGATTTTTCGTTTTTCAAAAAACCATGTTGTAGGCTACCTTTACACACCTGCTCATTGCGTACGCCGAGCCGGTTGTTCCATCGATGGCACGCTGCCTCGGTGCCTGTTCCGGCCTCATGGAACAATCCGCCGGGACCGGCCGGTGCGGGGCCGCCGGCGGACATGGTGCGACCCTCCCCCCGGGCAGGATGCCCACTACGCTATGATTAAGGTCGAGTAATCCGCACCGCCGCCGTGGCGCTGTGGGTGGCTCCCTTATCGTCCGTCACCACCAGGGTTGCGGTGTAGTTGCCTTTGCGGGTGTAGAGATGCCTGGGTTTTACACCACTTCCCACCATTCCGTCGCCGAAATTCCACTGATAGGAGACGATGTTGCCGTCCACGTCCGAGGATCCCAGACCGGAGAAGCGTACTTGGCGGCGGGTGGTGGAGCCGTAGGGCCCGCCCGGCTGGGAGACCGGAGCGATGTTGGCAGCTTGCACCTGGATAACCATGCTGGCACTGGCGGTAGCGCCGTCGTCATCGGTGACCACCAAGGTCAGGGTGTAGCTGCCCGCAGTGGTCCAGACATGGTCCACGCTACTGCCGGTGGCTCCGGTGCCGTCACCAAAATCCCAGGTCCAAGCAGTCAGATGGCCGTCGGTGTCTACGGACGGGCCCGCATCCATGTGCAGGCCGCTACCCGCCACCACGGTGGGAAGGGCAGAAATGGCAGCGGTAGGAGCCAGATTGGCCGGCCCCACCCACAGATCCACCACGACCGGCAGGTGGTCCGAGGCCTCCAGGGATAGCGCAGCATCCAGGGGCTGGCCGGTCCAGCTCAGCAGGCCCGAAGTACCGTCCAGCTCGCTGTTGTAGACCTCAGCCACCGCATCCGTCTCCATGTCTCCACTCACGACGATGTAGTCCAGGCGACGGCCGGAAGAAGGGCGGGTACTGGGGCTGCCGTCCACCTGGGCAGCCGCCAGCACCACGCCGGAGCTCGAAAGAAGGGCAAAGGGGTCGTTGAGCAGCCCGGCGGCCAGCTCGACCTGGAGGTCGGCGCCGAGCACCCAGGAAGAGGGAAGCGAAGAGGGGAGGCTGGTGAAGGTGGCCGGATAGCCAGGTCCATCCTCCTGATCCGCGTTCAGGTCGCCCATAAAGACGGTGGGCATCCCCGCATAGAAGGCCATCAACTGTTGGGTGCGGCGCACCTCGATGGCGCGGCGCAGCTCGTCCTCGTTGCTGGAGCCGCTCTTGTAGTGGGTGGAGAGGATGACCACATCTTCTTCTTCCGTGGGAAGATCGATGGTAATCGCCAAGAAGTTGCGGGTGAGGTCATTGGCGCCGGCATCCCCGGAAAGGTCGGCGGCGCTCCACTCTTCTGCGATCAGGCTGTAGTCGCTCAGGCAGGCACTGCGGTCGGAGCCAAAGGGCCCGCCGCTGGCCACCGCGTAGCTGCTGTAGCCCGCATCCTCGGCAAAAGTGGCGAGGTAGCTGGCATCTGTGGCACTGCCGATCTCGTTGAAGCAGAGCACATCCGCGCCCAGTCGGAGCGCCACATCCAGCGCCGCCTCATACTCGCTGTCGCCAGGGGCACCGAGGGTCTCTACATTCCAGGTTGCAACGCGCAGTGGAGTAGAAGCAAGGGCAGAAGCAGCAAGTAGCAGAAGTATCATCATCATCCGGTGAGTTCCCCCTAGGACGGCAACCGGGATGGATGGCTAAATAGGTATTTTTCCCTATATGGATTGACGGTTCTGATGTCGCCTCAGTAATTTCAAATTATATAGCTTTTAATTATATTATTTTTCGTTTCACAACCAATAGTGCTCCTGCTGCGCGCGGCACATCCCCCAGCGGGTGGCGCGCAGAAGGTACGATCGCGCCACCCACACTGCAGAGTGATACATCGAATCGTGTATCACCATAAAGCTTGTAGCATCAATATAATCAGAATGTATCAGCCACCAAGCTGAGATGTATCAGCGCCGGCGACGACGGAGTCCCAGGGCCAGGAGCCCGAGTAGGAGGTGGGAGGGGGAGGAGGAGGCGCTCTGGCTACAGCTTGGCGTTTCCGGTGGCTTTTCTTCGCACTCCAGATCCTCGTCCGCGGTGCCGTCGCAGT
>JBEIQS010000479.1:0-1663 GCA_040376425.1 Alphaproteobacteria bacterium | reverse complement strand
GTCGGCGGAACAGGTCTACATCCTCCCCGGACAGCCCTCGTCAGGCGAGCTCTCCACGGTGGCGACCGTCCGCATCGATCTGGAGGGCTACAGCAGCAATCCCCTCCCCGCTCTCGGTGACTTCGACGGGGATGGCCAGACCGATCTGGCGTTGGGACTTAACGGCGTGGACCAGCAGGCCGAGGATGGAGGGCAGATCCTGTTTTTCAACGGTGCCCTCTCAGGAAGTCTGCTTCGGCGCGATGCCACCACTGCATACAGCGGCACCACCCCCTCCGGCCATGCCGGAACCATCCTGCTACCGGTGGACCTCGATCTGGACCCGAACATGGATCTGGTGAGCACGGAAGGCCAGAGCCTGTTGTTGATTTCCGGTGCTGATCTGCCCTAATAACCATTAATTATTGACCTGTCAAGAACAGCTCACCCCGGCTCCAACACCACCAGCTCAGGACGGCATCCAAAGCGGAGGCGGGGCGCATCCCGGCGCTCCATGCCGATGCCGCGCGACACTACCAGCGTAGCCCCATTGGGCAAAAGATTCACCCCGGCCGCCCATTTTCGGGGCACCTGGGACATGGTGATCAGCGGCCCGATCCCCGGCAGGCGCACCTGCCCACCGTGTGTATGCCCGGCTACAATCAGGTCCGCAGGCGGATTGCCCAGGGCGATATCGGGGGCATGCCCCAGGACAATATGAAAGCCGGGCTGAGGCGACACCGGCATGGGGTGCCCCAACACCGGCGCACGGCTGTCGTCGATGTGGAGCATGGTCACGGTCACGGCGCCCAGAGACACCACCGTGGTCTCCTCCTCCGCGCGGACGACCGTTCCCTCAAAAATGCTCTTCCAAGCGTTAGGATCCACATCTCCATGGACCGCCAGCGCACCCTGGCGTGGATGAAGGCGTAACATCTGCCTCCGCAATTTCTCCGCCTGCTCCGCCCAGATCCGCTTGGGGGCCTGCACATAGTCCCCCGCAAAGAGCACCAGATCCGCATCTTCCGCCAGGATCCTATCAAAAACCTGCGTCTCCCAGGGCCCCACATTGTCGGTCTGGATGTCCGCCACCAGAAGGACCCGATAGGGCAGGCCCGGAACCACCACATGCCTCAGCTCCAGCCAGCGCGGCTCTACAAAAAAGGCATCCAGGGAGATCGCGGTCAGAATTACCGCTCCAGTCCCGACGAAGGCCCGACCGCGCCCCCGCTCCAAGAGCGCCAGGCCCCCCAAAAGAACTGGCAAAACTGCAAAAAGTGCCCAACAGAGCGACTGCATCCAGCCGAAGTAGTCCGAGTTCCCCAGCTTCATCGCCAGGACTGCAACCACCAAGGCCACCACCATCCAGACGGCGGCCCAGGTCCACCAGCCCGCACGGGTGGGCGGAGAACGCCGAAAAAACCAGAGAATGGCCAGGCTGAAGGGAAGCAGAAGAAGAAGGGTTGTGGCCGCGATCATGCAGCCCTATAGCCGGTTGTCATCGCCGGGGATCCCCCTCCTCCAAGCTGCCCCTTTTGCTGCACGAGGAGAGATGGGATGAGGCGGCCGGCGCTCCAGGCGGGGCGCAAAGGGCCCGGATACGAGACTTGCTCAACGGAGTCACCGGCCATGCTTGATCTTACCCAATGTGTAGTCGGTGTCGACCTCGGAGACCGCAAATCCC
>JBEIQS010000450.1:0-2077 GCA_040376425.1 Alphaproteobacteria bacterium | reverse complement strand
CGTCCAGGGCTTTTTCCAATGGCGAAGGCCCACGTCCGCGCCGGCCACCACCGACGCCACCGCCCCTTCGTTGCCGGAGCCGATCTGGACGCCGCCGCCCGGACGAACGTAGGGCTTCAGGCGCCACTCGCCGATCCGCATGGTTTTGAAGATTTTGCCTATATCTTCGTCGTTGTTCTTCTTGCCATTATTGTTGTTGTTGCTGCCACTGTTGCTGCTACCGCCCTTCAGGCTGCTGGTGCGCTCGGCCTGTTCGGGGCTTGCGGCATCGGTGGGAGCGGCATCGGTGGGAGCGGCATCATCGGCAAGAACCATCATCACAGCAGCGAGAAACATGAAAAACTCCTGGGGGGATCAGCCCGTTCCCGAAGGGGGATAACACGGTGGCGTGGATAGAACGCCTTACGCGCCCCTGTATTCCCGGGCGGGCGGATGTGCACATCTGGCGTGGCGAAGTTGGGCGACTTGGCGCTGGTCTTTTCGGAGTGCTGACGAACGGGGCTCACATTCCGGGCGAAATTGCGGTAAGAAGGGCCGACGCGATGGGGTGTATGTGATGGGGGAGAGGCGTTGAGTATCACGATCATTGGCCCGGAACGCCCGGATCCGGTGCTTCCGCAGATCTTGAAGCGCGATGGCATCCGCGGACCGGTGGCGCTGATTTCCGCCGGCTGGCGACAGGACGAGCCACGGGACGAGCCCCTGCGCGCCGCCTTGGGTGTCACCATCCATAACCTGAACCTGTACCGGGCTTTTCAGGAAGTCGAGCGCCACGCCCCTGAGCTGGCAAGGGCCTACACCCGCAAGCAGGCCGAGCTTCAAAAGCTGCGGCTGGGCTACCACGACGCCATCGTGGCCGGCCTCTCCGGCTGCATGAAGCTGTACTCCAACAAGAGAGATCTGGAATGTCCCTGGTTCAAGCAGGCGGTTGCCCACCTGCGCGACGTGGACGCGCTCTGGCTGGCCGAGGCCGACCGCCTGCACCAGGGCTTTGAAGAGGAGGTCCACCCCTTCCGGCACCGGCTGGTGCGTGCGGAGATCGCCCGGATCGCCGACATTTTGCGCGGCTGCGAAGCGGTGCTGATTGCGGGCGGGCATGTGGGGGTGCTGCGGAACCGGATGTTCTTCTTCGGGCTGGACCGGATTCTGAGAAACCAGCGGATCTACGCCTGGTCTGGCGGGGCCATGGTGCTGTGCGACCGCATCCTGCTCTACCACGACTTCACCCCCTACGGCGTGGGAACGGCCGAGGTGCTGGATCGGGGAATGGGGCTGCTTCCCGACCTGTGGCTTTTGGCGCATGCCCGTCAGCGGCTGAACATGGCCAACCACGACGCATTGGCGGTGATGGTGGCGCGACTCGGACCGCAGCGGGTGATTGGGGTGGAAAACGGAGCGATCCTCGAAGGGAGCAATTGTGAGAGCAGGGGCCGGGCAGAGAGCGCGTTTGAGTTCCAAAAAGACGGAAGTGTCCGCGACCTGGGGAGCGGGGATGCAGCGCGTACTTGAGCTGATTCGGCTGATCGAGCGGAGCCCGGTGCATGCCAACATGCTGCTGGAGCGTCTGGTTGCGACCTCAACCTTTCCACTGGTAGACGAGGATCAGGCCACCTTCTTCTTCTGGGATGGGCGCCCGGCGGACCAGGTCTTTCTCCAGCACTGGGTCTGGGGATTGCCCGCGCGTGTGGAGTTCAGGCCCATTCCCCATACCGATGCCTTCTACCTGCCTTTGTCGCTGCCCAAGCGGGCGCGCATTGAGTACAAGTTTGAGGTGGTGCGGAACGGGAACGGCCGGTGGACCCCGGACCCGCGCAATCCGCGGCGCGCCTACGATCCCTTCGGTTCCAACTCGGTATGTCCCAGTTTCGGCTATGAGGAGCCCGAGTGGACCCGGCACGACCCCAGCTCCCGGAAAGGAGAGCTGCACGAGCACCGGCTGCACTCCAAAGCCTGGGGGGACGAGCGGCATTTTCAGGTCTACGTGCCTGCGGAAGCGCGCCCCGGAAAGAGCTATCCCCTGCTGATTGTCCACGACGGACGTGACTTTCTGAACTTCGGCGGCATGCAGCAGATCCTG
>JBEIQS010000424.1:0-2618 GCA_040376425.1 Alphaproteobacteria bacterium | reverse complement strand
GTATCGCTCTACTCGTCCAACATCGTGTTGGACAGCAGCGAGTCGCCCGACAGCAGTACGCGCACAAACGTGCAGGTCGTGTCCGTGGTCTTCATCGAACGCTCCATTGAGAACGCACAAAAGCTGCGTGAACGTCTCCCATCCGGCACAGACAGGCTGGGGGATCGATGCGGTATCCAGAGTCGGGTGCCCTGGTACCCCCGCGTCCGCCAGCCTTCAAACCGTTTTGTTGGCCGCCAACAAGAGCTATGGTGGATCCATGCCAAACTCCAATCGGACCGGCAGGTGGCGGTGACGGGGGTTCAGAAGGCGGCCCCCACCAGCCTACAAGGGTTAGGTGGCCTGGGAAAGAGCACGCTGGCCATTGAGTATGCGCACCTTTTTGAAGCGGCCTGGCCCGGTGGGATCTTTTGGTTGAACCTCGCTGACGGGCAACTGCCGGAGCAGCGGGAAGCGACCCTTGCCCGCAGTCTGGGTATAGAGGCCCTCACGGACGCTGATCGCGCGGCGGCGCTGCGCCGCCACTTGCAGGCCCAAAAAGAACCATATCTCTGGATTTTGGATGGGGTGCCGCCCGAAATAGGGCTTGAGATCGTTGAAGCTCAGTGTGCGCCGGGCGGGCGAGGATGCACCCTGATCACTACGCGTTCGCGCGCCTGGAAGAGCCTTGGAAACAGCCGGGATCTGGACGTGCTTTCACCGGAGGATGCACTTCGACTTCTGCTCCACCGACGGCAGGGCCAACCGGTAGAGAACCGGGAAGCAGCACTTCGGCTCTGCAAGAAGGTAGGGTACCTACCAATAGCTCTGGATCTTCTGGCGGCCATGCAGGAAGAACGCCAGCATGCCCTGCGTGAGAGTGAGTGGATTCGTCGACTGGACCGCACGGACAAAGATCTTTTGGAGTTGGCTGCGGTGTTGGAGGAAGAATTACCCACCGACTGCAGCAAGAGCATTGCCGAAGTGATGCGCCAGAGCCTTAAGGTGCTCAAGGAGGAAAGCTGGGCCCTTTTGCTGGCTCTTTCGGTGATGGCGGAGGCGCCCGTGTCCGACGAGTTGATGGAGGAGGTGCTCGGAGGAGAGGAGCAGTTTTTGGGGGCGGTCTCCAAGCTGCGTCGGCACTCGCTGGTGGGTGCGAAGGACCTACATGTACATCCTCTGTTACGACGAGTGTTGGAGCGGGATACAACGCGCACCAAACAACGGGAGCAGGGCAGAAGGCGGATTGTGGAGGTGATGACGGGGAGACTGGGGGCGATCGATGCGGAAGATGTACGCACACATGGAACGGTTGTGGATCTGTTGCCGCATGTGATGACCGTAGTGGGGGAGAAGTTAGGGTTGGAGGAGGCGGAACTGTTGTTCTGGGCGGCACGGCTGTGGCTCACTCGCGGAACCTATGGACTTGCCCAGGGGGCCTTTGAGCGGGCGTTCGAAGCCCGCTTACGTCTGCGAGGACCGAAGCACCCCGACACTCTACTCACCCTGGCGGATCTTGCTACTTTATCCCATGCCCAGAATGACTTCCACGGTGCCCGCACGATTCTTGAGCCCGTATTTGACATCCTGATACGCGACCACGGACCGGAGCACCCATACACCCTCACATGCGAAGTGAACCTCGCCGCCACGCTCTACTCCCAAGGTGATCTGTCCGGTGCCCGCAAGCGGCAAGAACGTGTATTGGCTACCCGGATTCGAGTCCTCGGCGCTGAACATTTCGACACTGTCACCACGCGCTTGAACCTCGCGAGTACGCAGTGCGCCCTGGGAGATAAGGTCGGCGCACGGGCGCATCAAGAACAGGTAGTGGAATCGCTGGAAAACCTCAGGGGCCCAGAACACCCCACCACCCTCACTGCCAAGCAGAATCTCGCCAGCACCCTCTTAGATTTGGGAGACGCCGCAAGCGCCTGCGCTATCTACGAGAACGTCCTGGATGCCCGAACTCGAATCCTAACGCTTGAGCATCCACACACTCTGCACACCCTCTTATGCCTCGCCCTTGCCCGCGCTCAACTTGGCGATCTGGAGGGTTTTCGCCGGTGCAACGAGCAACTCTTAGGGCACATCGATCAGGCTCTCGGCCAGACTCACACAGGCACCAATGCTGCCCGCTATGGACTGGTTCATGTCCTTCTGAAAATCGACCCCCCCGCCGCTATCCCCCACATCCTCATCCTCTCCAAACTCCAAGATCGCGCCCCAGAAACTCTGGCAGCCTCCGACCGGCAAATCGTCGACGCGCTACCCGAACTAAAGGCCCGTGCCGGGATGGCCGGATAGCCCCCTCCCAATCAGGGCCGCTCCGAGGGCCGAAGTGCGAGGTACATCCAGGGAGTCTTGTCCATGCCCTCAAAACCAAGGCTCTGGTAGAATGGGACCAGCTTGTCATGCGCAGGCTCCAGAGCCACATAATGTACGGGCTCAGTCATTTGAAGAGCCACGCTGATAGAAAAATCGACCAGGTATTCAGATATTTTCTTCCCACCAAGCCCAATGTGAGCTATCCGCCGGAACGGTGCGGACACAAATAGATAGTCTACAACCATAATTACTTTAAAATGTCCACGGATGGTTCGCTGCTCTATATGGAAGGCAATGAACCCGAGAGCACG
>JBEIQS010000389.1:0-3288 GCA_040376425.1 Alphaproteobacteria bacterium | reverse complement strand
CGGGCAGCTCGATCACCTCGCGCTCGCGGGCATCGCCCCGGGCGATGAGCTCCCGTACACTGGCGGGCTCTATCCATGCGTCATAGCTGCCCAGCAACCAGGTGATGGGAACCTGAATCCGCTCCATGTCGGCCAACCCCGAGCTCATGAAGGCCATCCCGTGGTTGATGGCATCGGCACAGAAATGGTCCACATCCATTGTGATACCTAGGATCTGCCTGCAACCATGCGTGATACCCTTTGCGTGGTTGCTCAGGTAGTCGATGCCGCCCGTCCCATTGCGCACCACCTCCTGTGCCGAGGGCACCCCCATCAGACTGATCCAATAGTGGACCCGTTTTCCGCCCTCCTCCATCAGCAGCCGACGGGCCGGAATCGCCTGGATGCTGGGGGAGATCAGAATCACCTCCGTCGGATAGAAGTGTGGGTTGTCATAGGCATAGTCCAGGGTGGAGCGCATGTCCTCCATCGACTGCGTAAGGGTCCATACCAGACCCTCCTGCCCCGGCACCCGCGCCACCGGATCCCGATAGCTTTCGCCAAGGGTACGAATTCCGTCATAGCGCAACACCACCAGATCGCGCTTTCGCCGCTTGAAGTTCTCAATCAGACTCAGCGCGAGGGCGTAGGTGGACTCCTTGCGCTTTCCGTGGCCCGGCGGAATGATGATCAGCGGTGCGTGTAGACGCTCCCGATCCCGACGGGTGGTATTCAGAATCGCGACGATCTCCTCCCGCTTCCGGTTCGTGTAGCGGACCACGTCCACCGGCGAGGAAGTCGGCGCCCGCTCAGAGGTGCGACCACTGAAGGTGGTCGTGGTGAGGTGTTTGAGAAAGCTGGCCATCCGCGAGAAAAACGACGCCTCCTGGGTCGGGGGTGCCGCCGGGCGGCGTCCGCGGGTCACCGTCATATCGCTGATGGTGAACTCCACCCCGATCTTTAAAAACTTGACATCTCCCGCCTCCTCCACGGGCGTCACATGCATCACCTGCCCGGTGCGCAGGGTCACCGGCACATTCGGCCCCAGGTGGAGGCGGAGCTCCCGCAGCGGCGTTCCCGGTAGAAAATACCCCTCGTCCTTCGGATTTCTGAAGGCCATCCCCTCAGAAGACACCTCGATCACCGAACGGCGAAGCAGTGCGCCGGGGGGATAGGGCACCGGGATCTCTACATAGACCTCTGGAGAAACCTGGGTCCGCGGGCTTTTCCGCAGATCGTAGGAGAAGATGTGGTCCGGTACATCCAGATGGAGCAGCCCACCCTGCTGCTTCTGCAGAAAGACGGAAAAGTAGTGGTGGTGGTGGGCTCTGGTGCAGGAAATGTGCACTTTACCACCAAGAAGCGGATCTTTCGGAGGCAGGTTGAGCTGAACGGTCAGACCACCGCGATCCACGCCCAACAACCGCCCCGTGAGGATGGCCCAGCCCCCGCGCTGGCACAAGCTCAGCTCGATGTTCTCGCGCTGCATCGCCCTGAGCTGCTCAAAGGTATTCCCGAGATCCTTCAGGTCCCCCGGTTCCAGCTCCATGGTCTGGCGTTCCACCAACGAGATGATGTCCTGAATCACGCTCCGCAACACGTAGCGCTTCAAAACAAGCTGGTCGTCCGCCGTGACCGCCGCGAACTCCACGCCAATACCAAAGCCGTTGTTCTGCAAACGCACCGAACGCCGCACATTGGCGTACAAGCGGAGCTCCCGCTCCACCGGCGGCTCGTTCGGGCCCAGTTGATCCTGTACCCGAAAGTTCAGCAGGAAGGCATGGGGAAAGGACGGGGGCACAGGGAGCGCCAAAAAAGCCCCCCCAACGCTCAGGTCCAGGATTTGGCAGGTGGCACCTTCGACCTCGGCCTGAATCGAGCAATCGATACGGGGCGAGGAGCGACGGTCATTTTCTTGGATGGAAATGAGCACCTCCGAGCAAAGCTCCCTCTATCCTGACCTCCGAACGGCGCCAACGTGGGGTCTCTCCCCGGCGCGGACAAAGTTGATACATTTGAAACATGTATCATACAAATAAAGGTAATAATCCACTTTTGCATGTCCGGACCCAGCGACTTCGGCCGCACTCGCCGACCTCCCGAAAAACCGATAGAAGGGAGCCATGCCTCCTGCCGTCGCACCCCTACGATGAATCGCCGAAGCTCCCTGCGAAATGCGCTGGCCGAATTGGACGCTGCCGAAAGTGCTGAGACCTGGAAGAGCGCCGCAGACCATGTGGATCGCCTGACCGGCGCCGAGGAGTGGCGCCAGCAGGACGAGAGCCCCTACTACGACCACCGCCTTCTACGGGCAGAGCTACAGGATCTGCAACGTCTCCGACTGGCCGGGGAGGGCCATCGCCTGACGGAGGTCTTGACGGCCAGCCTGTATCGGCACCTCGCGGATGTCTCCGCGCCAGAACTCTACGCGGTGGCCCTGGGCGGAACCAAAACCCTGGTGGGAGCTTGGTTGGATCAGGTGGAGGCCGCGTTGCGGTGGCTGGCGCGCAACCCCCTTCCGGGGGTCACGACAGCCCAGAAGTGTGCCCGGTTTGAGCAGTCGTGGAAGGTGTTCGGTCGCTCCGCCCTGATGTTATCAGGTGGGGCAACCTGGGGTTTTCATCACCTTGGCGTGGTGAAGGCCCTGTTCCACGCGGGCCTGCTTCCGGACATCCTCTCCGGCGCCAGCACCGGGGCGATGATCGCTGGGGGAGTGTGCTCCCGCAATGACAAGGAGCTACAAGAACTTTTTGAGCACCCGGAGTCCATGCGGCTCGACGGTTTGCGTCCGGTCGGCTGGGACGTGGCGCGTGCGGAAGGAGCGTGGCTGGATCCCGCGCAGCTCTACGCAGTGCTTCGTAACAATATCGGTGACCGGACCTTTGCCGACGCATTTATGCATTCAGGCCGTGCGCTCAACATTGCCGTGTCCCCCACCCGAAGTCGGCAGAAACCCAGGGTGCTTTCCCACCTCACCGCACCGGACGTGCTGGTCGCGAGCGCAGCGCTGGCCTCCAGTGCCCTGCCCGGTCTGTTTCCCGCCGTGGTGCTGGAGGGCCGTGATGCTCAGGGCACCATCCTCCCCTACATGCCCAACGAACGCTGGGTGGATGGCTCGATCTACGAGGACCTCCCCAAACTTCGGCTGGCGCGCCACCACAACGTCAACCACTTCATCGTCAGCCAGACCAACCCCCATGTACTACCCTTTGCCCACCATCGGGGGCAGCGGGGCCTGACCCCGGCCATCGCCGCGCTGGTCTCCACCTCTGCACGCACACAAGGCGCTTGGGCGGCTGATCTTGCGCG
>JBEIQS010000395.1:0-3174 GCA_040376425.1 Alphaproteobacteria bacterium | reverse complement strand
GCAACCCCGAACGCTGGGTCCTCAAGGGAAAAGAAGGCGAAGACCCTGCCGCTCTGGCCGCCGCCCTGCGCTGGTCGCTTCCCGGACACTCTCTGGGGCCCTACTTCGCCGATCCGCCGGATCCCCGCCCGGGACTGGCCGATCTCGCGCTGTACATCCGGGTCGAGGGCGCCCTCGCGCCCGCAGAGCTGCAGCGCCTGCAGAAGGACGCGCGGATCGAGGCGCTGTGGCGGGCGCCCTTACCTACACCTCCGCCCACCGATATTCCACCTACTACCGACGATTTCCGTCCGCTCCAGGGCTGGCTGGATCCACTGCCCGGCATCGGCTTTACCGAGGCTGTCCACTGGCCTGGCGCCGACGGCCGCGGGGTAGTGGTGGCCGACGTGGAGTATGGCTTTACCGCGCACGAAGATTTGGATGCGCTGGTAGAGGTGCAGAGCTGGGGCAGCCCCTATCGGCCCTATGCCTGGCACGGCACCTCCGTGCTGGGCATGATTTTTGCCGGCACCAACGGCTATGGGGTGGATGGTGCCACCCCTGCAGCCATCCCCGCTTTGTACTATCCCACCGATGGCCAGGAGAATTACGATGTCGCGGGCGCCATCCTCGCCGCCGCGCAGGAGCTGCTGCCGGGGGATGTGCTGCTGATCGAGCAGCAGGGCTATGTGGACGGGTCTTATTGTCCGGTGAGTGCGGATCCGGCGGTGTTTGATGCCATCAGCTATGCGGTTGCAGCGGGTATCGTGGTGGTGGAGCCCGGCGGAAATGGGTCGGCCGACCTGGACGCACGATCCTGGAATGGCTGGTTCGATCGCAGTATCCAGGACTCGGGGTCCATTCTGGTGGGCGGCGGTGCCGGGCCGGACTCGGGTTTGCCGCCGCGATCCTGGATGCTCAGCGGAGGGAGCAGCTACGGCGGGCGCATCGACATGCAGGGCTGGTACACGGGCATCGTCACGACGGCCAACGGCGATATGGGCGGCTCTCTTGCGGATCTTGCGCTGGTAGGTGACGACGGCGCTCAGGGCTACACCCAGAACTTCGGGGGGACCTCTGGCGCATCGCCCATGGTCGCCTCGGTGGCCGCCGCGATGCAGGGCCTCGCGCTGGCGAGCGGTCAGCCGGTGTGGGAGCCACGCGAATTGCGAGCGGTCCTTGCGAATAGTGGCACCCCGCAGAACGGCGAGCCTTGGATCGGCCCACAGCCGGACCTGCGCCGGCTCCTGCGCACCTGGGGGCGTTGATGTGGCTGCTCTTGGCCTGTACGCAAGAACAGCCTGATCAATTCCTCGCCTGGGTCGAAGGCGACAAGGGCTACGACATCACCGCCCGTGCCATCCCCGACCTGGAGGACGCCCTCCATATGGACGGAAGCCTGGGTCAGGTGACCTACGGAGGCCATGTGCCGCTTTTGGGCAGCCGCTACACCGGTGGGCAGAGGCTGACCGTGCCCTACACGCTTCAAGACGGAGTCGCGGTGCCCTCCGATGTGGACGGACTGATGCTCTACAGCTTCTACGCCCACTTGGGAGATGCGAAGCGCTGGGTGGAGGCCCGAAATCAGAGCCTGGACGAGGTCTTTCCCCTGCCAATGGCCTGGAATCCAGCGGTCAGCCCGCTGATCGAAGTCTCGGCGGCGGACAACGCTGCCTACGCCGTTGGAAACAACTTTTTTGTGCTACTCCCGGACGGGCAGCGTCGCAAGGTGCCGCTGCTTGCCAACCGTGGGGTGATCGCGCATGAGCTGGGCCACGCCGTCTTTCACCTCCTCACCACCGGGGGCCCCTTCGCCCCCATGATGGTGGAAGATCCCAGCAGTGTGGCCGGTCGTTGGCAGGCTTCTCTGCACGAAGCCTTCGCCGACGTACAGGCGGCGCTGCTGACGGACGATCCCGCCTTCATCTCGGTCTCGCTGGACATGCCCTCCCGCGACCTGAGCCAAGAGCCAGTGATGACCGAAGCGATTCTTCCCGAGAATGGAAGCGAATTACTCTACGATCCCTATCCGGCCGGCACGGTTTTTGCATCCCTCTTCTGGGAGCTGCGCGAGCAGACCGACGATCCCGACGCAACCTACGCGCTGTTGCTGCGGACGGCCGAGAGCTGGCGTCCCGAAAAAGTGGATGGAGCCTCCTGGATGACCGCGCTGTTGGCGCAGGCCGATGCCGAGCAGCGGGTGATCCTGTGCGAAGCTGCTATACTCCGCCTCGGAGCCTTTTGGGACAGCAGCGGAAGCTGCCCATGAACGTCGGAATTGCACTCTTGTTTGGAGAGCTGCTGGTGCGGCAGTCTTCCGGCCGACATCTTCCGGAGCCGGTAGGCGAGGTGCTGGTAGAAGCTGCAGTTTCCGGCCCCTGGATGCTGGGTGGCAGCGTCCAGGTGGCAGGGCACCACCACCAGAGCGGGTTGGTGGAGCAGCTCAGCCTGCGCCTGCGTCCCGCGGTGTGGGGAGGGCTGCGGTTGGGGGAGGGCAAGCTGCAGCCCGATCTGGCGCTGGGCTTGGGCATGGTGGGGCAGGGGAGCCACTGGATCCAGCCGGACAGAGGGTGGTTTTGGCGGCCATCGCCTGTGGTGGGCCTGCGGGGGGGGCTGGAGCTGGGTGGGCATTGGGGTCTGCGCCTACAGGTGGGGGTGGAGCTGCGGGCGGGCGGAGCGGACATTCTCGCTGCCCTGGGCGGAAGATGGCGATGATCGCCCTTTTTCTGGGTTGTGCCCACATCGGGATGATCGAGGGCGCCATCCCGCTGGAGGCGGGAGAGCGGCGTTGGTCCATGGATCTTCAGGTGTCCCGGAGTCCGGGCCCCGTGGGAAGCAGCACCGGCATTCCGCTCCCTCAGGTGGGCGGGCAGTGGCGCACCGGTCTGGGCGCGAATGCCGACCTGGGCGTGCACCTCTACAGCATCGGCAATGGAGTTGATGTTCGGTACCGCTTTGCTCAAAAAGGACCTTGGCACTTTGCCATTGATCCCAGGCTGGATGTCTTTGTTGTTCCGCTGGGAACGCTGCTTTGGTATACCAGCCTGGACCTGAAACTACCGCTGCTGGTGGAGTGGGCCTTTTCGGAGCGCTGGCATGCCACCGGTGGGGCCGGTGTGGTGGGTCGCCAGACCATATTTGCAGGGGGCGGTCCCGAGCTTGGCACCTCGGCCTCCAGCTTCGAGCTGCTCACTG
>JBEIQS010000010.1:0-60858 GCA_040376425.1 Alphaproteobacteria bacterium | reverse complement strand
GCTGAATGCCGCCCTGGTGTTGCTCAACATCCGGGCCCACTATCGCGGCAGCTATGTTGTGCCTGCCGCAGAGCTGGCCGAGCTGAAGCTGCATCCCCTGGCACAGGCGGTGATCGCCGACATCGCTACCTCAAAGTAGTCCAAACTACAAATTTGGCGCCTTCTGCCTCCTCCTGCTTCCGACTTCCGGTAGACCTCTGCCCCAGAGAGGTCTCCCATGCTGCGCTACCAGTTGGTCGGAAGTACAAGATTAACGAGAATCGTCCTGCCCTATCTGCTGGACAAAGCCAGAGGCAAGGTGGTGGGGGTGGACCCGGGGGAGGAGGACGAAAGCCGCCCCTGGTTTGCGCCGGTGCGTGGGCTGTGCCGCGACAACGGAATTCCCATCGGGCGTTTTCCGGCGGATCACGTTCTGGATCTGGACCCGGATGCAGATTCCGCTCAAGCTGGTGCCATCCGCGTCCGATTGCTGGCACCGCCAGGAAGTCGCTCCGCCGACCTCAACCGGAGCATCCTGGAGCCCCACCGGAAGCCCTGGCAGATTTTTTCGGGGCCATCGGAAAGTTTGTATTCCTTTTCACTAAAGGAGATCCCCTTCCGGTCCGAGGAGGGCGCTGAGGACCGGATGCTCCGCGCGACCCTGTGCGGCGTCGAGGTCCTCGCAGAAGGACTGGAGAGGATGTTGGCTGGACTGGATCCGACCCCGCTGCCCTCCCCCCTCATCGGGGGGCGCTGGCGCCCTCAAGAGTCCTTCGTGCTGTGGGAGCAGCCCGCCGCGCGTGTGATCGCACGGATTCGTGCCGCGGCTGGACCCTGGGGCGGTGCGCGCACTGCCCTGGGCGAAACCACAGTCTGGTTGGAGGATGCCGTCCTGGAATCGGAGTCTTCCGAGGGTTGGCTGCCGGGCACCATCGTGTCCACGCAGCCAGACCTTGTGGTGGCCACCGGTCAGGGCCTTGTGCGCATCCGCAGACTACGCCCTGGCTACCGACCGGTTCGGTGGGCTGGGGAGTACGCGGCCGAGGTCGGAGCGACCGTCGGCTACCAGCTCACCTGAAGGGAGAACGATGGAAAGCGAGCACAACGTCAACCTGAATGTAGAGGAGGAAGGTCCGCTCTGGAAGCTTACCGAACAGGAGCGCCAGCAGATCATCCTCGACTACTACCCCCTCGTCAAGACCATTGCCGGCCGGATGATCCGCCGCTTTCCGACCAACGTCGACCTCGACGAGCTGGTCAGTGAAGGCATCCTGGGCCTGATGGACGCCATGGAGCGCTTCAACCCCGCTCGTGGTGTTCCGTTCAAGTCCTACGCAGAGATCCGGGTGCGCGGTGCGATTGTGGACGCCCTCCGGCACCGCGATTTTGTACCGCGCTCAGTGCGGCGCAAGTGGCAGGCCCTGGAGCGCGAGCGGGAGCGCCTGTTCTTGCGCCTGAAGCGCAAGCCCAGCCGCGAGGAGATGGCGGTGTCGCTCGGCATGAAGCTGAACGACTACGATGCCTTCTGCGAGGATGCCAGGATCTACGGGTTGATCTCTGGCGATGCACTGCTGGACGAGGACAGCTCGGAGACCATCCTCTCCACCGTGCCCGCCCCCGGAACGCTGGCCGAAGAGGACATGATCACCGGCGAAACCTGGGAAGAGGTTTCTGGCTGGGTGGAGAAGCTGCCCGAGAAGGAACGCATGGTGGTGCACCACTACTACTTCCAGAGCTTGAACCTGAAGCAAATCGGCGACCAGCTCGGGGTGACCGAAAGCCGCGTCTGTCAGCTTCGCGGGCAGGCTGTGCGCCGCATCCACCTGTGGATGAAGGAGAAGGAAGAGGAGGAGCGAGTTGTGCTCCTGGAAAGCCGCTCCGCTCGGCAGCGCCAACAGGGACTCGCCGCCTTTTTTTAGCCGCTAAGGCGGAAAATGTGCGGCTTTGGTTCGGCCACTTGACCCCGCGGGTCGCCTCTGGCATGATCCTTCGGTGACTACTGAAGCCGAACGTCAGGCCCTGGTTCTTGAGCACTACGCGCAGGTGAATGCTATTGCTGCGCGTTTTTCGCGACATCTCCCCGGTCATATCGACCGGGAAGATGTTGTGGCCTGGGGTTTGCTGGGCCTGCTGGACGCCATTGACCGCTTTGACGCCGGTCGGGGTGTTCCCCTGGCAGCACTGGTGGAAGTGCGCGTGCGCGGTGCGATCATCGACAACCTACGGCAGCAGGGCTTGCGACGGTCGATGATCGAAGCCCTACGGGAGCTGGAGGGAGCGCACACCGGCTCTGAGCGGCGCGAGCGGCTCAGGTCCCGGGTGGCTGCGGTGGGGATGGACCGGCTGGAAGAGGAGGAGCTGGTGGACACCGCAGTGGCGGTGGATGTGCAGTTGGAGGGGTGGGAGGAGCGTGCGCAGCTTCAGGGCTGGATAGGGCAGCTTCCCGCTGGGGAAAAGACAGTTCTGGGCCTGCAATTGCAGGGACTCACTGGCCGGGAGATCGCCGCTCGGCTGGCCCTTTCCGAGGGGCGGGTCAGCCAGATTCTCGGTAGCGCGGAGCAGCACCTGCTGAGCCTGGCAGGTGTGCCGGCGGGACGACGGACGGTAGCGAGGGCTTCGTGCAGAATCGCAACGAACTGATCATCAAGTATCACCCGCTGGTGAGAGCCATCGCCTCGCGGATGGGGAGACGATATCCGTCCAATGTCGATTTGGACGATCTGATTACGGTCGGGTCATTGGGTTTGATTGCGGGTGTCGACAAGTTTGACAACAGTATGGGCGTGCCCTTCAAGCCCTACGCAGAGATGAAGATTCGTGGCGCCATTATCGACTGGCTGCGTACAGAGGACTGGGTTTCCCGTCCGCAGCGGGATGTGCAGCGCCAGTACGAACGCACGCTGGCGCGCCTGACCCAGCGGTTGGGGCGTGAGCCCGAACGGGAAGAGATGGCGGCTGAGCTGGATATGACGCTGGAGGCCTTCGACCGCTTCCGGCGGCGCGCGAAGGTCAGCAAGCTGGTTTCCGCCTCCAGCCGGGACAACGAGGCCAACCCGGACCTCACCGATGGGATCCCCTCGGATGATCCGCTGCCCGACTCCATCTGGGAGGAGGAAGAGACCCGCATTCAGGTGATCGAGACCATCCGGCGCCTTCCGGAAAAAGAGCAGGCGGTGGTCATGCGCTACGACATCCAGGGCGCCAGCCTCAAGGACATCGGCGAGGAGCTGGGCATCACCGAGAGCCGGGTCTGCCAGATCCGGGCCACGGCCCACAAAAAGCTGCGGGTGTGGTTGGCCAGGTTGGTAGAGGCCGAGTAGCTGCAGCAGCCCTGGTGCCGGGCCACAGCAGCATCGGCTGCGGCCGCTTTTGGAGGGGCCTTGGGCTCAGCGCACCGCAAAGGCCGCGTCGCGCATGTTGTCGTAGGCGGTCCAGGTGGTGCTGGTGGAGTGGGTACCGCAGCCACCCTGGTGGATCGCCGTAAAGGTAAAGTAGTCGCTCGGAACAGTGCTGGAAACCGATAGTTTGGTGTTGCGCCAACGATAGGACATATTGTAGTCCTGCGTCCAGGCATAGCTGGTGCCGGTGCGCCAGAACTCGATGTAGCTGTTGCCGTTGGCGTCACAATTGACGAAGCTGAGATCGGTGCCGTTGCTGCGGAAGCCCTGAGTCTGGCCGGCCACGTTGGCGTCGGGACGCGGGATGAAGGTGATGCGCGTCACGCTGCTGTTGTAGTCCTCTACCCGAACGTTGTAGTTGGTAAAGGTTGGAAGTTGGCTGACTTCCGTGTAGTACTGTGCACCGGTGTTACTGCGCAGGTACACCATGGCTCGGCTCATGTCGGTGCGCATGGCGTCCAGCGAACCCAGGCTGCCGATGTCGTCGGGGTGGATCACCGTCCAGCCGCCGCCAGCGTTGGTCATGTCGCAGTAGACCTCCAGCGGGGCACCGCCAAAGGAGAGGTAGTAGGTCCCATCCGGGTGAGAGCTGCGCACGGACTGAATCTCCGCACAGGAGCTTGCGCCGCAGGAGGGTCCCGATCCGAGGAGATCCGCCGGGTCATCCACCGTTCCGTCACAGTCGTTGTCCGCTGTGTCGCAGCTTTCGGCTGCACCGGGGTAGCTGAAGGCGCTGCTGTCGTCGCAGTCGGAGCTATTGGCAACGGCGTTCGACGGCTGGCTACAGGCCCGCTGGGTAGTGCCCGCATTTCCGTAGCCATCTCCGTCACTATCCGTGTACCAAGTTGACGCGTCAAAGGCAGTGTCTTCGTCTACTGTCCCGTCACAGTTATTGTCCACGCCATCGCAGTATTCTACCGCGCCGGGGTAGGTGCTGTTGCGCGTGTCGTCGCAATCGGACGCATTTGCCACAGTCCCCGAGGGCTGACTGCACGCCTGCTGAGCACCGGCGGAGCTTCCATAGCCGTCGCCATCGCTGTCGGTGTACCAGGTTGACGCGTCAATGGCGCTATTTTCGTCGACTGTACCGTCACAGTTGTTGTCCAGGCCATCGCAACGCTCACTTGCTCCCGGATAGCTGGTGCCACGGGAATCGTCGCAGTCGGAGGCATTGGCCACCGTGCCCGAGGGGCTGCTGCAGGCGCGGGTGGTGGAGGAGGGGTCGCCGTAGCCATCCCCGTCGCTGTCGCTGTACCAGGTTGCAGCGTCCACGGCGCTGTTTTCGTCGACGTTGCCGTCGCAATTGTTGTCCAGACCGTCGCAGTACTCGGTGGCGCCCGGGAAGGTGGCGCGGTCCACGTCGTCGCAGTCGCTGCCGTCGGCCACATAGCCGGCAGGTGGCGTGCAGGTGTCTGTGTAGACCCGCGGGTTGCCGTAGCCGTCGCCGTCTGCATCCAGATACCAGGTGGCGGGGTCGGTGGCGCCGATGTCCACCTGGCCGTCGCAGTTGTTGTCCAGCCCGTCGCAGACTTCGTCCGCAGCCGGGTTGATCGCGGCGTCTGCATCGTCGCAGTCGGTGGCATCGGCGACGCTGCCCGCAGGCGCCGTACATGCGGCGGAGGAAGCGGCGGGGTCCCCATAGGCATCCCCGTCGGTGTCCGCATACCAGATCAGGGCGTCCAAGGCAGCATCATCGATGGCGCCATCGCAGTCAGAGTCGATGCCGTCGCAGGTTTCAGGCGCGCCGGGCCAGACCGCCGCGTCGCTGTCGTCGCAGTCCAGTGCGTTGGAGACCGCACCAGAGGGGGCATAGCAGGCGAAGATCCAGGAAGAAGGGTCGCCGAAGCGATCGCCGTCGGCATCGATGTACCAGGTGGCGGCGTCGATGGCGTCGTCTTCGTCGATGGTGCCATCGCAGTCGTTGTCCAGGTAGTCGCAGACTTCTGGGGCACCGGGGTAGGCGGCGGCGGCGCTGTCGTTGCAGTCCGTGCTGTCGGCCACATGGCCGGCGGGGGCTGTGCAGGCGCGCTGGGAGACGCGCAGGTCGCCGTAGCCGTCGGAGTCCCCATCCAGGTACCAGGTGGGGGCATCCGCCGCGCTGTCCTCGTCCACCTGTCCGTCGCAGTTGTTGTCCAAGCCGTCACAAAGCTCCGCGGCGCCAGGGTAGATGCCGGCTTGGCCGTCGTCGCAGTCTGTATTGTCTGCTACAAAATTGGCCGGAGTGGTGCAGGAGGAGGAGGCGACGCTCGGATCGCCAAAACCATCGGCGTCGGCATCGGCGTACCAGGTGGGAGCATCAACCGCTTCCTCGTCCACACTCCCGTCGCAGTCCTGGTCGATCCCGTCGCAGCTTTCGGGGGCGCCCGGATAGACGGTGGGCTGGCTGTCGTCGCAGTCGCCCCCCAGCTCTGCGTAGCCCACCGGACGAACGCATCCACGTTGGGTCAGGCCATCCTGGCCGTAGCCATCGGAGTCGGTGTCGGCATACCAGAGGATGTCTACACCGTCGTCGACCAGCCCGTTGCAGTCGTTGTCGCGTTGGTCGCAGACCTCGGGGTTACCCGGAAAAACCTCTGCGGAGCTGTCGTCGCAGTCGGTGGCATTGGCGGCGTAGCCGCTGGGCGGGTTGCAGTCGTCCAGGGGCAGGGCGGGATCACCGTAGCTGTCGCCGTCCTGATCGCGATACCAAACGGTGGTCACATCTTCATCGATAGAACCGTCACAGTCGTCGTCTACGCTGTTACAGCGCTCGGGAGCGGCGGGGTAGATGTCGGCGTTGCCATCGTCGCAATCGAGTGCTTGCTCTACGTAGCCATCTGGAGTAGCGCAGGCTTCCTTTGTCTGATCGGCATTGCCGAAACTGTCGGCGTCGGCGTCTGCGTAGAAGGTGGTCTGCACCCCTTCGTCGACCTGCCCATCACAATTATCGTCCTGCTCATTGCAGATCTCGGTGGCGTTCGGTCCGACGGTATTGTCCGCGTCGTCACAGTCACCCTCTTCGATGGAGTAGCCGTCGCCGTCCTCATCGGGCGAAAAGACCCCCTGGGTATCGGGTTTCTGGTCATCCAGCTTGGGATCACCTTCGGTGCGGCAGGCGACGAGGAGGGTCAGGAGGAGAAGGCGCATGGCGCGCAGGATAGCAGAGGGAAGGCTAGAACATCCACCCCAACCCTGCATGGATGAGCAAAGTGTCATCCCCAAACTGCCGATCCCGTAACTGAATATCTGTTTTAAACACCACGTTGGGGATGGGCTTGTAGCTGAGCCCGAAGCTGCCTTCCTGGATGTTGCGTGTGGGGTCGGCCTCCATCCCTTCTGGAACAGCCGCTTGGGTGTTATAAGCTTCCAACCTTGCAAAAGGCATCAGTTGGTGGCTGCCCAGGTCGAAGAAGTAGAACAGGTCCCAAGCCAGCTCCACATAGCCGCCGATCATGCGGGTCGGCAGCGCCGCGCTGCCCTCCGGGAAGTAGGGGCTCCCATCCTCACGTCGGGCGGCCATCAGCACATCGGCCTCGGGCATGGACCACAGCACCCCCACCCCCCGGAACTCGCCCCCCCATCGCCGGGCCCGCACATCCAAGGCACCGCTGACGGCCGGCAGCGACAGCCGTAGACGCTCGCCCCCGGCGCTGTACCACTCCCCCACAGGCCCCAGGTCTGCCCCGTAGCCGGAGACCCCAGCCACGATGCCGGGCGTGGGCTCCACTTCCAACCGTCCGGTTACTGCCGGTACTTCCGCCGGAGAGAAGGACCCGAGTGTACGCGCAGCGACGACACCATCGGCAGAGAACTTCACAGGGTCAAGCGGGGACACGGCATAGATGTCGTATTGCAGAATACCAATCTGGCCGGTGAAGCCCAGTCCCAGCTCGCGCCAGGTGGTCGGGATCAGGAGCTGGTCCACCATCGGACGCTGCACGCCGTGGATCACGGTGGGCTCATGCCACTGGTTCACGATACCCATCGGAACCAGTATCAACCCCGCCTTCAACTGAAATTCTTCCCGAAAGCGCCACTGCAGGTAGGCCTGCTCCGCCTCCACCGAGCCGTCGCAGCCCTTGCAGGCGATGGCGTGCTCCCACTCCAGCTCCAGGTAGGCCGAAATGGGAGCGCCAAAGCGGGAAAAGTCGGATGCGGTGGACAGAACCACACGTTGCAGGTCCACCTGCCCGGAAAAAGGGCCTTCGGCCCCACTCCTTTGCCAGGTGGCCACCGCCTGACCATAGCCCCCGATCACCGTCCCTGGAATGGGCTCAAAGGCTGCCGCCAGGGGAAACAGAAAGATCAAAGCGGCACCTCGTGTACATAGTCGTTGTCATAGGCGGCCTGGTGGCAGCTATTGCAGTCCCCGTCCACGGCCGTGTCTTCCCCGCCCAGCACGACATAGCCCTCGCCAGAGGGGGGCTCCTCGCCGCGCCAGAGAATCACGGGGATTCCTGCAGACTCTTTCAGCTCGAACCACTCCCACCCCGGGGCTCCACCCGGGTTGTAGTCCCCCCCGCGCTTGGCCATCGCATGCAGCTCGATGCTCTCTCCCACGGGCGCGGACTTCACGATCATGGTTCCCACAGGAAATACGGATGCACCTTCGGCGGGAAGAGCGGAAACGAACAACATCCGCTCCGTACCCGAGTGGCCCTCGATCTCACCATCCAGGGAAAAGGAGGTCCAGCTTCGGAAGTCTGCAAAGTGACTCTGCATCGCGACAAAAACGGAGTTGTCCACCCCTCCGGGGACCGGTGTATGGTCCAAACATCCGAGAAGCAATAGCAGCATTATTCCGCCAGTTGTGGGATGCCCAACAGGTCTGCTGCTGCGACCATACGTTCCACCAGGGAGCCTGCACGCTCCGGATCGGTCTCCTCGGTCAACAGCAGCCACAGCTTTCCGTAGTCACTGGCCAGATCCGTCTCCGATGGACTGTCGGGGTTCCAGGTAGCGGGTACCGTCGGGATGCCGTCCCCCTCCAGGGGCGCATAGGCAGCGGCGATCCTATCAAAGCCCGCCTCGATGTCCGCATGGACCGCTGCTCCGCCCTCCACGGACTCCAGCCAAGGAACAAAGGCCCCATAGATCTCGCGCCCCCCCTCCAGGTTGGCACGCATGTCTGCCAGGGTGTACTGCGCATAGCGGGACTCATCCTCGCCGCTATAGGCCAGGTTCACCTTCTCGATCTGCTCCATCATCGATCCGATCACCCCGCGGAAAGCTGCCGCACCATCCAGCGCCAACGGTGCAAATTCCGACTCCATCGTCGCCGTGTCCGTCGCGAGGCGTGCGCACAGGAGGGTGCGGAAGTCGTCGCTCTCCTGCTGGTTGGCCGGGAACGCGGCCGGTACATAGCCGGGAAGGCCCTGCTCGAATGCCACCACCTCGGCTGGATGGGCGTCTGCCCAAAGGATCCGCTCGATCCCGTGGACGCCAATCACCCCTACATCATCAAAAAGGTAGTCGTCCGGACCTTCGCCCAGAAAGCCGTCGTAGCGTTCGTCGGTGGCGGCGTCCAGGTCGGGAAAGAGTACGGCAATTGCCCCTTCCACGCGCTCATAGGCATTGCGTACCTGCTTCCACTCGCTGCGTGCCGGGGCGGCCTCGGCCGCACCCCAGGTGGCGGTGGTAGGGCTGGCGGCACAGAGCGCCTCGGTGGCGTCGTGCATGGCGCTCAGATCGTTCTGTACGATCTCCTTGACCAGAAGAATGGTTTCTTCTTGGGGATTCTGGAGCTTGTCGTTGTCGTTGGTGCAGGCGAGTAGCATCATGAGCAGCATGGGGCTCTCCTAAAGAGATTCGACATAAATGAGGAGCTCAGCCCGCTGGACTTCGGAGAGGGCTTCGAAGGCGGCGATGGACGGGCCGGCCTCTGAGCCGGGCAGGTCGTGGGCAAGAATCGCATCTTCCACGGTGTTGGCACGACCATCATGCAGGTAGGTCTTGAGGAAACGAAGCCCCATCAGCGGAGCAGTCTTCCATTCCGATGGCCCTGCTTCGCTGTCGTACAGACCGTCGCTGCTGCCCATGTCGTGGAGCAGCAGGTCACTGAAGATCGGGGCGTCGATCCCCGCCAGATCGGCGATGGGGTAGTCACTGCGGGTGCGCAGGCTGGGACTGTGGCAGTCCGCACAACCCACCTGAGCAAAGAGCTCCGAACCTGGCTTTTCCGTGCGTTTGGGAATGGCCAGAAGGCGCATGTAGTCGGCGGTGAGCTGCACCACTTCGGGATCGATGTCCACACCCGGGTAGTAGTCGTCGGTCAGGCCATCGGGATTCGCCAGCTCCAAGGGGCGATAGTCCGACGTGATGGACATATCTCCCTGGTAGGCATCGGCGGTGAATCCATCCAGGCTGGCCACCCTGGCCTTCAGCCCGAAGCGGCCGACGATCCCACAATCACCGGGTTGAAAGGTATGAAAGTCATCGGAGGCCTGCTCGAAATCCCAGCAGACACGATTGACCCGGCCGGATACCCGACCGGCCGCGGCCTGGGCCGCCTCCTCCTCCAGAATAGCAGCTTCATCCACCGCTTCCATGTAGCCTCGGCCAAAGACGGCCGGAGGCTGGCGCTGGGTGATCAGCAGCTCGGCGTCAGCGGGTGGCAGAATGGGCTGCGTGGCACCGCCCGCAACATAGGGGCGCTCAGTGTGCCCAAAAGGCAGGGCGGACTGATCTTCTGCGGGCTCGCCGCCCTCCAATACCACCATTTTCCGCACCAGACCGGGGCCGCGTGCATCGTCCGCATGGCAGGAGTTGCAGGAGCCACGGATGAAGGCCGGGCCCAGTCCCTGAGATTCGCGGAACAGGCTCTCGAAGTGGGCGTCCCCATCCACAAATCGCTGTGCCCACTCCTCCGAGAGCCCGGGAAGGGGGTTGTCCGAGGGGTCCTCCTGCACCAGGGTGAGACCCGCCAGGGGATCCTTGCTTTCAGGCGCGGGGGGACAGGCCAGGAGGGCGAGCAGCAACATGGAGCGTCTATATCGAGAATGATTTTGAGAGTCAATCTCATTTGGAGGGAGAGTCGAGCGCTGGTCAGGCTTTCAGGTTAGGAGAGAACCATGACGTGCTTTCTTGGAACCTTCCTCACCCCCCTGGGGCTCGCCGTTGCGGTGGTGGATGAAGGCGGCTTCCTGCGGGAGCTGGGCCTGTATGCGCCGGAGGAGGCGGAGGCGCGGGTGCAGGTCCGGGTGAGGGGTGGCATGGTGCGCAATGACGCCGCAATTATGCAGGTTGCAGAACAGCTTACCGAGTATTTTGATGGGAAGCGGCGGGAGTTCGGCCTGCTGATTGCACCCGAGGGCAGTCCGTTCCAGCGCAGTGTGTGGGAGTTGCTACAAAAAATCCCTTATGGCACCTCCACCAACTATGGCTCCATCGCCGAGCGCTTGGGGAAGCCCGGGGCCGCCCGGGCTGTGGGGCTGGCGAACGGCGCCAACCCCATCGCGGTCGTTGTGCCCTGCCATCGGGTCATTGGCGGCAACGGTTCGTTGACCGGCTACGCGGGAGGGTTGGACCGCAAAGCGGCTCTTTTGCAGTTAGAGCGGACCGGCGGTCTCCAGCAGTCCCTGTTTGGCGCTACAATCCCGCATTGAGGCGACCATGAACCTGCTCCTGTTGCTCCTTGCCTGCCCGCCACCCGAACCGCAGCCCATGGATTCTTCCGGAGGCGACGACAGCGGGCCGCCAGCCGGCAACCCCACCTGTGATGCCCTTGGCCTGCCCGTACGTCCCTTTGATGCGACGGTACCATCGGCACTACAACGCCACCAGCCTGCGGGAGACTTCAGTGTTCCCCTGCGCGATGGAAGCGTCTGGACGCTTTCCGAAAACTGGACCGGCTGTGAAAGCTACATCTTTCTGCCGCACTGGTTTTCGGTGGACGACCTGGACGACACGAGCTGGTGGACCACCGGGGTGGACGAACTGATCGCCCGCTCCCCCCGCAATGTCCACTATTTTTTTGTAACCGCAGGCTCGCGCGATCGCGACGCAGAAGCGATCACTCAGGCGTTGGAAGCGGATATCCAGGCTGCATTTACGGGCCTCTCGGCGGACGACCTGGCATGGTGGGAGAGCCGCATCCACGTGGTGCAGGGCATGTCGGCCGAGGTGGGTGGGCTGGTGACCGATATGTTCCGGGCGGACATCGGGGCCCTGGGCTGGGCGGTAGATCGCGAGCAGAAGCTGCGTACCCTGGGTTATTTCCCGGCGGTGGGAGCCTATGATTCCGCTCTTGCCCGCCAGGATCTGTGGCCCTGGGAGATGCGTCTCTATTCCGCCGCCTATGAGCCGGAGTACTTCAACTTTGAGGTGGAGCGTCGCGCCCGAATGGACGCAGAGACGGTGACTGCGGTGCCGGTTTTTGACGGTAGCGTGGTGCAGATGTGCGTAGAAGGTCCGTTGAACCTGCCGGATGCAGCGGAGATGGCAACCTACGATACGCTGGAGATTGAAGTGCGGATGGAGTGTCCGGACAAGGACAAAATGGAGATCAACAATTGTGGGGCCTGGGACTACATCGCCAACTATTGGGTAGATGATGGAACCGGAACCTGGCTGGAAATCAGCCGCTTTATCACTACCTACCATCGGGAGTCGCATTGGTTGGTAGACGGCAGCCACGCGCTGGCCTGGCTGAAAGACGGCGGCACGCGGAACAGCCGCTATTGCTGGGCGCCCGAGTGGAACCAGCAGCCGACGGGGGTCACGCTGAATGCCCGGCTGTCCAACCGGGGCAAGGGGGCGCGTCCGCAGGAGATCGTGAATCTGTTTGCCGGTGGCGCATTTGTGTCCACATACAATGATCGTGAGTCGACGGAGGTGCAGATCCCCGCGGGTGCCAAAAAAGTGGAGCTGGTGGCCATCATCACCGGGCACGGTATGGACACCTCCACCAACTGCGCCGAATTCTGCGACCACGAGCACCACTTCACGGTGAACGGCACCACGCACAGCTACGAGTTGTCGGAACCCGGAATTGAGGACGGCTGTGCGCAATCCGTCGGGACCGGCACCGTGCCCAACCAGGCGGGCACCTGGTGGTTCGGTCGCGGGGGCTGGTGTCCGGGCCGCGAGGTGGCACCTTTTGTAGTCGACATTACAAATGACGTCAGCGCCGGTCAAAGCGCGACGATCAGCTACCGCGGCACGCTGGAGGGCGGCGAGCCGGTGGATGGCTCCGGCAACATTGAGATGCGGAGCTGGTTGGTGGTCTCCTACTGAGGGGGGCGGCTCAGGAGTGTGAGGTCGGGTCCGCCAGGTCGGTTCCGCTCACCCACTCGGTCCAGTCGTCCCAGCCATCGCCGTCCGAGTCCGTGTTCAGATCCGAGGACCCGGCCATGTCCTCGTAGACCTGGTAGACGCCGTCGCCGTCGTCATCCGGCGTGTTGTTGGCGTCGATCATCGCCGCATTCCCGGCGTATAACCACTCGGTCCAGTCATCCCAGCCATCGCCATCCGAGTCGGTACTCAGATCCGAGGACCCGGCCATGTCCTCATAGACCTGGTAGACGCCATCGCCGTCGTCATCCGGCGTATCGTTGGCATCGATCATTGCCGCGTTTCCGGCGTACAACCACTCGGACCAGTCATCCCAGCCATCGCCGTCCGAGTCGGTACTCAGATCCGAGGACCCGGCCATGTCCTCGTAGACCTGGTAGACGCCGTCGCCGTCGTCATCGGGGGTGTCGTTGGCATCCAAAACAGCGGCGGCAGAGGCGTAGAGCCACTCCGTCCCGTCATCCCAGCCGTCGCCATCGGTGTCCGCATTGCGGGGATCGCTGCCGATCTGCAGCTCGTAGACCCGGTACAGTCCGTCACCGTCGTCATCGGGGGTGATACGGTTGCGCCGGGGATTTCCGCCATAGACCACTTCGGTCCAGTCATCCCAGCCGTCGCGGTCGCTGTCGGCACGGCGCGGGTTGGTGCCGTAGTGGCGCTCCTCGGCATTGGTCAGGCCGTCGCCATCGGTGTCGCCGTTGGGGTTGTAGGCGGCGGAGGCCAGGGAGAGGAGGAGGAGGAACATCGGGTGATTGTACCGCAGCTCGGCACAGGAGGGGGGTGATCCCGATGCATTTTGGAAACAGGCCGGCGGATTCGGCCTCGGTGGCGCAGCCGGCCATGATTGTTGCTGGACAGCAACAATCTGTCCGAATCTACATCCTTGCGAACAGTCCTGGCGATCTTAGCTTCTCTGCATGCACCGCCGCGTGTTTCTTGGTCGCCTTCTCTCCGGGCTGGCCCTTGCCTGTGCGCCGGTCAGGAGTACCCCCATGACCACCAGAATGCCCAGTATCTTCGTCGCGCATGGGTCGCCGCTGCTGTTGGACGATGCGCGCTGGATGGCACAGTTGGCAGGCTGGGCGGCCAAGATTCCGCGTCCTACCGGGATCCTGGTGATCTCCGCCCACTGGGAGCAGCGGCCGGTGTCGCTCTCCTCGCCCGAGCCGCTGCCGCTCTTCTACGATTTTTATGGCTTTCCGGCGAAGTATTATCAGGTGCGCTATGCCTCGCCGGCGGCGGGCGTCCTGGCGGGGCGGGTGCGCGAGCTGTTGGGGGAGGTGGTGGTAGACCGGCGGCGCGGCCTCGACCACGGCGCCTTTATACCGTTGATGGCCATGTATCCGCTTGCAGACATCCCCGTGCTTCAGCTCTCTCTGCCGTCGAGCGATCCGGCGGCGCTGATCGCGCTGGGGCGACGGATCGCGCCCCTGCGGGACGAGGGTGTTTTGTTGATGGGAAGCGGATTTTTGACCCACAACATGCGTGCAATCGACTTTTCCGGACGAAGCGCCCCGCCCGCCTGGGCCACCGACTTTGACGCCTGGTGTGCGGAAGCGCTGGTGCGTCGTGATGCTGAAACGATTTTGAGCTATAAAAACGCACCCGGAGCGCGCATTTCGTTGCCGACGCAAGAGCACTTTCTTCCGGTGCTGGTCAGCCTGGGCGCCTCGCTGGAACGCAGCGAAGCAACGACCTTTCCCATCGATGGATTCACCTACGGGTCCTTCACCAAGCGCTCGGTGGCTTTCGGCTAGTCTCGGCGTCGGAAGCGCCGCACCGAGAGTCCCAGCGAGAGCTGGCCTCGGGCCCGATACAGGTTGTGCGCGGGCCGGCTGGGGAAACGTTCGGTGTTCCAGCCGAAGTAGCTGTCCTCCCACACGTCCCGACAAAAGCGGGCCGCCAGCTCCAGGCAGATGCGCTCGACTCCGCCGGCAATGGCGTCCTGTTGGGCCGGCGTGAGGGGCCGCAGGCTGCCGTAGCCGCGCAGGGCTGCTTCGAAAAGTCCCTGATCAAAGAAGGTATCCGTGGAGTCTTCCCCCACAGGGTTGCACCAGGAGCGCAGCGCATCTCCCAGCTCCACCTCCAACGACATCTTCCCCAGCGTGTCCAGGTCGAGCAGGCAGAGGCCCACCCCCTCCTCGGAAAAGCGCAGGTTGGAAATCTTCAGATCCCCGTGTGCGTGCCGTGCGGGGGACTCCTCTTCTCCATCCCAGCTCTGCCAGGCGGCGAGGATGCGGTCGGCCACGTCCTGCGCCCCGATCAGGCTCTCCGCGCCGGCCACGGCGGCGAGGCGCTCCATGTGGCGGGGGGTATCGTGGACCCCGAGCCGCACATGCTGGTAGTCGTAGGTGAAGTTGTCCAGCGCACTGTGGAAGCGGGCCACCAGACGACCTGCCTCCTCGGCCAGAGTGGGCGACGAAACCTGACTATGGGAGATCCCGGGGATGTAGTTCATCGCCCGCCAGATCTCGCCTTCCTCGTCTACGGTGTACAGGTCCCCGTTGTCGGTGGGCAGCAGCCGGGGCGTCAGCAGTCCCTGGCGCGCAAGCTGCGCGGTGACCGCTTCGATGTCGGCGTGTACAGAAGCGCCAAAAATACGGCTGACCCGCTGCACCACGAATTGTGGCGGGTCGCCGAGGAGAAAGGTGCGATTGATCAGTCCGCCGGGCTCCGTCCGCACCGGAAGGTCACGGAGTGGCGCCCAAGCGGCTGGAATCACTCGCTCGCCTCATCCTTCTTGGACATGCCCACGGCCAGCAGGATGATGGCCAGAATGCCGGAAAGGCAGCAACAACCGTTGTTCACCCACCCCAGGATTCCGATGGTACCGGCAAAGGCGGTGGCCATGTCGGGGTCCACCGAGCTGAGCATCTGGATGATGGCGGAGGCGCCGAACGTAAGAACAATGCCCATCCCAAAGAAGATGAAGGCGAGACAACCAAAACAACCACCAGCGTACTTCATGCCGGACTCCAAAGGTTCCGGCGGAGGCTATACCAGTGGGGGCCACCCTGCGAGGGCATGCAACGACATTTTTACGAGCGCGACAGGCAATGGTGACCGATCCGTGACGATCGTCCGACAATCTTTCGTGACCGTTAGAGACGCAGAATTCCTCTTTGCGGAGTGGGAAGGGTGCTTATACTGCGGTGTATCCGGCGCGTGTCTTGATTTCGGGCACACCGGTACCCTGGAGCCATCATGTCCCGCGGTTTTGCGTTTTTGCTGCTCGGCGCGATGCTGGCAGGCTGTCCGAAGAAGCCCGCCCCCGAGCCTCCCCCTGTTTTTGAAGAACCACCTCCACCTCCGCCTCCGCCGCCGCCTCCTCCACCACCGCCCCCTCCGGCGCCGGTGTACGAGAACCTGCAGCGGGTCAATTTTGACTACGACTCGGCGGCGCTTACGTCGTCGGCCAAGGCCACGCTGGACCAGAATGCGGCGATCCTGCTGAAATACAGCGGGGTGCGCATCGAGGTACAGGGGCACTGCGACGAGCGCGGGACCACCGAGTACAACCTGGCCCTCGGTCAGCGTCGTGCGGATGCGGTGGTGCGCTACCTGACCGGAAAAGGCGTTGCGTCCAGCCGGATCAAGAGCGTCTCCTACGGCGAAGAACGTCCCCTCACCGGGGGTGCCGATGAAGGCTCCTGGTCTCAAAACCGCCGGGCCGAGCTGGTGGTGAAAGACGCGGGTGGGGCCAACGTGAACGGCAGCGCCAACTGAGGCTGCTGGACAGCCACTGCCACCTGGACCATCCCCGCTTTGAACCCGATCGGGCTGAGTGCCTGCTTCGGGCAAGAGAAGTGGGGGTGGTTGCTGTCCTGGTCCCTTCGCTGGGGCCGGAAAACTGGGGGGTGGTCCGGGCGCTGTCACAGACCTACGGTCTGGCTTTCGGGCTGGGCACGCACCCCTACACCCTGCTCAACCACACTCCAGAAAAGCCCGTTCTCCCCGATGATCTGGAGGGGGCGGTGGCCATCGGGGAGTGTGGCCTGGATGGCAGCATCGGCCTGCCCTGGGAGCTGCAGGAGCGGGTGCTGCGTATTCATGTGGAGAGGGCCAAAGATACGGGTCTACCCTTGATTCTCCATGCCTTTCGTTGCCACCAGCGACTCCTGCCGCTGCTGCGACCCTATGCGCCCCTTCGCGGGGTGATGCATTCGTACTCGGGCGGCGCGGAGTTGGTGGATGCCTATGTAGAGCTGGGCTTGCACCTGTCTTTTGGGGGAGCGATCACCTGGGAGGGGGCGCGCAAGCCCATCGACTCGCTCCGCCGGGTGCCGCGTCATCGGCTGCTTCTGGAGAGCGACGGACCGGACCAGTGTCCACGTCCATGGAAAGGTCGCAGTGAACCGGCCTATCTGCCCGACGTGCTTCGCGTGGCGGAGCGGCTGCGGGGCGAGCCGCTGGCAGAGGCGCTGACGGAGAACGCCCGCATCCTTGGCTGGCTTTCATAAAAAGCTGGGTTAGGAAGTGGGGTGGAGGATAGCATGGAGCTGAGCCGACGACAGCTTCTGGGCGCAACCGCGGGCATCGGGCTTCTACGGCCTGCTTTGGCCGAGACGCCGCAGGAGAATGCAGCAGGTCTGCCGCTAAAAACCCATGTGAATGGACAGGTCTGGGAAGGGGTGGTGGACCCCGAGGAGACCGCGTTGGAGTGGGTGCGCGGACGCCTGGGGCTGACCGGGAGCAAGGAGGGCTGCGGCCATGGCGCCTGTGGTGCATGCACCGTCCTGGTCAATGATACTCCGGTTTCAAGCTGTCTGATGCCCGCCTGCCACCTGGAAGGCAAGCAGGTCCGCACCGTGGAGGGGCTCGGCGACAACCACCCCATCCAACGGGCCTTCGCCGCCGAGGATGCGCTGCAATGTGGCTATTGTACGCCGGGTTTTGTGGTTGAGGCGTCGCGATTTTATGATCAGTGGAAGGCCGCCGGCGGCGGCAGCCCCACGCGGGATCAGGTGGCTGCGGCCCTGGCCGGGCACCTCTGCCGTTGTGGAGCCTACCCCCACATTTTTGCCGCGGTTATCGCGGCCTGCGAAGGCAAGTACGATGTGGACACGGGTGCGCCACCTCCACGCGTCGAGGCCTTTGAAAAGGTGACGGGCAAGGCCAAGTATACCGTCGACGTTCAGCTTCCTGGCCAGTTGGAGGCGGTGATTCTGCGCAGCCCCCTTGGGCATGCACGGCTCGACAGTGTGGACAGCGGCGAAGCGGAAAAGATGGCCGGGATCGTGGGGGTATATCGGTTTCCGGTACCCGAGAAGCTGCTGCGCTACGCGGGCCAGGAGATCCTGGCCATCGCCGGCCAGGGGCGCTCGGCGGTGGAGGCCGCCGCCCGCGCGGTGAAGCTGGGCTTGACGCCGCTGCCGGCGGTGGTGGGCATGGATGCGGCCATGAAGACCGACGCGACTTTGGTCTATGAGAAGCCGGGGAAGGACATTCCCTCTTCGTCCGAGGGGCCGGCGACGGCGGCGCCCTGGAAGGGCAACGTTCGTGGCCCGGCAGGCTCAGATATCTTCCTGAATGATGGAGGGGCCACGCGGGAGATTGGGAAGGCCCGCGCTGGCAAGTCGCCCCTGCTGTCTGAGGGGGTCTGGGAGACACAGGCGGAGTGCCACACCGCGCTGGAGCCCCATTCTGTGGTGGCCCACTGGGACAGCGGCAAGCTGCAGGTGTATCTCTCCACGCAGGCGGTGGTCCAGATGGCGAAGGATCTGGAGGAATACTTCGATCTCCCTCCAGAAAACGTCGAGGTCATCGCTGAGCATGTGGGCGGCGCCTTCGGGGCGAAGCTGGGCTTCTTCCCCGAGTTGATCGCCGCCACGGAGCTGGCACGCTCCTCCGGCAAGCCGGTACGCCTTGCGTTGAGCCGCTACGAAGAGCTGGCGGTGGGTGGCTACCGTCCTGCGGTTCGGACGCAGTTGGCGGTGCTGGACAGCGACGGGGGGGCTCTGGAGGCCATGGAAGCCCATGCCTACGCGGACTCCGGCGTCGCGATGGGTAGTTCGTTGGGAATCACCTTCCGCCTTCTCTATCCCTCCAGAAAGAAAGAGATTTCCGACTACGACGTGGTGACCCACGCCGCAGGAGGACGGCCCTTTCGCGGGCCGGGTGCTCCCCCCGCGGCCTTTGCCTTGGAGGGGGCGGTGGACCAGCTTGCGGTGGCCCGGGGGCTTGATCCCATCGCGCTGCGGCGTCGCTGGGACCCCAACCCCATCCGGGGCCGGCTGTACGATCAGGTGGAAAAGCTGCCGATGTGGAAGAACCGCCCCGCCTACGGGTCGGAGAAGGGGCGTTTCCGGCGTGGCGTAGGTCTGGCAGTGGGAGCCTGGCCCTGCTTTGTGCAGGTGAACGTACGCCTGCGCGTAGAGACGCAGGACGATGGGAGTCTTCGTGCCACCACCTCTGGTCAGGACATGGGGAATGGCACCCGCTCGGTGATCAGCGCGGGTCTCGAAAAGATCTTTGGTGTTCCCGTCGATGTGGACCTGGGCCGCTCCGGTGGGCCGACCGGCCCGATGAGTGCCGGAAGCCGCTCGGTGGCGTCGCTGGTGCCCGCCCTGATGGATGCGGGGGAGCGTCTGAAGAAGGCAGTGCTGGACGCAGCGCAAAAAGATGGGAAGACCTACGAAGTGGTGGAGAAGGGGCTGAGGTCGGCTGATGGAGAGCGCTCCTGGCGCGAGCTGTTCCGCAGCTACCGCCTGACGGTCGAGGGCATCCGAAAGCCGGATGAGGGGGGCTATTTTCTGCCCGTCAATTTGTTGGGCATGAACGCGGTCGATGGGCTGGGTGGGGCGGTCTGTCTGGCCGAGGTGGAGGTGGATACCGAAACCGGTACCGTGCGCGTGCTACAGCTTTGGCAGGGGGTGGGGGCCGGTAAGATCGCCACGCCGCTCCTGGCCAAATCCCAAGTGGAAGGCTCCATGGTACAAGGGTTGGGCTATGCGCTCTACGAGGAGCGCCGCCTCGACCCCCTTACCGGCGGGCTTCTGACCCGAGGTCTGGAGGACTTCCGCCTGCCCGGGATCGGGGACATTCCACCGGTTGAAGTCTTCTTTGACGAAGAGGGCTTTGATCAGGTGCCGGGCGGCGGTGTGGGGCTGGGCGAGATCGCGAAGGCCGGCGTGGCGGCATCCATCGCCAATGCTGTAGCCTGGGCTACAGGTTGGCGGCCCATGCAGCTCCCGATCCGGCCGGATCGGGTGATCGCCGGGCTCCGCGGAGGTGCGAAATGATTCACTTTCCTCGCAGTCTTTCTGAGTTGAGTGCCCTGAGCGGCGAGTACCGCGCGGGAGCCACCGACCTCTCCGAGCGGCGCCGGCATCATATCTCCACGGGCGACCTGATCGACCTGCGCGATCTTCCGAACCTGGATGGCCTGCTGTTGGAGGGGCCCCGCCTGAACATCGGCGCCAAGGTCACGGTGCAGGCGGTGGCCGACTCGCCCCTGGTGCGCAGCCACCATCCCGCGCTGGCCGCTTCTGCGGGAGCGCTGGCCACACCGGCCATTCGTGCGGTGGCGACGGTGGGTGGGAACCTGACCCAGCGGGTGCGCTGCTGGTACTACCGCTCCCCGGAGCAGCAGTGTTTGAAAAAGGGAGGTACGACCTGTCTGGCACGGGCGGGTGACCACCTCTACCACGCCTGCTTTGACCGTGGCGCCTGTGTGGCACCCCATGCGTCCACCCTGGCGATGGCGCTGCTGATGGGCGACGCCCTGGTGATCACCAACCGCCGCAGCCTGACCGTGGCCGACTTCCTGGGAGATGGCAGCGATGCGCGGCGGGAAAACCGCCTGGAAGCGGGAGAGTTGATCACCGGGCTCAGTCTGCCGGTGGTGCAGGCGGGCCTGCGGGCGGGCTACCAACGGGCGATCTCCCGCGCGCGCGCGGAGTGGCCACTGGTAGAGGCGGCAGCGCAATTACGCGTGGAAGGTGGGCAATTGAGGCAGGTGCAGTTGGTGCTGGGAGGGGTGGCCACGGTGCCCTTCCGCCTGCCAGCGTTGGAAGCCAAGCTGGAGGGACTCCCGCCCGACTTGGATCAGATCCGCACCGCCTTGAATGGCGCGTCGCAGGGGGCATCGCCCCTTCCGATGACCGGCTACAAGCTGGAGCTTCTCGCGCCCACCCTCTTTCACGCCGTCCGCGTGGCGGTGGAGGCCCCATGATCTGCCGTTCTCTCCGCAACAAGGCGCTCTATGCCACGCGCGGCATGCCACTGGCCCAGCGCAAGCAGCTTCTGGCCCTGCACGAGTGCCCCAGTAGCTGCCTTCAAACCGGGCAACCCTGGGGTCTGGACGGCCAGCCGGTGCACTCCGAGGACTGCACGCCCGCACGGGCCTGCTTCCGCCCCGAAGATCCCGTCGCCTAAGCCTGGGCCCCACAAAAAAGAGGCAGCGCGTGCTGCCTCTTCCGCCCCACTCCGCTGATAGTGACTCTGATCAGAGTCACTATCAAAAACCAGCCTCAGCCTTCCATAAAGGCGCGCAGGCGGCGCGCCCGGCTGGAGTGCCGCAGCTTCCGCAGCGCCTTCGCCTCGATCTGGCGGATGCGCTCGCGGGTCACGTCGAAGTCCTGGCCCACCTCTTCCAGGGTGTGGTCGGAGCGCTCGCCGATGCCGAAGCGCATCCGCAGCACGCGCTCCTCGCGCGGGGTCAGCGTGGCCAGCACCTTGCGGGTCTGCTCGACCAGCGAGGAGGTGGTGACATTTTCGCCCGGCGAAGCGACACTCTTGTCCTCGATGAAGTCCCCAAGGTGGCTGTCCTCCTCCTCGCCGATGGGCGTCTCCAGGGAGATGGGCTCCTTGGCGATCTTCATGATTCGCAGCACCTTATCGACAGGCATCTCCATCTTCACCGCCACCTCTTCCGGGGTGGGCTCGCGACCCAGGTCCTGGACCAGATAGCGCTGAGTGCGGATCAGCTTGTTGATGGTCTCAATCATGTGTACGGGAATGCGGATGGTGCGGGCCTGATCGGCAATGGCGCGGGTGATCGCCTGCCGAATCCACCAGGTGGCATAGGTCGAGAACTTGTAGCCGCGCTGGTACTCGAACTTCTCCACCGCCTTCATGAGCCCGATGTTGCCTTCCTGGATCAGATCCAGGAATTGCAGGCCGCGGTTGGTGTACTTTTTGGCGATAGACACCACCAGCCGCAGGTTGGCCTCGATCAGCTCACAGCGGGCGTGTTCCGCCATCTGCTCGCCCTTGCGCAGCTCCCGCGCGAGGTGCTTCAGCTCGTCGCGCTCCAGCTTCAGCTCTTCTTCCAGCTTGCGGATCTTGCGCAATTCGCGGCGCACACGGCTATCGAACTCGGCCCAGCGCTCCTCGGCAATTCCGGTGCGCTGGATGATTTCGTAGCCCCCACGCTCCGGCGTACGCCGCACCCGACGGATGCTGCGCCGCAGGTCGCGCACGGGCAGGCTGGCCTCGCGGGCCACCTTTTCGATCTCGCGCTCGCACACATGCGCGTGCGACCAAGCCTCGTGGACTTTTTTGGCGATCTCTCCAATGTATTTCTTGTCCAGCTCGACGGTGTCCACCAGCTCCAGGATGGCATCATCCGCCACGCGCAGGCGCTCCATCGCCACTTCGCCGGTTTCTTCGCCATCCTCATCCCTTGTGGCGCGGAAGCACTCCCGACGGGTCTGGTGCATGCTGATCAGCTCGGCGCGGATCAGGTCCAGGGTCTTTCCGGTCTTGCTGCGGATCCGCCGGGGTTTTTTGCCTGCCTTCAGGGCCCGATTGACCCGATCTTCTTCCTCGGCCACCAGCGTGTCCACCACCCCCAGCACCAGCGGGCTGGTGAGGGTGATGCGGCGAACCAGTGCTTCTCCCAGCTCGATCCGCTGGGCGATCTCGATCTCTCCCTCGCGGGAAAGCAGGTGTACCGAGCCCATCCGGCGCAGGTACATCCGCACCGGGTCGTTGCTGCGGGCGGTCATGGCCAGATCGGCGAGCTTCTTCGGCTCTTCCGGTTGGGGCCCACGCGCCTCCTGGTCGGCGGCTTTTTTGGCCTGGTTCACCACCTCGATGTCGTTCTCGGAGAACATGATCATCACGTCGTCCAGATCGTCCGAGGAAATGAGGTGCATGGGGAGGGTGCTGTTCACCTCCTCATAGGTCACATAGCCTCGCTTTTTCCCGATATCGATCAGAGCCTGGACTTCTTTGATTTCTTTGTCCTTCTGAAGCCTGCTGCCTTCCATGCGGCTCTTTCCGTTCGGAGGAGGGTGGTACGGGCGTTGTGGGGACTAGGCGCGCCGTGAGGACAGCGCAGCCAGTGCCACCTTTCTGGCATAAAGCGTCTGCATCTTGGTGGCAAGGGCTAAAGTACTTGACGAGTCACCAAGAGCTTGTGGACTGCTGATCTGGAGTTGGATCGCCGCGATTTGCGAGTCGAGCTGCGGAAGCTCCATCTTTGCCAGGATCTGGCGGGCCGCTCCAACGGCGTGTTGCTCCTCATATATGGCGGGTTGAACCGCAATTTTACGGAGCACTGTTGACGCGTCACCATCCGACATCGAACTTACTACATCGGGGAGCGAGCGTCCGTCGCAGAGCGCGGCGATGGCCTCCAGCACATCCTCCCGGTCGGTGATCCACCCGGGATCGGTCTGCATCACCTCGGGCGCGACCTGCTGCGGGTAGTGGATCACCAGCCAGAGCAGGTGGCTCAGCTCTTTGCTGGGCAGCCACCGGCTCGGAGCGGCTGTGGTGGGACTCACCGCCGGACGCTCTCCGAGGCGCCCTAACACGTCCTCCTCCCGAAGGCCCAGCCAGCCGGCCACCCTGCCCACCATCTGCACCTGCAACATCGTGGGCAGCTTCCGCAACACCGGCGCCAGCGAGTCCAAGGCCCGCACCCGACCCTCTGGCGAGGATCCTTCTTTTTCGACGGTGCGGCGCACCACCATCTCCACCAGGGGTTCGGCGCGCTTCAGGGCCTCTTCAAAGGCCGGCCCCCCGTACTTCTGCACAAATTCATCGGGATCTTTGGCACCCTGAAGATCCAGGCGTCGCGCCTCCACACCCGCATCCAGAAAAAGTTCCATGGACTTGGTGGCCGCGCGCATCCCCGCTTCGTCGCTGTCGAAGAGTGCGACCGCTTTTCGGCTTAGGCGACGGATTTTTTCGAGATGGGCGGGGGTAAGCGCGGTCCCGCAGGTGGCCACCACCTCTTCTACCCCGCTCTGCCACAGCGAGACGGCATCGAAGTAGCCCTCCACCAGGATCACCCGGTCGTTCCGCTGGATAGCGTTCCGCGCCCAGTTCAGTCCGTACAGGGTCTTGGACTTTTCGTAGATCTCCGATTCGGAGCTGTTCAAATACTTGGGCGTGGGGTTGCTGTCGCGTTTTTCGATCTCCGGCAGGATGCGCCCGCCAAAGGCCACCGGCTTGCCCTTGTCGTCGGCAATCACAAAGGTGATTCGACCCCGAAAAGCATCGTAAAAACTGCCGGTACGGTCGTTCCGTTTGACCACACCGGCGCGCACGGCCAGCTCCATGGGAATGTGCTGGCGCTGAAGCGCCGTCGCCAGGCGATCCCAGCCCTCCGGCGCGTAGCCCATGCGGTACTTCCGCGCCGTATCCAGCGTAATTCCACGCTTTTTCAGGTACTCTCGGCCGGGAAGCCCCTCCGGGCGCACCATCAACATCTCTTCAAAATGTTTGGCAGCGGCTTCGGCCACATCGTGAAGATCGGCCTTGGCGGCGATACGGCGATGTTCTTCGGGACTCAGCGCCCGGTCCTCGATCACCATTCCCACGCTGCCCGCCAGCTCCTTCACCGCCTCCATAAAGGAGAGCCCCTGCGTTTTCTGCACAAAGGAGATGACGTCGCCGCCCGCCCCACAGCCGAAGCAATGGTAGATCCCCTTGTCGGGAATCACGTTGAAGGAAGGGGTTTTTTCGTTATGAAAAGGGCAAAGGCCCAACAGGTTCCGGCCCGCACGGCGCAGGGTCACCGTCCGGCCGATCACCTCTGCGATCTCGACCCGGTTGCGTAGCTCTTCCACCACCTGCCTGGACAGCACCTCTGCTCCCCTACCTGTCTCAGTAGTATTTTTCGACGTGGATCTGCTTCCGATCCAGGCCCTTTTCTTTAAGAAGGGTACGGACCTCCTCGATCATCGACCCGTTCCCGCACAGATACCAATGCCCCCGGGGCTGGTGGTCCGCCATGGCCCGGGTGACCCGCCCGAGCACGCAGCCCTCCGCCATGGCCTCCGGCGCCTCCGGCCGGGACAGGCACAGCGTGTAGTCGAAGTCCAGGCTCTGCTTCCAGCGCTGGAGTGTGGCGACTCCAAAGAGATCCTCTTCCGACCGGACCCCGAAATAGAGGCGGAAGCAGCGGCGATTTTTCAGCCGCTCCTGCTCCAACAGCATGGAGTGGAAGGGCGCCAGCCCGGTGCCCGTGGCCACAAAAGTCACCGGATCAATCTCGTCCGGCAGGGTAAAAACCCCAAAGGGACCACGGATATCCAGCACATCCCCCACCTGCCGCTGCCGCAGGTACTCCGAGGCGGCGCCTCCCGCAAAAAGCTTGATGCAGAAGTCCATCACCCCGGGCGAGGCCGGATCGGAGTAGATGCTGTAGCTGCGCTCCCCGCGCGGCTTGGCCCCCGGCACCGCGAGGTTGACAAACTGACCCGCCTTGAAGGGCAGCGGCGCGTCCAGCTCCACCCGGTACACCTGGGTGTCGCGCGCCACGGCATCGATGCGTTGCAGAATCGCCTTTCGAGGAGAGTAGCGTTCCATGCCCGATCCATAACCCGGCGCGCCGACGCGACACCTGAACGGATGAATATGTTTGTGAGGTGGGATACAGGATTTGGGGTGGCTGCACGGGAGGAGGGAGGCGGCGCCGCTGATCTTGGGAAACGGCGGGCATCCCGCAAGACTTGAGGTTAATGCGCCTCAGTGTCCGAGCCCGTTCCCGAGTCTGTCCTTGACATCGGTGGCCTGCAGATCCAGCCAGGCGACCGTATTGGCCCCTATATCTATCGCCGCCTCATCGGTAAGGGGGGGATGGCGCATGTGGTGCTGGCCACCGATCCCAGCGGGCAATCTGTCGCCCTGAAGGTACTGAAGTCCTCGCGCATGGGGACTGGCCTGATGCGCTTCAAGCGTGAATTCAAGGCCTTGGCCAAGCTGCGGCACCCAAACGTGATTCGGGTGGACGCCTACGGCGACATCTATGGTCACCCCTACATCGCGATGGAATATGTAGAGGGCACCGATCTCCACCATGTGATTCACGGCTTCAAGGAACTCCCTTCGGAAGAGCGCTTTTCTCGCTCGGAAGAAGTGCTGGTCGATCTGTGCCGGGCCCTGGTGTACATCCACCGGCGGGGGCTGATCCATCGGGATCTCAAGCCTTCCAACGTGCTGATCAACCCCGAGGGTGTCTGCAAGCTCACCGACTTCGGCATCGTAAAGGACCTGGATCCCAACACCGATGCGATGGTCAGCACCACCCTGGTGGGCACCTGGGCCTATGCCAGCCCGGAGCAGATCAATGGCTACCCCATCGATCACCGCTCCGACCTGTACAGCCTGGGGGTGATCCTGTTTGCGATGTTGACCGGAAAGCGGCCCTTCGTGGCGAAGGATCTGGGGGGCTATCTGGAGCTGCACAAGCACCAGAGTGCGCCCGCGCCGGCAGACATGGATCCGCGCGTTCCGACGCATCTCAATGATATCTGTCGGAAACTGCTCCAAAAAATGCCCAAGGATCGCTACCGGTCGGCCCAGGAGATCCTGTACCGGCTGGAGCAGCGCACCGGGGTGCTGCCCGACTCAGGCTGGACGCCGCCGCTGGTGGGTCGGGCGATGCAGGAGGAGCTGCTGCGCGACCGTGTGGCGGCCTTGACGCGCGGCCAAGGCTCGGTGCTGTTTTTGGAGGGACCGGAGGGTATCGGGCGGACGCGGCTGCTGGATGTGCTGGCGGATCACGGGCGTTTACTCGGTGTTCCGGTGCTGCAGGAGCGGGTGTTGCCACGCGAGGAAGGGGGGCTGGGCCCGATCGCGCGGCTCTGTGCCGCTGCGGGCCGCGAGGCGCCGGTCGGAGCCTCCCGCGAAAAGTTGGTGGAGCTGCTGCTGCAAGAGATGCTGCATCTCCGGGAGGATGGGCCGCTACTGCTGCTGCTGGACGATGTGCAGCATGCCTCGGCCACCTTGTTGGAGGGTATGCATCAGATTCTTCGCCGTCTTCCTGTGGGAATCCTGGTCGCATTCACCTTGCGCTCCGATCGGGTCACCCCACGGATCGCGGCCCTTCGGGAGGGCAGAGAGCGTCTGCTTCTTCCTGCTCTTTCGCCCACCGATGTGGAAGATTTGGTGGCGGGTCTGCTGGGTGCCGGGCGCTCGGCGACGGCGGTGGCAGAGCGACTGTACCGGGAAACCTCAGGGAATCCTCTTTTCTTGACCTTGTACCTGCAAAGTCTGATTCACCAGGGTCTGCTTCAGCGCATCCCTATCAGCCCGCGCGCCTCCATGTCTGGTGCGGGTTGGCGGCTGGTCTCCGACCTGGAAGAGATTGCCAGCGGCTACCTGGAATTGCCGCCGGGCGTACGCGATGTGGTGAAGGCGCGCCTGGACCCGCTGCCGCCGCTGCACCGCGAGGTGTCGGAGGTGCTGGCGGTCCACGGAGAGCGTCTGGAGCTGGACACGCTCTTGGAGGCAATGGACCAGGAAGAAGAGCCGGTTTCTGAGGTGATCGATTCGCTTCGCGATCAGGGACTGGTGGCGGTGCACAGTGTGGGCGAGCAGGTGTGGCTGGAGCTTCGCCATCCCCGCTATACCGACGTGCTCTACCGCGAGCTTACCGAAGAACATCGGGCAGAGCTGCATCGTTTGCTGGCCGAGAGCCTGGAGGCGCGTTTTGCACATGCGCCGGGTGCGGCGGAGCGGGTGGGCGAGCACTATCGTCGGGCGGGCGAGGCCGGAAAAGCCTGGCAGTACCTGTGTACAGCGGCGCTTCGGGCGCTGGAGCGCGGCCTGACTGCCGAGGCGGCCGATCTGGCCAACCGCGCCGCTTTGGTCGAGGATCCTGCCCGTGTGGATCTGGGTACCGACGCCTACACCGCAACGCGCATCCAATTTTCAGAGCTCCGCGCCGAGCTGCACCAGCTCAAGGGAGAGTGGTCAGAAGCCAAGGAAATCCTGGAAAGTGCGCTCATCCTGCTGGACCGTCAGGGGGACGAGGCGCTGCGCCTGCGCCCGATGCTGAAGCTGGCGCGGGTGCTGCGCCGATTGGGCCTCCTGGACCGGGCGGAGGAGCTGGGCAGTCAGGCCCTGGCGCTGGCACGGGAGCGGCACGAGCGGGAGGCGGTGGTGGACGGTCTGCTCACGCTGTCCTCCCTGGCCTGGAGTCGGGGCGACCTGGATCGCTGCGAGGCACTGACCCAGGAGGGTCTGGTGTTGGCCTCCGGGCCCGCCAGTGGCCGGGCGCGCGCGGCCTTGCTGCTCTCGCTGACCTCGGTGCAGGCCAACCGTGGCCAGTTGGCCTCGGCGGCCGCCGGGCTTACCGACGCGGTGGCGGTGCTCAAGGATCTGCGCGATAAGGGATTGCGCGCGGTAGCCCTGGTGAATCTGGCAGAGGTCTTGCTGGGTCAAGGGGAAGTTTCGGCGGCCTGGGAGCGCTCGGAAGAGGCCCTGGGTCTGGCCAGAGAGATGGGGCATCGCTTGGTGGAAGCGGCCGTGCATCGGGTGCGTGGCATGTTGCTGGCTCAGGTGGGCTTGCAGGTGCAGGCCGAAAAGGAGCTGGCCGTGGCCGTGGGCATGGGCCAGGTGTTGGCCGTACCGCAGGAGCTTTGCTCGGCGGCCTTCCACCTCTCCCGCGCGCTGTTGGAGCAAGGCAAGCTGGAAGATGCTGCGAGACACCTGGATACTGCTTCTACAGCCCTGGCCTCCGGGGACCCCGAGCGCTACCGCATTGCGGTAGATGTAGAGCGGGCACTGGTACACGCACTGGCGGGGCGCTATGCCGAGGGCCGGGCGCTGCTGGAGGCGGCGATCCCACAAGCCCCCTTGCTACCTGCACTTCGGCGCTCAGAAGTCACGTTGGACATCGCCCGCTGTTGGGCAGCACTGGGAGAGGTGGGCCTCGCGCTGTCGACGGTGCGCACGGCGCTGCAGTTGGCGTCGGTGCGTGGTTTCCGCTTGCTGGTGTTGGAGGCGCTGGCCTTTGGTGCCTGGTTCTCGTCGGACCCGGCGGAGAAGGACCGGATGTCTCAGCAGCTTGGGGAGTCGCTGCTGGCCCTGACCCTGCCGCCGGTTTGGAGTGCGTCGCTCCGCCAGCGTCTCGGCCTGGCATGACGCAGCCGCCGGAGCGCATCGGCCCCTACCGGGTGGAGAAGCGCCTGGGTCAAGGCGGCATGGCTGTGGTCTACCTCGCCCGCAGCCCGGAGGGGTTGCAGGTGGCGGTGAAGTGGCTGACGGAGGCCACCCCGCGCCTGCTCACCCGCTTCGAGCGCGAGGCCCGGCTGCTTCAGAGCGTGAATCACCCCGGCGTGGTGGGCTACCACGGTCGCGGCGAGTGGGAGGGGCGCCCGTACCTGGTAATGGAGTACCTTCAAGGCCCGGATCTTCGCCTCTACTCCGAGCGCCTTCGCCGTCTTCCACCCAGTGAACGGCACCAGCGTGTCCGCGAGATCGCGGTGGCGCTCTGCGAGACGCTGGCCCAGCTCCATCGCCAGGGGCTGATCCATCGAGATTTGAAGCCTGCAAACGTGATTGTGGATACCACGGGTCGGGTCGTGCTGACGGACTTTGGGATCGCCTGTGAGGAGGGCAGCGAGGTCACAGCCGCGGGCATCCTGATTGGAACCGCAGCCTATGCCGCCCCCGAACAGCTTTCTGGCAGCAATATCGACGCAAGGGTGGATCAGTACGGTCTGGGCGGAACCCTCTATTTTTTGCTCACGGGGCAGCGACCCTTCGAAAAAACCGATGTGGCGGCACTGGTGCGGGCGCACCTGGAAAGTGACCCACGTCCCCCGTCGGAGCTTGATCCGACCATCCCGGCCGACCTGGACGCCTTCGTGGTGCGCCTCCTCAGCCGCGATCCCACGGCCCGCTATCGCTCGGTGCGCGAGGCACGGGAGGCGCTGGTGGGGGCGCTGCCCTCAGAGGTGCCCCTGGCGGGCCGACAGTCGGTGGTGGAGATCATCGCCGCAGCCCTGGATCGCGTGGCGGCGGGCGAAACGGTGCGCGTTCATCTGAAAGGTCCGGTGGGCTCTGGGAAAAGGTGGGCCCGAACACTGACGCGTACCGCCGCTTCACGGCGGGGGCTGCGGGTGCTGGACGCACGGGAGGCGCTGGTGAGCCCGGCCCTGGTGCTGCACGAAGAGCCGGTTGCGGGCGCAGAGGAGATCTACCTTCCCCCACTGTCCCTCGCCGATCTGCGGCGTTCGGTCCATGCTTTTGCTCCTGATACGGCCGAAATGGCTGCGGTGGCCGAGCGGCTGCACCGCGAGACAGGCGGTAACCCGGGTCTCTTTGTACAGCTTCTACGCCGCTATACCAGAGACGGGGTGACCCTCCTTCCAGCGGGCCCGTTGGAGTTGGATCCCACCCGCTGGTTGCACGATCTGGATCTGGATGGGGAGGCCGTGGCCGGGGTGCTGGCCCTGCTTGCCGAGGCGGCCGACACGGAGACCCTGACCGAGCTCGCCCAGGTGCCCGCGGACGCAGTCCTTCCCGACCTTGAAGAACGCTTTATCGCGCTGCACACCGAAGGCGGATGGGTGTTGAGTGCCGACGTGCTCCGCGCTCCCCTGCGCGCGCTGCTGGCCGACCCCGAGGGGCTGGAAGAGCGCATTCGTGGCATGAATTCCCGGCGTCGTGGGCCACCCGCCAAGGATCCGCTGTTGGACGAGGTACAGCAGCTCCGGACGGCCGGTCGTGGGGCCGAGGCCGCACGCTTGCTGGAAGAGGGTCTGGCGGGTCGGGGGGATGTGGTGGCGGGCAGGTTGCTGGCGCTGGGATCGATCGCCTGGAACCAGGGGAATGCGTCGGCGGCATGGGCCTTTTACGCGCGTGCCCTGGGGATGGCCGAGCACCCGCTGTACAAGGCGCGCGGTCATATCGGTGTGGGAATATCGGCGTTGCAGGTAGGTCATGTAGAGGCGGCGCTGGATCACTTCGAGCGCGGTCGTGTGGAAGCTTCTGTAGCAGAGGATACAAGGCGGGAGGTGATCGCCTTGTTGAACCTGGCGGAGGCCCGCTGCTGGGTGGGGCAGCTGGCCCTTGCGGTGGCCGCCGCCCGCCGCGCGGTGGGTCTTGCGGACGGAATCAAAGATCGCGAGCTGGAATGCAGCGCATTGCGGCACCTGGGCCAGGTGCTGATCGAATTGGGAATGCCCACAGAGGCGGGCCGCCACCTGGCGGACGCCTCGGCGCTGGCCAAGGCGCTGGGGTTGGAAGAAGAGCGCCTCGCGGTCCATGTAGTGCGCGCCTGGGCCGCACTCTTGGAACGCCCCGGAGATCGGATGGCGGCAGCGGCCGCGCTGGATCGGCTTTCCCCCCTGCTCTCCTCTCCTGCGCCCACCTCTGATCCCGAGGGCTACTGGCTGCAGCTGCAAGGCGTGCGCGCCTGGGCCGCAGCAATTCTCGGCGATCTGCGCGGCTATGCCCGTGCCCGCACCGAGGCGGACACCTCCAAAGCCGGAACCCGCGTGACGGTGCGCCTGCGGGGTGAGCTGTTGTTGGCCGAGGCTGCACGGATGGCAGGCGAGGAGGAGGAGGCGCGTCGCCGTGGGCAGTCTGCGGCCACCGAGGCGCGCCTTCGCGGCTTTCGTCTCCTTCTATGGGAGGCGGAGCGCCTCCTGGCGCGGTTGGAAGGTCGCCCCCTTCCGCCGCCGACCGAGCTGGCTGTGGGCCTGAGCGCGGCCGAGGCGGAAGCCTTCAGCCGTCGCTAACTTCCCAGGGCCAAATGCCTAGGGTGGCCGACCCCCCACGCCAGAGCATGCGCAGGGCGCGCCCCTGCCGGGCTCCCTCCTCTACCTGGCTGCCATGGGGGGCGGCCCCCAGCCGCAGCAGCTCCACCCGATGTTCTGCGCCTCCCCCGACAAAGATGGCTGCAAAGCCCAGCCCACGCCAGCGCCAGGGGTGAGAGGCTTCCGGTGCCAGGCGCAGCAGTCGGCGGGCATGGGTGGGATCCCCGCCGCTGAGCAGCCAAAGAGCACGTCCAACCCCATGATCGAATGCGGGGGAGCGCGCGAAGGTGGAGAGAAGTTTGGACCGATACAGGGCGACACCGTAGCCGAAGCCCTCCAGGGCCCAGCCCGCCGCGGGAGGCTGGTCCCCGATGGAAGCGCCGATGCCGCGCCCGATTTCAAAAAAAGTCTTCCATAGTGGGTTTTTCAGTTGTTCGGCGGCATCTGGCTGTGTGGCCAGGGCAGCCCCCACGCCCTCCCAGACGTGGGGGTGCAGATCGACGGGAAGCGCGGCCACCTGGGCGGGCAGGGCGGCCACGGGCAACATGGTGCCCAGGGAATAGCCCTGCAAAAAAGCTTTTTCAACCTCAAAGCAGGTTTTCTCGGCGGGCCCCGCCCGGCGGGGGGGCGGGCTTACAAAGTCGGCCACAGCAGCCTCTGCTTGGCGACGTCCGTCGTCCGAATTGTACCCTCCGAGCTTGTTCTTCCCTCTATCGTGTCGGCCACCACGGCGGAGCCGGGTTTTGGTCAGAAGAGGTGGTAGCTTTTTTCCTCCTCAGCCTTGCACGTGTCAGAGGGAGCAGATAGTAGCCCGGCGTTGCCGATCCACGGGTCGGTTACGGTGGGTGTAGCTCAGCTGGTCAGAGCGCTGGTTTGTGGCACCAGAGGTCGCGGGTTCAATTCCCGTCTCCCACCCGTTTATCTCTCGGGTTCTTAGCTCAATTGGTAGAGCATCGGACTCTTAATCCGCAGGTTCCGGGTTCAAGCCCCGGAGGACCCATCCCTTTGTCAGTCGAGGAACAAGGCACGAGACGACGCTTCACGCGAAGTTCCGTGCCTTTTCCGTTTCCTAATCGAGCGAGAATGGCGGAATTGGCAGACGCGCCAGACTTAGGATCTGGTGGGGTAACCCGTGGGGGTTCAAGTCCCCCTTCTCGCAGTCTCCGGTGTACCCGAAGAGGAGCGCATGTCCTTCCAGGTTGAAATCGTCTCTCCCTCTCAGAAGCGTATTGACTTCGTGATCCCGCAGGTGGAGGTCGCCCAGAAAGTGGGTGAGGCCTTCAAGAATGTGCGGGCGCGCGCCACCCTCCCCGGCTTCCGCCGCGGCAAGGTGCCGCAGAACGTGCTCGAAGGTCGCTTTGGCAAGCAGATCCGCCAGGACGTGGCCGCGGACCTGATTGACTTCAATTTCCGTCTTGCCGTGCAGGGCCTGGAATATGTGGGTCAGCCCAAGGTGGCGGAGCAGGTCAACCTGTCCGAGACCGCGGACTTCACCTTCTCGGTGGTCCTGGAAGTGCGTCCGGAAGTGGACGTGAAGGACTACAAGGGCATGGTCGTGGACTTCCCCGTCGAGGAAGTGACCGATGCCCAGGTTGAATCTGCGGCCCGCGCTCGCCTGCATGTGCAGGCCCGCCTGGTGGATGCCGGTGAAGGCCACGTGATCGCCGAAGGCGATCTGGTCCTCACCCAGATCCACGAGAAGGACGGGGACAACTGGAAGGAAGTGGCCCCCGGCACCATGATCAACACCAAGGGTGATCGTTACTACCCCGGTGTGGAAGCCCTGCTGATCGGCGCTCAGAAGGGCGACGAGAAGGTGGGCGAGGTGAACGGCAAGGAGACCAAGGCCACCGTTCTGGGTGTGCAGGTCTCCGCGGTTCCCGACCTGACCGACGAGGCGGCCGCTGCGGCCGGCTTTGAGGGTGGTGTGGACGGGATGAAGGTCGCCATCCGCATGGAACTGGAAGCCCGCAACAACGAGGCTGCCCGCAACCAGGCCCGTGTGAACATCCTCCAGAAGCTGGTCGCCGGCAATGAGGTGGAAGTTCCTCCAGCCATGGTGGACAGCCACTTCCAGCTTCTGATGGAAGAGCTGCGCATCCAGAATACCTACCGCGGCAAGAATCCTCAGCAGCTCCGTCTCTCGGATGCGGGCCGTGCCGACATGCGCCGCCGCGCGGCCTTCGCGGCGAAGGCCTCGATCCTTCTGGAGGGCATCGCCCGCCAGGAGAGCATCGAGGTGTCCGATGCCGATCTGGAAGCCAAGTACCAGGAGATCGCCGACCAGCGCGGCCAGCGCGTCGAGGCGATCCGCGGCTACTTCGTGAAGGAAGGCGCGGTGCCCGAGCTGAAGAAGCGGATTCTGGAAGAGCGGGTTCTCGAATTCCTGCTCGAGTCCTCCGATCTGGTGCCTCCGGCCGCTGCTGCGGCTGCGTCCACCGAGGCTCCCGCTGAGGCCGCTGAGTAAGCAGCCAAGCGGCTTCTGAAAACCCCGGCCTACTTGGTCGGGGTTTTTGCTTTTCCGGGATGGTAGGATTAATGGGGTGAATCCTGAAACACCATCCCCCGGGTCCTACATGCAGTCCTTTCCTTTGGCCTCCTTCCTGACCTTTTTCGGCTTTCTCCTGGCATGTACCGGCTGCTGCGGTGGATTGCCCGACACCTTCAGCGAGGAATTCCAAAAGGGTTTTGAGCAGGGCTTCGAACAGAGCTACGACAAGAGCTTCAAGGATGCCTACCGGGTGAACTTTGTGGGAAGTTGCATCGCAGAGATCACCAACATGACGCCGGAAGAAGCCAGCCAGATGTGCAATTGTACCGCCGACCTGATCCTGGCGGCCAACACCCCTGCTCAGCTTACGGAGTTGGACGCAAATCCGAACTCCGAGGCTTCTCAGAAGGTCTTTACCGACGCTGTGACCACCTGCATGGCTCAGTTGCCCAGCCAGCAGTAGGCGGCATCAGCGCGGAATCCCGGGTACCGCGCCGTTGTTGGGGGGGGCCCCTGCGCCGGGCGTGGGTGGGGCGTTCTGGCCCGGCGGCTCCTGGCCGGCGGGGCCAGGTTGAGCGGCTCCGCCGTCGCCCGGTGCCACCCCCGGCATCGGGTTCCCCGGTTCTCCAGGTTGTACACCGGGGATGGGTGTAGGCATGCCGCCCGCGGGCGGCCCCGCCGTGGGCTGCCCTTCGGGGGGCGGGCTGTTCAGCCCGTTGTCGCCGACGGGATCGGTGGGGGGTGCGTTGCCGGGACGGCCACCACGGGTACGGCTGGCAGCGGCCTCCGCGTAGAGGTAGTCCTGCTCGCGTTGCGCCTTTTGTCCACCGGGAACCGGGGTTCCCCCGGGGAGGGGCAGGTCCGGCGGCCAGAACTGCAGCTCGTTGCCGCCCAGGACTTCCTTGTAGCTGTCCATGGCGTACAGTCGGTCACGTTCGCCATGAAGCAGCAAAAAGCCGCTGCGTAGCTCCATCGTGGCGAAGGGATCGGCATCCAGGTTGGGCCAATCGGCGTCGGGCCCGCCCTCGCCGGGGCGCAAGATCGGCCCGGACCAGCCCTCTTCCGAGGCGACCATCGCGATCTCGGTGTTCTGCCGCCGCCAGCCGGTGTAGCGTCCGTTCTCGGGGGTGAAGGCCGTTTTGCGGGGAAAGCCGAAGTCGCCCCAGTCGGAGTCCGCCAGCGACCAGGTCTCGCGGGAAAAGCCCTCGATGGGAAGGTCGCCGAATGCGTCCAGGATCATCATCTCTGGATTGCCCCCGGGCAACTTCAGGACCACCTCCTTGTCCACCCAGGTCTCTTTGTCCAGATGTTTGGGGATCAAGGCACGCATGCCGTCGGCGGTGATGTCGCCCATTGCGATCGCGCGGATGCTGCCGTCCTGTGCCAGCACCACCACATCGGCATCCACGGCGGGGAGGGCTTGTACTTTTCCACCTTCCAACAGAAAAGCAGGTCCCTTTGCGGCCATCTGAACAAGGACTTTGTTGCCATCGCCGGAGATGGAATAGCCCGGCTCCTTGCAGGGGCCGGGCACCAGACCCAGCAGCGTGCGGGCCTGGTCCGCGATCAAGATACGCTCGATCTTGCAGGAACCGGCTTCGTTTTCGAAGGAGAGTACGGCGACCGGAGGGGTGGTGGGCGGCAGGGGGGTCGGGGGAGGACCGGAGGGCTGCTCGCCGGGGTTCGGGCCCGGCGGCTGGGCGTTGGGGGTGGGCAGCACAGGGTCTTCGGCACAGGCCAGGAGGACAAGCAGCATGGCGGCAGTCTATCTCAGGGCAGCCCCGGGCATGCGGTAGACGACCAAAAACTCGCCTCCGTCGGTGGAGGAGGTCGGCGCGGGGTCGAGCTTCTCCAAGGCCGGCCGCAGTCGGACACGGTCGCCGGGACGAAAGAGGTCGGGGTGCCAGACCAGCCGATCGATGGGCGCCCCGGCTGAGCCCTCCTCCCCGTTGCCGGCGGCCCAGCCAGGTGGGATCGTCCGGCCGGTGAGGAGCAAATTCACCAGCTCCGCCGATGCACGTTCCCGTGGTCCGGCCTCGGGCTCCACGCCCAGGCAGCGCTCGGGGATGGGCTGCTGGTGGTGGGTCTGGTAGTAGCAGATCAGGGCGCGAAAGTGGCGACCCAGATCATTGCGTTCATCGGTCACCTCTGGCAACAGGTCCAGGACCAACCCCTGCTCCGACCCCGTTTCAGCCGTGTAGACCGAGGGCACCGCCGCCCACTGCTCCCGTTGACGAAAAGGCTGCTGAACCCAGCAAAAAAGGTCCACACCCAAACAGAGCCAGAGGGGGGCCACCCGCCACCACGACTGACTGCGCCGGGCCAGCTCGCCTGCAACCCGGGCCCCCAGCAAGGCCGTACACAGCACGCTCACCCAGCCCAGCCGCACCGGAAAGCGCAGGAAGCGCATGCTGTCCAGCTCGTAGAAACCGGCCCAGGGCCACTCAAAAAGCAGCCGCGAACCATGTAGAGCCAGCGAAGGGCCGGTAGAGAGCAACAGCGCAACCGTCGCCGCCAAGGCCAGGGGTTGCCAGCGCTGCCGCCGTAGCACCACCGGTGCGCTCACCGCGAGCGCCAGCAATGTCCAAGGATGTACTGCCAAAAGGGAGTGATCGACCTGATCCAGCGCGGGCGTGGGGTAGGACAGCGCCAGCAGGTTGGCGGAGGTGGAGGGGCCGGCCGGGCCGGGCGTGGGGGCGCCGCCCAAGTTCTGTAAGTAAAAGTACAAACCTGGAGTGGCGGCCAACAGTGCGATGGCAGCCTGTCGCCATTGAAAAAGGCCTATGGTTCCCAGGAGCAAGAGCGCACATGCCCCCAGGTAGCCGTTGGAGGCCAGCGCACCCAGCAGCGCGACCGCTGCGACCAACCCGTAGCGGGCGCCGGGCCGGTACAGGGCCCACACCAGCAGCGGCAGCCAGGGGTTGATCAGCGGATACACATAGCCCTCCAGCAGCGCACTGCTGGCCAATCCACAGCCGACAACGCCCAATCCAGCAAACAGACTCCAGGGAGCGCGCGCACCCAATGCGGCGGCCGTGCGCTCGGTGGCCCAGGCGGTCAGCGCGACGCCGCCCACCTGCAGCGCACGATGGAGTGCGGCAGGATCGCCGGGAAGAAGCAGGGCCAGCAGCCAGAGCAGGTAGGAGTCCAGCCGCTGGTAGGGCATGCCCAGGTTGCTCAGGGGATCTGCCGGCAGGCGGGCCGCCGCGTCCAAGAACCAGATGGTGGTCAGGGTATCGCTCTGGCGGCCCACGAGTTCGCCACTCCAAGCCGCGGGCCAGGTCCATATGACAGAAAATAGAATACACAGCATAGCGGAGATGCCGGGCCAGTAGCTCCTCCATCCATCCTGTTCCCCGCTGGGAACATCATCATTTTCTGAATGAGGCTTCATTCATCAGGCCCGCTGCCGGACCAGCCAGGACACATAGGCAAAAACAAGCACGGCCCACCCCAGCGCCGCCGCGGTCCCCGCAGTGTCCTGCCACTCCCGACGGGGGTAGCTTGCGGCGGTGGCGGTTCGCCGAATGCTGCCGTCCGCCTCGACCGCAAAAGAGAGCGTGTCCTCGCCAGCGGCGATCACCTCAATGCCATAGTATTCGGCGCGGAGAAGCTCTCCTTCCCGCAGCTCCAAACGCAGCGGCAACATGCGCAGTGCCTCGCCTTCCCAGCTTCCGCTCCAACCCCCAAGGTGGGGTTGAAGCTGCATACTTCGCTCTTCACCCAGCCAGGAGCTCTGTGCGCGCAGCGTCCACGGCGACGCAGAATTCCCGGCCACCTCCAGGTGTAGCACCTGGGGTGTAGCCGCGATGACAGAGGCGACCAGCAACCACATCTTCCTGTTTTAGCGCGTTCCGCGCCGAAGTAGCATAGAGGATGTCAGGTGATGCGTGCTGAGGGCTCCGATGCTGAACATCGTCTTCGTACAGGACAATGCGATCAACGAATCTCTTGCGTTGACCGAGCTTTCCGGCTGCCTTCTGGCCGCCGGTCATCGCACCCGCTTGCTTCTGACGGACCATGAAGCCGATGTAGAGGGGGAACTACGCCGATTTTCGCCCGCACTGGCAGTGATCCCCTGCCCGGTGACCGGGCACGAGACGGCACTGGCCCAGGCGCATCGGGTCAAGGCGGTGCTCCCCGAGTGTTTGGTGGTCTTTGGGGGCACCCACGCCTCGTTGGACCCGGAGATCGCGCGCCAGCCCGATGTGGACGTGGTGGTCGTGGGCGAGGCCGACGATGCGGTGGTGGCCCTTGCCGGGCGGCTGGCGAGCGGAAAAGACTGGAGGGATGTCCCGAACCTTGCCTTTGTGGAGGCTGGTGAGCTGCGGAAAAATCCGCTGGGGCCGCTGGTGGAGCCGCTGGATCGACTGGCGATGCCCGATCGCGATTTGTACTATCGCTACCATTTTATTGGGCGTTTCCCCTGGAAAAAGTTCACGACCGGGCGGGGCTGCATCCACGCCTGCTCCTTCTGCTGGAACCCGACGGTGGCCGATCTCTACCACCAGAGCCGGGGGAGCTTTACCCGTCGTAAGAGTCCTCGGCGTGCGGTGGATGAAGTGCTGGCGGTGAAGGCGCGCTATCCGCTGCGTTCGGTGCATTTTTCGGACGACCTTTTCACCGTGAAGTCCTCCTGGTTGGAAGAGTTCGCGCCTCTCTATAAAAAAGAGGTGGGGATTCCTTTTTCCTGCAACTCCTCCATCGAGCTGGCCACCGACCGGAACATGAAGGCGCTCGCGGAGGCCGGCTGCCGCTGCGTGTGTATAGGCTTGGAGACGGGTAACGAGAAGCTGCGTTCGAAGATCCTCAATAAGTCGGTGAGCAACGACGATGTTCGGCGCGCCGGCGAGACGGTCCATCGCTACGGAATGGAGCTGGCCACCTTCAACATGCTCGCCGCCCCCGGCGAGACCTTGGAGGACGCCTTCGCCACCATCCGCCTGAACCAGGAGATCAAGGCCGATCATGTGCGGGTGAACATCGCGGTGCCGCTGCCACACACCGAGTTCGAGCGCCGCGCAGTGGACGAGGGTTTTCTGGATGCTTCCTACCTGACGGCCCGAGCAAACTCTCTGGAACATCCGACGGTTGCCTTCAAGACCGAGGATGCACGGGCCTTTGAAAACCTCTTCTACCTGTTCCGGCTTGCGGTCCACTTCCCCGCTCTGGACCCCGTCATTCGGCGGGCGGTACACCTGCCGATCACCCCGCTGCTCGACCCGCTGCGCCTGATGATTCCCTATGGCGAAAAACGTCTGAACAACCTCCGTTGGCGCGATGGATTGCTCTTTTTCCGGCACATCGGAGACCCCCACAAGCGCAATTCCAACTACCCGACTCTGATCTGATGCGCTGGCAACTGACCGACAGCTTGCGGAGTCGTTTGGCAGCCGAGCGGGGAAGGCCCTTTGCGCGCGGTGGACGGGGACGAATTGCGATGGCTTATCCCTCGCCCTACCGGGTGGGGATGTCGTCGTTGGGCTACCAGTGGGTGGGATCCCAGCTCTCCGATGCCGGCTTCGGTGTAGAGCGTGTGTTCCTCCCAGACGATGTGGAGGCGTGGAAGAAGCAGCGTAGTCCTCCACTTTCCATGGAGACCCTGTCTCCATTGGGGGACTTTCCGCTGATCTGTGTGAGCCTGGCCTATGAGCTGGAGCTCGCGGGTCTGGTGACCTTGTTGGAAATGGCGGGTATTCCTCCTCTTCGCGAGGATCGGGGACCGCAAGATCCGAAGATCCTGATCGGCGGGCCGCTCACCTTCTCCAATCCGCTGCCGGCGGCCCCCTTTGCCGACGCGATGCTGTTGGGGGAGGTGGAGGATGTGCTCCTTCCCGCGGTGGAAGGTTTTTTCGAGGGAGGAAGCCTGGATCACGTGGCCGGGCTGGCGGGTGGATACCTGGAAACGGTCCATGGGGATCGCCTGCCGCCGGTGGCCAAGGCCAGTGATGCCCTGCTGCCCGCACGTTCCCGCATCCTGACGGCCGACACCGAGCTCTCCAATATGTTCCTGATTGAAGGAGAGCGCGGTTGCCACCGGGAGTGTACCTTTTGTGTGATGCGTCGCAGCACCAACGGAGGGATGCGGCTGGTGAGCCCGGAGGCCATCCTGGGCTATGTGCCGGAGGAGGCACGCCGGGTGGGTCTTGTGGGGGCGGCAATTTCGGATCATCCGCGTTTAATTGAGCTTTTGGGCGCGATTGTGGACAGTGGGCGGGAGGTGGGAATCTCTTCTCTGCGGGGGGATCGGATTGCGTTAAAGCCGGACATTGCTCGACTTCTACGCAAGGGTGGCTACCAGACCCTCACCGTGGCCTCGGACGCCGCCTCCCAACGGCTGCGGCGTACGATCAAGAAGGGCACGACGGAGGCGCACCTGCTGGCCTGCGCAGAGGCTGCGAAAGAGCACAAGTACAAACAACTGAAAGTGTACATGATGCTGGGATTGCCGGGGGAGGAGGACGAAGATGTGGAGGAGTTGATCCACTTCACGCGCCGACTCGCGGAGATCCACTCGGTGGCGTTGGGCATCGCCCCCTTTGTGCCCAAGCTGAATACCCCGTTGGACAGTGCAGAATTTGCGGGTGTTTCCGTGGTGGAGCGCCGCCTGGACCGTATCCAAAGAGGCTTGCGCGGCAGCCGGGCGGAGCTGCGCTCCACGTCGGCCAAGTGGGCCTGGGTGGAGTACCGGTTGGCACAGGGCACGCCCGAGACCGGACGTGCGGTGCTGCAGGCGGTCGCGGATGGGGGTGGCTTTGCGGCATGGAAGCGGGCGCTGGGGGTGGAAGGAGAGCGGGTAGTTCCCCCTTCGATCCACCTTCTGCTATGATTCGTAGAAGGAGGGGAGGGCTGGCATGCTGACTACACTGCTGACGGTGGCCTGGGCGGGTTCGGGGCCTTGGGTGGTGGCGGAAGGTGATGCGAACGTGTACGTGGGGGCAGAGACCCAGCGTATCGAACAGCTCTCTTTGGCGGATGGGAATTTCGTGGAAGGCGGCCTGATCGATGTGGACGAGGGGCTGACCAAATTCGGTCTCCAGGCCATCGTCTCCTACGGTCTGCTACCGAACTTCGAGCTGGAAGCCACCGTGCCTTGGTACTTTGTTCGGGCAAACCGGGATGATGGCGCGGTTTGCGCCTCTCTGGGGCCGGGCTCCTGCGCCTCGACCACTGGTGTAGGCATCCTCTCCACACGGGTTCGTCTCCAGCTCTTGAATGAGATCTATGGGCCGCCACTCTCCCTTTCTTTGGGGGCCGAGCTGCGCTACGGGGACTTCACCGCCGCCACCCGCTCCCGCCTGACCAACCTGGGCGAGGGTACGGTGGACCTGGGGCCGCAGCTCTCAGTGGGTCGTAGCGGCGGATTGGGAAAAAAAGGCTATTGGTATAGCTTTTTGGATGTAGGATGGCGCTATCGCTTCCCGACGATCCATGGAGATGGGACCAACATTCCCGGCTCCGAGGTCTATGGGGAGCTGGACTGGATCGCGGTGCCCGATGGGCGCTTTGGCTTCGGTCCCTCCTTCACGCTGTTCTCGCGGCCCGAAGGGGTGGATTTTGGGGTGGGTGACCTGACCGACGTGGATCGTTTTGCCGCACTTCGGGTGCTGAACGTACAGTTGGGCGGCAAGGTCTCGGTACGTTCCTCAAAGAATGTAACCTTCAATGCTTCCTTCTTCCGCAGTCTCTATGCAGAAAACAACCCCCTCCTCACCAGCATCAACGTGGGGGTGTCGATCTCCGAGCTTCGTCGCAAGCGGGGGGAGTAGTCGATGTACTCGGTCGGGGAGCGAATTGCGGATCGTTACCAGGTAGAAGCCCAGATTGGAATGGGAGGAATTGCTGCGGTCTATCGGGTGCGGCATGTGCAGTTGGGCTCCGAACATGCGATGAAGGTGCTGCTGTTCCAGCGGAAGGGTCTGGATGAGCGCCTTTTGCTGGAAGGTAGGATTCAGGCTCAGATTCGCCATCCAAACGTCGTTACGGTCACCGATGTGGTAGAGCACCAGGGGCGTATGGGCCTTCTGATGGAGTACGTGGAGGGCCAGAGCCTCCAGGGGTGGTTGGAAGAACACCAATTCATGCCGGTAGAGCAGGCCCTGCCCCTCTTTGCGCAGGTGCTGTCGGGCGTCGGCACCGCACATGCAGCGGGCGTGCTTCATCGGGATATCAAACCTGGGAATATCCTCCTCGGACGTACTCCGCGCGGCATCGTCCCCAAGATCACCGACTTCGGTCTTGCAAAGGTGGTGCTGGACGGGGCCCCTCCGGGCAGCACCCGCGACGGCTCCATGATGGGAACACCGGGCTACATGGCGCCGGAGCAGATCCGCAATGCGGCAGATACGGACTTGCGCGCGGATATTTTTGCATTGGCTGCGCTGCTCTTTGATCTCCTGTCCGGTCGGCCTCCCTTTTTTGGTGAGCCTCAGGAAGCCATCGAGCAAACCCTGAGCGGCACCTATCCGCCCTTGGACAGCCTTGTCCCTGGTCTTCCCACCAGTGTGGCTGCGGCCGTACACCGCGCACTGCTGACGGATCGTGATCAGCGTTTTGAGAGCTGTGCGGCCTTTGCTGAAGCGGTTTTTGCGGACCGTCCCGACCTTCTCCTCCTTTCCGGCAGCGATACGGCCCGACCACTCCAGCTTTCCGGTGAGCCCGCGGGCAGGCCGGTGTCTCGCGCCGCCCCCACCCCCCCCCCGATGACCACACTTCCGCCGGGGGCTACCGCCGTTCCCTCGGCGACGCTCCAGGCGCCACCGCCTCCCCGCCTCCTCCCCTTTGTCGGGGCCGGGCTGGCCGGTGGGCTCCTGGTGTTGGCGGCCATGGCCTTGGTGCTCCAACAGATGTTGCCGTCTGCGCCACCCGAACCGGAAAAAAGTGTAGTCCAGATTACAGCGGATGCGGGCACCACGCCAGGTCCCGCCCCGGTCGACGTTTCTGCGCCCGCCGTCGAGGTCACCCCTCCGGCGGCGGCTGTGCCCACGGAGGTGGCGACGACGCCCGGCCCCTCCACCACCCCGCCCGGCCCGGGCCCCGCACCTGCCCCATCCTCCCCATCGGAAGTGGCCCCGTCGACGGAGGTGGCGCCGCCCCCCGAGCCTCCCCCCGCAGAGGTCGCCTCGGTCACCGAGACTGCCGAAGCTCCCGCGGCCACCGAAGCGCCGGTGGAGGCCGTGATCACCCCGGTGGAGCCTCAGGCACCCCCCGTGGCGGGCACCTGGACGGGCTCTGCCAACGGCCTGAACGCCACGCTGCGCATCACCCGCCAGGCCGGCCGCAGTCTGCAGGCCGAGCTGAGCATCATCGCGGGGCCCACCACCCGTGTCTCGCAGCTCTCCGGAAGCATCGATCCGGAAAGTGGGGCGATTCGGCTTCAGGAAAAGGGTGGGGAAGAGCTGCTTCTTACCGGGAAGCTGGACGGGGATCGGATGTCCGGTACCTACATGCGCGGCGGCCAGGGAAAGGCGCTGTCCTGGGACGTGCGCCGCTAGGGCGCTGCACCACTTCTGCACCGTCCTGCTGCGGTCCCGCCTTCTCCCCTCCGCGGGCTGCGCAAGGTGCGGACATAGATTGGTTCCACAAGGCCCACCGGGGCCCCAGGAGCCAGCATGGACAGCCTCTCTCTTCCCCAGACCCCCGCAATTGAACATCTTGGCTTTACGCCGTTTCGCCTGCTGCGGGCCTTCAGCGGCTATGCGCTTTTGGGCCTGGGTGCGGCCCTGGGCAGCCCCGAGCTGCCGCTCCAAGCCGGCCTGGAGGCCGCCCTGCTTCCGGTGGCCGGGGCAGGCATTCTCACCGTTCCGGCGATGCTGGTGGCCCATCAGACCCTGGCGTTGAAGGCCAGTCCCACGGCGATGCTGCGCGCCCTGACCCGCTCGCTGTTGGACGTGGGCGATGTGGGGCTGGCGCTGGGTCCGGTGGTGGGGCTGTTTCTGCTGACCACCGACATCACGCCGCTGGTCTTTGCCTTTCTGTACCTCGGTCTTGGTTTTTTGGCGCTGGGCATGTCCGTGCTTCGCCTGCTCCGCGCTGAGCGCGAGGCCGACGGCTCGCTGGGCGCCACTGTGGGTATCGGCGCCCTGGCGCTCGGGTGGGCCACCCTGGCCGGCCTGATCGCCCTACGTCTCCTGGTTCCTCCTCTCTTTTCCCTTCTCTAAGCTGGAGTCTATGATGTCTCTCCTCAGCCTCTGCACTCAGGTTCTTCGTGATCCCCAAACCCTGGTGGAACAGAACGATAGCCCGGCTGGACTCAGCCGCCTTGCTCCTTCTCTTCTGCTCTTGGCCTCCGGCGGTGCCGCCCTCTTCGGCGCGGTGGCGGGCAGCTATCGCGGTGGTATCCAGACCCTGTACGCCGCCCTGAAATTTCCGATCTTCCTCCTGATTCCGCTGTTGCTCTGCCTTCCGGCCATCCATGCGCTCTGGCGGGCCTGCGAGCTGCCGGTGGGCTGGCAGCGGCTGGGGCTGGCCAGCCTGGTGGGCATGGCGCGGGCCGCGATTCTGTTGGCAGCGGCGGGACCGCTGCTGTGGTTGGTCTACTCCATTCACATCGACTATCATGTGGCCATCGTTCTGATGGTAGCCACGCTCGGTTTGGTGGGACTGCCGGGCGTAGGGATGGTGGTACGCCTGCTTCCGGGGACTGGGATGTTGCGTCCGGTGGCGCTGCTGGGCTCCGTGGCGATCCTGGGGCTGGTGATGGCACAGGGCGGCTGGTTGTTGCGGCCCTTTGTGGCCCGTCCGGCCGGGGAAGTGACGCTGCTGCGGACCATCGAGGAGGATGTCTTTTCCAGCCTTGGAAGTACCCTTCTCGCCTCGCTGGGTGCCTACCAGGACTGGGAGCCCGAGGCTTCCGGCGTCATCGGGCGGGGGGCTGGAAAGCAATGAGCAACCTCATCCCTTGGGTGGTGGCCTTCTATCTGGTCTTTGGTGGGGTTTGGGCCGCGAAGCTGCTGCGGCAAGGGCAGAGCTGGTCCACTGCGGCGGCCTCGGTGCTGCTGTGGCCGCTGCTGGTGGGGGTGGAGGGGACAGCCGATGGTGGTCCCAATACAGGCCGGATCTTCGCGGCTTTTGCTGCCCTGGAGAGCACGTTGGCGGACCCGGCGGCGCGTGGGGTGGTGGAGCCGGGGGAGCTGGAGGCCCTGCGGCGCTCGCTGCTCTCGGTGGATGCGCGTCTGGGGATGGTGGAGCGCCTGTTGGGAGATCCGGCGGTGGCAGGTGCAGGCGAGGCGACCATCAAACCCCTGCGAGATGCCCGCGAAAGTACGCTGGCAGAGCTGGATTTGGCATTGGGTGAGCTGGTGCAGCTTCGGGTGCAGCTTGGGCTGGTGGCCCTGGCGGGGGACAGCACGCCGGTGCGCGGTCGCTTGTCGGCGCTGACCGCACGGGTCCGGGCCCTGGACGAGCTGTCGCGCATCACCGGGAGCAGCGGTGTTTGAGGGGCCCTTCCGCCGGGCCGAGGCTTTCCTTCCCGCGCCGGAAATCCTTGATACAAGGTTGGCGGGAGCGAGCATGACCCGAATCCTGGTGGTAGACGACGACCCGCACCTGCGCGAAGTGTTGAGCTATGCCCTTCGTCGGCAGGGTTGGGTGGTCACCGAGGCCGCCGATGGCGCGCAGGCGCTGGCTCAGGTGCAACGGCAGGCGCCGGATCTGCTGGTGCTCGATGTGGTGATGCCGGAGCTGGATGGCATCGAGACCTGCCGGCGGATTCGTACATTTTCCTCTGTGCCGATTGTGTTTTTGTCAAGTCGGGACGAGGAGCTGGACCGCATTCTGGGCCTGGAGATGGGCGGCGACGACTACCTGACCAAGCCCTTTTCCCCCCGCGAGCTGTGCAGCCGCATCAAGGCGGTGCTGCGCCGGGCCCGGCCGGAGCCGCCGCAGGCTCCGACCAGCCTGCTCCAGGTAGGCAATATCAAACTGGATGATGCCCAGCATCGGGTGTGGGTGCGGGAGGTGGAGGTGACCCTGACTGTCACCGAGTTTGCCATCCTCCATGTGCTGATGCGCCACCCCGGGCGTGCCTACAATCGGGAGGAGCTGACCGAGCGGGCCTATGGGGAGAACCACCATATCTCCGACCGTACCCTGGACTCCCACATCCGACGGATCCGCCAGAAGTGCCGCGAGGCGGGTGTGGATCCCATCGAGACCGTGCATGGGCTGGGCTACCGGTTGGGCGCAGTGTGAGTCGCGCCGAGCCGGTGCTCTCCATCCGCACCTGGTTGGTGATTTCGCACCTGTTTGTTCTCCTTCTTCCGATTGTGGCCCTGATTGGAACGTGGACCTTCGCCCGCGACCTGTGGCGGCAGACCCAGGAGGACATCGATCATCAAGCGGTGCTCTGGCGTCTGACCCTGGAGGCCGAGCTGGAGCGCAGTCCCGACGCCACCCTTCAAGAGGTGGCCTTGGCCCTGGGCCCACGTATGGCTGCGGCCCGTGAAGCCACCCTCGCCGGTCTTCGGGTCACCGATGCGGAGGGGGTGGTGCTGATGAGCAGCAACGGCACCGGCCTGGGAGAAGATGTATCAGCGGATACAGAAGTACAGCAGGCCCTCGCAGGGGCCCCTGGCGCGGACATCCGCTACAAAACCGGGCGTCGTTCCTCGGTTCCATTGGCCTCCGAGAGCCGCAGGTCCCCGGTCCGGGTGTTTGTCGCCCAACCGCTGCTGCGCCGGGGAGTGGTGGTGGGGGCCATCCTGGTGTCGCGCACCCCGCGCGAGGAGATCCAGACCCAGTATCAAATGGCGCCCCAACTGGGGGCGGGGTTGAGCGTGGCCGTGCTCTTGGCGGTGGCGATTGCCTTTTCCGGTGGCAGGCGCTTTGCCTCGTCGCTGCACTCGCTGTCCGAGGCGTCGCGGCGCATCGCCTCCGGGGGCGAGCGCATAGACCTGGATCCGGCCTTGAACTCCCATGTTTCGGAGACCCGGGTGCTGGCAGAGGCCATGGACACCATGCGCCGCCGTCTTCAGGAGCGCATGGCCTATATCTCCGAGTTTGCCGCCAATGTTTCGCATGAATTCAAGACACCGGTCACGACCCTTCGCGGGACGCTGGAGCTGCTGCGCGACGACGAGGAGATGGCTCCTGCTCAGCGCCTGCGCTTTTTGGACAATGCGCTTGCGGATCTGGAGCGTCTGAACAAGATGATTGGGGGGCTGCTGGCGCTTGCGCGGGCAGAGGAGGGCGGCGGGCGGGAGCCGCTTTCGCTGGACGGGGTGGTGCGTGGTGTTCTGGCCCGCTTCGAGGGGGTGGAGCTGTCGGGGGAGGGGGGGGCGGTGGTCGCCAACCATGCCCAACTTGAGGCGGTGATCATAAATCTGCTCCAGAATGCGCAGCGCTACGGTGCGCCGCCGGTGGCGCTGCGCCTGTGGCGGGAGGCGGGGATGACCGGGGTGGAGGTGGAAGACCACGGACCGGGGATCTCTGCGGCCAACCTCCCCAAAGTCTTTGATCGCTTCTTCACCACTGCGCGCGCCAGCGGGGGCACTGGCCTGGGGCTGGCGCTGGTGGCGGCGATCTGCCGTGCGCATGGGGGCGGGGTGACCGTGCAGAGTGAGCCGGGGCGCACGGTGTTTCGGGTGGAGCTGCCCGAGCTGCGGGGCTGAGGTACCCGGTGTGGGCGATGATGTATCAGGCCTGATGTATCACGATGGCTATGTATCACCAAACTAAGCCTGCTTCTTAGGTTATCCGATTGTCTGCTCATCCCCCAGCCGCAGTGCGTCCAGCCGCGCGACCAGTCCGCGCCGCATGGACTCCAACCAGTCGGGCAAACGCTCATCGGGATGCAGTAACATTCGGTCCCGCAGGTGGGCCTCCAGCCAAGCGGGTTCTGCCGCGGCCGTAGCACCGGAGATCCAATGCTCAGCGGGAGCATAGAGCAGCTCCAGGGCGATCTGGAGATCCAGGGGGCGCTCCCGCAGCCAGGGTGACCGGACCAGGACCCGGTCCACCACCCGCTGGTAGCCGATCTCCAAGGCCGGGCGACCATCTCCTGCAGCCGGCGCATCGCTGTCCCACAGTGCCCCCTCCACCACATCCCACAGCTTCATCGGCCGCGACCGGGCGCGGAAGGTCAACAGCGCTGCGGCGCGGTGATCTCCGCCTTCTCCCGCAATGAACTCCTGAAGGTCCGAAGGATGGAAGGAGAGGAAGAGCTGCTCGGAAAACAGGTTGTTCAGCCGACGACGCTCCGTTGGGGTCACATCCTGGTTCAATCGTACAAAGCCCGTACGATCGACCAGAAAAACGAAGAAGGCTCCCTCGTTCACCACACCCCGAAGCACGGTGAGCCAGTCCAACAGCTCACCAAGGTCCCCCTGCTGCGGATCCAGCTCGTCTATCGCAAAAACGGGATACAAGCCTAACTCTTTCAGTTGCTGTAGCAGAAAAGGCAGCCAGCGCGATAGGGCGTGGTAGGAGGGTTGCTCCGTGAACTCCACCGTGCGTTCCTGCTTCTCTCCCTGGCTGCTCTGGTAGGAAAATCCTGCTTCTACCAAAAAAGTGGACGCCAGCGCCATCAGCGCCGCTCCCAGGGGCTGCTCAAAGAGCTGCTGGCCCAGCAGTCCTCCCGTCGCCAGGGTGAGTGCCGGCCTCAGCCAGTCTTGGCTGCCAAGCCCTATCTTCCGGGTCTGGGACTGCTCGGCATGCTGGGCGTTGGCATTTTTTTCCTGATAGAACCCTGAGATCGCCATGTAGGCTCTGTTGAGCTGCCACAGGGTGGAAAGCTCCAGCCAGGCCCGGGGTTGGGCACTGCGCGGCGCCAGTCCCTGCTCTTTGCTGCGGGGGTGGGGAAAGAGCACCCCCTCCGGCAGTGCCCCCAGGTGCTCCCAGCGGGCTTCCAGACGTTTTGTATCTACGTCGCAGGAGAGCAATTCCATTCGCAGTTTTTCTGCTACACGCGGATCTTTTTCGCGCACCGCCCGTACCAACTCCAGCAGGTAGGCGTGGTGCAGCGCCTTCACCAGCTCGGCCAGAATCGCGCCCTTCCGGTCCGCTTCTCCAAGGCCGGCGGCCAACAAAGCGGGCGCATGCACCTGGATGTGGAGGAAGCGCTTGGCGGGGCTCTCCAGCTCGCCCATACACAGCTCCAGGATCCCGGTTTTCCCGGTACCATGGGCGCTTCCCAGCAGTACCGCCCGCCCGCGAACGCCATCATCCCGGAAGCGCTCCAGCAGGTTGGTGAGCCGATCGACCGCCTGACAGGGGGGCGCCCGCCGCGCCAGTACCAGCTCCTGCGACGCGATCCGCATCCGGTGTTCCCGGGCACCGGTACGATCACGAAGGTGGAAAGCAGGAAGGACCAAGGGCATCGCCTGATGGTAGCCCGAATCCTCGTCCTCGGGCACTACCGCAGTGACTTTGGAGGAATTGGGAAGTTCTACCACCTCTTCTTCCTCCTCCTCTGCGTGGGTGGGCAGCCTGGCCACCGGCGGCAAGGGGCGCGGAAGGCCGGATCGGCCGCTGCGGTGCAGATGTACTGCGGCGAGAGAGCGGGATGGCTTCTTGGGCATCGTGGTATGTATCACCAGTGTTCAGATGATACAGGAAAAAAACCGATGTATCATCATGTATCACGGCTTTCCGGGGATACGTTCCTCCAAGCGGGGATCGGCCAGCCCGGAGGACAGCGCGTTGGTCAGAGCCTCCCCCAGCTCGCCTGGATCCAGTCCCTCGCCGACCAACTGTTCCAGGGTCTGCTGATCTTCTTGTAGCCACGTGCGAACTTCTCGGCCGGAAAGCTCGTGAAGTTGCCCACGGGGTGCAGCGGCAGCGCGTGCGCGAAAGAGCGCCTCCCGCGCCGGGTAGCGCAGCGCCAATTGCTCCCACAGGGCGGGCGCATGGCGCAGGTACAGGTGCATGAAGCGGATGGTACCCGGCTTGGCCAGGGTGTCCGCCGAGCGGTCGATACCTCCTCCCAGGATCTTCTTCTCTTTTCCGCCGGGAACCCGATCCGCCGGAGAGATGAAGCCGGCCCCCACCGGGGTGGTCTGCCCCTCGGGCAGCGGCGGGGCCACCGGACCCGCACCCGGTGCCGCCCGCGCCAACAACAGGCCCACGATCATGCCGCTCAGTGCTGTACTACCCTGCTTCAAGGCCCGGTCTTGCTCGAAGGCACCAGGCGCCACCTGCCCGGCGTCCCACAGCAGCCGCCCCAGGCTCCACACCCACAGCACCAGCCCGAAGAGCACCATCCGCGCCTCGGGCCCCAGCCCTTCGGGCTCCAGCCAGGCCAGTGCGAAGAAAATAGCGGTCAGAAGTGCCGTCTGCACCGGTCTACCCACGGACACCCATAGCAGCGCCGGCCAGGCCAGCGGGATGTAGAGCACGTGAAAACCAGCCGCATCCGCCCCCAACCAGGCGCAGATCAGCGCCATCCCCCCCACGCTGGTCTGCGCGGAGGGACGAAGGAGGGGCACAATCCCTGCGATACCCAGGGTGATCCACTGCAAGGGCGTATGGCGCACATAGCCCAGCCAGCGCATCCAATCCGGGGCCGGGTTTTTTCCCACCAGCCAGTCCGGGTCGATACTCCCCTGGAAGCGCAGCGTCTCCCGGATGCCGGTCAGGATACGATCCAGCGGCACAACTGTGGCACAGAGACTCAAACCTGCAAGACCGAGAACTCCGGTAACAACCACCGGCGCAAGACGACGGGTGGCCAACAAGGGCAGCACCAACGCGCCGGGTACGAGCTTCAGCAGCCCCCCCACTGCAAGGCCGATGCCGCCGGCCCAGGCCGGACCCCGCAAGGTGGTCGCCATGGCGGTGGCGCAGAATGCCGCCAACAACATATTGATTTGACCGAGGCGTACACATTCGGAAGCGACCGGATGGTAAGCTAAAATACAACCGATTGCGCCGCCCCAGGCCAGCCGTTGGAAGAGGTCTCCCGGCGCCAGCCAACCCGCAGCGAGCGGGAAGGATGCCAAGGAAAGAAGCATGGTCCAACGCCAGATCCGTGTAAACTCCTCCCAGGTGAAGTCCGCGTAGGGGCGAAGCAGCCACCCGGTGGTGGCGGGGTAGAGGGTGGAGAAGGTCGCGGCGCCCACCTCCATCCCGCGCTGGTCATACACCGTGGCCAGAGAGCTCTGAAGGGTAGGATCCAGGCCCGCTTCTACAGCGGCTGCGGAGAGATAGAGCGGAAGCGCGTCTGAGGCACGCCCGCTGTGTACCGTGGGGGAAGTTGCCAGTCGCGCCAGACCGCCCAAGGCGCCGACACAGAGCAGAACGGCGAGCAACTTCCGCAGCAGGGGACCTCCGACGCGGCAGAATAGCCCGAAACGCACGCTGCGGGTAGCCCGCCGAAAAACTGACCCGTCAGTTGGTCCTATTGTGACCAACGAGAATAAAACAAATAAGAACCTGCACTTGTCGCCGCGCTTGGACTGTGGTAATCCTCCCACGTCAAGAGAGGCGCCCATGCGCGTCGCTCAGGCCTATGCACTCCGTGGAGGTTGCCTTGTCTTCCTGGACCCCATCGCCCGCCCTTCTCGCCGAACTGCACACCTGCCCGGAGACCGTCGTGGAGGCGCTGCGTCGTATCGGCAGCGTGACCGACGAGGGCTATACCTTTATGGACAACACTGGAAAGCAGACCCTGTGCAACTTCGCCGACCTCAACCGTCGGGCCGAAGGTCGGGCACGGTCGCTGCTGGCCTATGGCCTGGTGAAGGGGGACCGCGTGGCGATGGTCCTCACGCAGCCGGAAGACTTTGTGGTGACCTTCTTGGGTGCGCTGGTGGCCGGTCTGGTGCCGGTGCCCATGTTCCCGCCGCTGTCCTTCGGGCGCCTGGACGCCTACATGGACAGCGCGGTGAACATCATGAATGTGGCCGGTGCCAAGCTGTTGCTCACCGATCGTTCCCTGTCCAACGTGCTGTGGCAGGTGATCACCCGCGTGCGGACGCTTAAGGACGTCTACACGGTCGAGAAGCTGGATACGGTGGCGCCGTTCACCGGTACCCTGCCGACGGTGGCCCGTGAAGATCTGGCCTTCCTTCAGTTTACTTCTGGCTCCACCGCCGCCCCCAAGGGCGTGATGGTGACCCATGGTTCGCTGGTGGCCAACTGTTGGGCCATTGCCGACGAGGGCTTGGAGCTGGTGCCGGGTGTGGACCGCGCCGTAAGCTGGCTGCCGCTGTACCACGACATGGGCTTGATCGGCTTCGTGATCACCCCCTTGTTCCGGGCGATCCCCTGCTTCTTCATCCCCACTATGACCTTCGTCAAGCGTCCGAACATCTGGATGCAGACGATGCACGACTTCCGGGGCTCGCTGACCTTCGGCCCCAATTTCGCCTTCGCGCTTGCGGCTAAAAAAGCGGGCGAGAAAGAGCTGAAGAGCTGGGATCTCTCCTGCATCCGCGGCCTTGGCTGCGGGGCCGAGCCCATCCACCCCTCCGTGATCCAGGATTTCAGCGAGCGTATGGCCCCTGCAGGTCTGCGTCTGGGCTCGGTGATGCCCGCCTACGGAATGGCTGAAGCGACCCTGGCTATGAGCTTTTTCCAGCGTGGTCGCGAGATTGGTGTTGCGACGGTAGATGCCGAGGCCTTCCGCGCCGAGGGTCGGGTGCAGCCCGCGGGGGACGACGCGGTCGCATTGAATTTTGTAAGCTGTGGCCGCCCCTTCCGCGATCATTCCATCCGCATCGTCGGCAGTGATGGGCAGGTTCAGCCGGATGGGATGGAGGGCGAGATCCAGTTCCAGGGTCCGTCGGTGACGCCGGGTTACTGGGAGAATCCTGAAGCGACCGAGGCGGCTTTTGGCGGCGGCTGGCTGAAGACCGGCGACCTGGGATTTGTGTACGGTGGCGAGGTGTACATCACCGGCCGCTGCAAAGACCTGATCATCCTGAACGGCCGCAACCACCACCCGCAGACCATTGAGTGGGTGGTTGCCGAAGTGGACGGGGTGCGCAAGGGCAACGTGGTGGCCTTCTCCCGCCCCGGCGAGTCTTCGGAAGAGCTGGTTGTTGCCGTGGAAACCAAGGACGAGTACGCGGACGACCTGGCTGAGCAGATCAAGAAGGCGGTGGCGGAGCAGTTGTCACTGCGGGTGGCCGAGGTGGTCCTGCTGAAGGTCGGCCAGCTTCCCAAGACCTCTTCGGGCAAGCTGCAGCGGCGCAAGACCCGCGAGCAGTACCTCCAGGGTGTTCTGGGCGGCGAAGGGGTGCGTACCCTGGGTTCTACCGGCGATACGCTGACGGTGGCCAAGCATGTGGGCCGCTCCCTCTTCGGGCGGGTCAGCCACGCTGCCAGCTCGCTGCTGGGCCTTCGCGAATAGGGTTACGGCTTCCAGAAACAGGAAAGGGCCCTGCGCTATCCGCAGGGCCCTTTGTGTTTCTACGCTGGGAACAGGCTACTGCAGCTCGCCATCCTCGTAGTCGCGATAGTTCTCGCTGCGTGGTCCCTCACCGCGCGGTCCCTCCCCACGACCCGGGCGACCTTCCCGACGTTCTTCGCGGTGTTCCTTGCGCAGCTCCTGTGCGGCCTGCCACTGCTCGTAGGTCATCACCCGGCGCAGCGAAAGGCCCATTTCCAGGCGGCGCTCGGCCTGCTCACGCTCGGCGACCATCAGGGCATCAAAGGCTTTGCGAACAGCCCGTTCGTCCACGGTGGAGGCGTCCATCAGGTTGCGCAGCTCCATCCGTGCCTTTGCAACGGCCGCCTTGTTGTCCACCTGGTTCAACCGGTACTCTTCCATGATGTCTTCCACCTGGACCGTTTGGTCGGTGGAGAGGCCGATCGCCGAAGCCATCTCCTGCACACGGTCCCCACCGGCGATCGCCACCGAAACGGGAAGGAGGATGGCGCCGATCATCAGGGTGCGAAGCGAGAAGCGAGGCATGTTGACTCCGTTGTTGCACCTGTAGGACCACCGCGGTGCCCCAAAGGGGGGACAGCATTCTCTTCTTTTTTTCAACCCAGCAACCGCCAGGCCAGGATGCCGACCGCCAGCAGCAGCGAGCAGGGCAGGGTCACCACCAGCGCCTGCCGTCCGGCCGGTCGTCCGCGCGCCCGAAACCAGATGGCAAAGCCCAACAACGGCGTGAGGAGCAGGTTGCCCAGGCTCAGCAGCACCAGCTCGCGAGGTTGGAGGATCCACTCCGGCTCGCCCGGCTGTAGCACCGCGCGGGCGGCGGCACGGGCGGCAGCCCCCGGTTGGAGCGGCTCCCCTTTTCGGATGCGCTCGGCCAGCCGGCTCCGCTCGGCCTCCTCCAGGAAGTGGCTGGAGCACAGCAAGGCCAGCTCCCGGTCGGGGCCCTCAGGCACCACCCCGCAGGCACCACAGCGCCCCAGGGGCAGGTCTTTGCCTGCACCGCAGCGATGACAGATCGCGGTGCTCAATACAGGGCGATGCGGTACAGGTTGGCGGGTGAGCCAGAGCTGGCGTACAACCAACCATCCCAGGTGACCGTGCAGGAGCCGTTGATGCCGTGATCCACCGGGAAGGCGGGGATCTGCGCCCAGGTATTGCTGACGGTACTGTACTGGTAGACCGTGGTTCCCGAGCTGCCGCCCACTGCATAGATGTGTCCCGAACGATCGGAGCAGACCACGTCGTTCAGCATGCCCTCCGGGTGGGAGGTGGCCAGGGTGACGGTGCCTGTATCCAGGTTGTAGGCCCACAAGTTTGCCTGCGCGAAGCCACCCAGGTACAGGTTCCGGGTGTCGGGATCATAGGCCAGACGCGTTTCGTACTGCGAGCCCAGGCCGGTGCCGACGTAGCGGGTGGTTCCCGTCAGGGTGTCGTAGATAATGATGTTTCCATTTCCACTATAGCCGTAGACGTAGCCGTCCTCGTCGGTTTCGGTGGCGGAGAGATCCTCCACCTGGTTCACGGCCGCAACAGCCACAAGGCTGTTGTTCGATGGATCAAAGCGCCAGACATTCCCGGCGCGGATACCCCATAGATAGCCGTCATAGGGGGCAAAATTGGCCCAGCTATTGGAGAAGGAGATGGCGGTTCCCAGCGTGGTCCAGGAGTCGGCGGCGGTGCTATACTGCTGGACGTAGCTGCCTTGCATGTTGTAGAGGTAGGGGATGTCGCTCATCTGGTAGGTGATCAGCGACATTCCATAGACACCCCCCACAAAACTCTGGCGGAGCTCCCAGGCCGAGCCGGTGCTGCCGTCGAAGTCGGTGAAGCCACCGCAGCTTGTCACGGTGCTGGCATCCGCGTCGTCACAGTCGCCATTGTTGCTGACGTAGCCGGAGGCGGAACAGCCGGTGATCGGCGCGGCGTTTTCGTCGCCGTAGCCATCGCCATCCACGTCCGGGTAGAGCGAGACCGCATCGACGGCGTTGTCGTCGGCGGTGCCGTCGCAGTCCTGATCCAGACCGTCGCAAAGCTCTGTTGCTCCAGGGTAGATGCTCCGAAGGCTATCGTTGCAGTCCTGGTTATTGTTGACGGTGCCGGAGGGCTGGCTGCACGCGTTGCTGAAGGAGGAGGGATCTCCGTAGCCATCGCCATCCGCGTCGGTGTACCAGGTGCTGGAGCCGCCGGCGCCGTCGTCCACCAGGCCGTTGCAGTTGTTGTCCAGCCCGTCGCAGCTTTCGGCGGCACCGGGATAGATGGTAGAAACTGCGTCATTACAATCTGTATTGGCGGCTACATAGCCGTTGGGCTGGCTGCAACTGCTGGTGGTGCGGGTGGGATCGCCGTAATTGTCGCCGTCCGCATCGTAGTACCAGGTGGCCATGTTGGTGGCGTTTTCGTCGATCCGCCCATCGCAGTTATTGTCAGCACCATCGCAAAGCTCGGTCGCTCCCGGATAGGTGGAAGCGTCCAGGTCGTCGCAGTCGGTGGTATCGCGGACGTAGCCGGCGGGCGCGCTGCAGTCACTGATGGAGCGGTTGGCGTTGCCGTAGCTGTCGCCGTCGGCGTCCAGGTACCAGGTGGGCGCGTCGATGGCGGCCTCGTCGATGCTGCCGTCGCAGTCCTGGTCCTGCCCATCACACAGCTCGTCGGCACCGGGGTAGATTTCGGGATCGCTGTCGTCACAGTCGCTGTCGTCGGCACCAAAGCCGTTGGGTTGGGTGCATGCCTCGGCGGGGGCAGCGGGATCGCCGTAGCCGTCGGCGTCCACGTCCTCGTACCAGGTGCGGGGGTCCACCGCGTCGTTGTCGATCACGCCGTCGCAGTCCTGGTCCAGGCCGTCGCAGAACTCAGGGGCTCCGGGCCAGATGTCGGCGTCGCGATCGTCGCAGTCCCCGGAGAGCTCAACGGCGCCGGCGATGGGGGTGCAGGAGGCGGTGCCGTTGGGGGCACCGTAGCCGTCGCCGTCCAGGTCGGGGTACCAGGTGATCGCGTCGGTTGCGCCCTCGTCGACGGTGCCGTTGCAGTTGTTGTCCAGCCCGTCGCATGCCTCCGGCGAGCCGGGAAAGACGTTGTCGCGGCTGTCATCGCAGTCCTGGGCATTGCTGACCGCGTCGGCGGGTTGGTTGCAGGCCTCGACGGGCGCGCCGTCGTCGCCGTAGCCATCGCCGTCCTGGTCGCTGTAGAAGGTGGTCAGGGCGCCGTTGTCGATGACGCCATCGCAGTCGTTGTCCAGGCCGTCGCAGCTCTCGATCACACCGGGCGAGAAGTCGGCGTCGGCATCGTTGCAGTCGCCCTCCTCGGCGGAATATCCGTCCTGATCGACATCATCACGCAGGGGCGCCTGTGTGTCGTCCTTCAGCGGGGTGGGTCCGGTGCAGGCCAGAAAAAAGAGGGGGAGGAGCAGTCTCATGCGCGTAGTATAGCAGAGCTCCGCATCGACATGCGCATGTTTGCGCGGAAGGCAGCGTTCTACCTGCCGTAGGCGGATTGGTAGGTAGAATCCCCTATGGAAATGGCCCGGCAACGGCGTACTGTTCCTTGAACGTACATGATTCTTCCAAGCCCCCAGACCCTTGCTTTGATGGCCGCTCTGTTGCTGGGGCTGTGGCTGTTTCTTCGCGTGAACCGCGAGCAGTCGCGACGGGTGCCCGAGCGCCGTCGGCCCTTGAGCCCCAACGAGCTGGCACGGATGGTGTTGGAGGCGGCGCGCGCCGACGATCGGCCAGGATGGAGGAGCCTGTTCTTGGTGGGATCCGAGACCACCGAGGTGATGGGTGTGCAGGCGGATCGCTTCCTGGCGGCCTGCCGTGGTCCCCGCATGGGGGTGGCGCTCGTCCTCCTGCGACAGCAGATTCCTGCCGGGTCCCAATTTATGTACGGGCGCCAAGAGCACGATGGGCGCTGCTACCTGCACCTTCGGGATCGGGAGGTAGAGCTGGAGATCTACTTTGGCAAGGCCGTCAAGGTGGGGGCGGTGATGCGTATGGTGGAGCCGGCCTCCGGCTCGCTGGTGGTGTGAGCCGGTCCGGGCAGCTACCCTGCCTTTCCGCCTGAAAAAAATCGAACGCCGCGTCCAGCCGTTTGCGCTGGTAGCAGCGGTTCTTCCAGGTTGATACCCGCGCCCGCTCCTACCAGGATCACCTGCTCCAAGGGGGAGGCCTCCGCCTCTGCCTGGCGTCCGAGCCAGGGCTTCCAGGGGCCGGGGATCGATCCTTCCCAAAGCAGAATATCGGCGCCTCCCAAGTGGACCGCGCCCACCAGGCCAACGGCCAGCTCGGCCTCTGCCCCCAACATGCGCAGGGGAACCAGCGCGTCGCTGTCCAGGCGGCCGATCCCCTCGGGAAGGACTTGCAATTCGCCCAGGCGAAAGGGGGGTGCCGCGGCAGCCGCCTGTGCCCGCTTCAGGGCGTGGTGCGGTCGGGGATCCCAGGAACGAGCCGCATTTCCCCATGCCTCGGGCGCAGCGCCGCGCTGCAGGCGGCGCCCGATGCCCGCCAGCAGCGGCAGCAGCCAGTCCGGACGTTCGCTGCCCTGGGCGGGAAAGGAGACGCCCCCGATCTCCAGGCTGAGGAGGTCCAGGGAAAGCGCGTCGAAGGCGGGGCCAAAGCGGGCGCCCACGCCCAACCTCAAGGTGCTCCCGCCCCCGATGGCTTCCACCAGCCGGGGATCTCGGGTGGCGCGCGACCGGATCCGCCCGAACAACGGTGGATCCAGCGACAGCCGCAAGCTCACTTTCAGCAGGGCCTCTGTGGGCACCGCGACTACCGAGGAGAGTCCGGGAGCCTCCGTCCAGGTAGCGCCACGGGGCAGGTTGCCCTCCTTCTCCACCGTCACATTCTGGCAGCCCCAGCGGCTCAAAAGAGACCGGAACAACCCCTCATCCAGCAGCGCGAAGGCCAGATGGATCGCATCGGCAACCGCCACTCGGGCGCGCGGGCTTCCGTGCAGGCGGCTGAAGCGCTCCAGCCGAAGCTGCGCCAGGGGTAACCCGGCAAACCCCTCGATTTCTAACTGCTCGATGTACATGGCCGGAAACTAACCCGCCGGATCTCAGGAGGTCTGCTCTTCCGGCAAAGGCTCGTCGGCCGTCAGGCCTTCGGGCAGCGTGTCGCCGGTGCTCAAGCCCCGGATGCCGGAGTGCCCTTTTTTCCCCGCGGCACGCACCAGATAGGACTTCAGGGCCTCGCCGTCCAGCACTTCCTGCACCAGCAGCTTGTCGGCCATCTCCACCAGAAGATCGCGGTTTTCCGTCACGATCTGGCGAGCGCGCGCATAGGCTTCGTCCACCAGACGGCGCACTTCGCCGTCGATGGCGCGTGCCGTTTCCGGAGAGATGGCAACGTCTCGGCCGGCCTCGCCGATTCCAAAGGGATTGGGTCGGTCTGCTCCGTAATTTATGGCACCCAACACATCGGACATTCCGTACTGGCCCACCATACGACGTGCAATGTCAGAAGCCTTGGAGATGTCGTCCGAGGCACCGCTGGTGAAGTCGGAGAAGATGAGCTCCTCCGCCACCCGTCCGCCGTAGAGCACCACCATCCGGTCCTTGAGCTCCTGCCGGCTGATCAGGTAGCGATCCTCGTTGGGCGTGTGCAGCGTGTAGCCCAGCGCGCCCACCCCACGGGGAATGATGCTGATCTTGGAGACGGTATCTGAGCCCGGGCAGACCGCCCCACAGATGGCGTGTCCCGCCTCGTGATAGGCGACCACGCGGCGTTCCTGGTCGGAAAGACGCCGACTTTTCTTTTCCAGGCCCACCACCATCCGCTCGACCGCAGCTTCGATATCGCCCATGGCGATGCCTTCCGCATCCCGACGGGCCGCAAGGAGCGCGGCCTCGTTCATGGCGTTGGCGAGGTCGGCACCCGAGAAACCCGGTGTACGCTGGGCTACAACTTTCAGGTCCACATCCGGCCCCAACTTCAGGCCGCGGGCGTGCACCTGGAGGATGGCCTCACGACCGCGCACGTCCGGGCGGTCCACCACCACCTGACGGTCGAAGCGTCCGGCCCGCAGCAGGGCGGGGTCCAGCGTCTCAGGGCGGTTGGTGGCGGCCATGATGATGATACCTTTACGGCCATCAAAGCCATCCATTTCCACCAGGAGCTGGTTCAGTGTCTGTTCGCGCTCGTCGTGCCCGCCCACGGGCGAGGAGGCGCCGCGCGCCTTGCCGATGGCGTCCAGCTCGTCGATGAAGATGATGCAGGGCGCGCGCTCGGCGGCATTTTTGAAGAGGTCGCGCACGCGGGCGGCGCCCACCCCTACAAACATCTCGACAAAGTCGGATCCGGAGATCGAATAGAAAGGCACCCCCGCCTCTCCCGCAACCGCGCGGGCAAGGAGGGTTTTACCGGTACCCGGAGGGCCCACCAACAGCACGCCTTTCGGAATTTTCCCACCTAAGCGCGTAAAACGATCCGGCTGCTTCAGGAACTGCACAATCTCGTTCAGCTCCTCCTCTGCCTCATCGATACCCGCCACGTCCTTGAAGGTCACGCCGGTGCCCTCTTCAGGAGCCAGCTTGGCCTGGGATTTTCCGAAGGTGGCCACACCTGGCGGCGCGCCGTTGCCCGGCCGCATCATGATGAACCAGGCCACCAGGGAAAACATGAGCAGGCTGGTGAACACCGTCGCGCTGCCGCAGCCGTTGGTCTGCACCGCACCGTAGGTGATCTGCTTTTCCTGCAGCATATTCACGAGAGAGGGATCGTTGGGCACCGCCACGGTGCGCACCGACTTCGGCTGGCCGTCCGTTCCCGTGACGCTGGCGGTGACCTGCTCGCCCTCAAAGGTGACGGAAGAGACCTGCCCACTTGAAACAAGGTCTTTGAACTTGGAATAGGGCACCATCCCCACATCCAACAGCCCAAAGGAGAGCAGCACCAGGAGCACCACTCCCAGCACGGACATCACGATAATCCACTGTACCCCAGTCGGTCGCATGGGATTGGGTTAGGCACAAATCCGAAAAAGGCAAGGCCCCTCCCACCCCCGATTCACCTCGCCGTTGTCCGGATGACGGGCTACCCTATGGAGCAGATGCAGCTTGCCCTCGGACCCTTTCTCCTCCAACAGCCCATCGGTCGCGGCGGGATGAGTGAGGTGTGGCGCGCCCAACATCAGGTGTTGGGGCTTCCGGTGGCCATCAAGATCCTGATGACCCAGTCGCCGGTACTTCAGCAGGCCTTTGCCGGCGAGGTGCGCGCCATGGCGCGGCTGGACCACCCGGGCATTGTGGCGGTGCTGGACCAGGGAATTGTAGACCATGTGGCGGAGATCGCGTCGGGGGGGCACCTGCCATCGGGGACCCCCTGGATGGCGATGGAGCTGTGCTCTGGTGGGACATTAGAGGGCTTTATCCCGGCGAATTTCAACGGACTTCGGCGTCTGTTGATGGACCTTCTCATCGCCTTGTCGGTGGCGCACGCCCGCGGTGTTTTG